>NZ_DASYHI010000013.1:0-438376 GCF_035998675.1 Telluribacter sp.
ATTTGGATGGCTCAATTTCAGACGCCGACTGGCTAAGGATTATGAGAAAACCGTAGAATCTTCTGAGGCCATGATACAAATCGCTTTTGCAACCATATTCCTAAATAGAATGCCAAATTAGTTTCCAAAACATAATCTAATTGTGATGTCTTTTTATTTCTTCCTTGCTCAAATCTAAAAATCTTGCTGCATTATTGTAAAGAATGTCCCGTTTCTGCTTCTTTGAAAGGAATGAGGCATTTTCTATAGTCTTCAATGCTTCTTCAATTAATTGAGGCCAGATCATTGAGTCAGAGCCAAACATAACTCTATTACCAAATCCGGGTTCAATGATTTTTTGCAGGTAAGAATAAAAAGCCTTTTCATTTAAATCAGTAATGATTCCGCTGATGTCAACATATACTTGAGGATGTGTCCATAGTACTGTGATCAAATCATCGATCATTGGCCAGGCAGCATGCATAATATAAACCTTCAGCTTTGGGTGCTTTATCAGAACTTCCTCTAATTGCAAAGGACTGTGAAGTCTTGCTCTATATTTTTCCCATCCAAGATAAGGAGCGCCAATTGGTCCCGGACCAATATGGATGCCAACAGGAATATTTAGTTCTTCAGCCATAGCCCAATATGCTGCTAATGAGGAATCATCTGCACTGATTCCCCTATATTGAGCTTCAATTTCTCCAAAAACCCTATACTTACCTTGTATAAAAAGCTTTCTCACCGAATCTGCTGAAGGATCAGTGCCGTTTGCCCGGTAAGTAAGACTTGGAATAATACGATCGGGAGCTGCATCAATCCATTTTTGGAGCAACCTTCCATTTGTAACCCCTATAATGTTTCTTTTTTTATAAATTGAAAGTGTTTTATTCATTACTTCATCATCTGTAAGCTCAGACACAATAGCATGCTTACATTTTTTTGCGGCTGCAATCAATGTATCACCCCAATGCACTCCTGTTGATGAAGTAGGAAATTCATCATTGTGAATGCATATCGTCATGGGCACTTGCCCAGCAAAATTTGCCTGGTTCGCATGAGCATGTATGTCAATAATAGGAGCAGGTTTCTTCTGTGCTTGCACATACAAAGCGAGAAACATCAAAAGGCAGATACTTAACAATTGTTTCATAAAGTGCTTTTATGCTTTATAATTTTGTTACTATTTACCCTAATATATGAACCTTTTGTTTACGCCCTTTTCCTCTGTGGCTGGTATTCTTCACCAGCAAATTTTACAACGGCTTGGTGTTGTGGCGATTTTCTATGTTTCTTCTGCCAACAACTGAAACCGAATGCTGAACTAATGTAAAAGTTTTATCTACTGCTCAATTGCTCTCCGTCTCACTGAAATTGCCTACAAATAGTAAACTAAGGTTGAGGCTGCGTCCTGTCAGCTACCATAGCTCCTATCTGCGTGTCAGCAGCAGTTTTCTATGACCTTGTTTGAAAACCCAAAAAGGTCAAAACCAATTATTTTTTTACGGTGATAATTACCCGCTGGTACCTGGTGAGCGATGGCGTCCCATCGTCTGTTGCCTCAAGAATTAGATGAATGGTTTGGCCGCCCAGGGCATCTTTGGGAATTAGCACCTCCGTCTGCACTGAAGTGGGATTTGAAATAACTACTTTGTTGGGATAGCTCCCTACCTGGAACTGCCACCATTTGATGGAAACAGCATTTCCATCTGGGTCTAAAACGGCTCCATTGAGTCTTATTTTTTCTCCGGCAGCCGCCAGTACATGTAGCGGCCCTTCAATTTTTACAGTAGGTTCATGATTTGCACCAGCGTACTTAGGTGTTACCGACCATTTAAGTCGGGCCGCGAAATCCAGTTGCGCCTGCGGAAAAAAGTTAGGAAAAGCCAATTCATTTGCACTTTTGTTTAACTGGCTATTCAATGTGCCTAGTGCCGTTGCCATTGCGTTGGCACTTGTATCTCGGGCTGTTGAATCAGCAGGAATAAGAAAATTAGTCACAGCCTCCCTATCGCTTTCCATGCGTCCACCCCAGCCGCCATAAGAACCTGTTTCGTAGGCCCGTAATCCATTTCCCAGCATGTTCATAAATGTATGGTTATCACCTTCTCCCAGCCAGGACCCTTTCTCCTGCACCGGCATCCACACTGCATAACCCATCTTCTTTAACTGCTCATTTGTATAGCCTGACAGGCCAAAATAATCCAGCATGTCGCCTTTTACCATTTGTTTACCATCACCCCACACCCGGTACAATGCCCCAAGTGGTCCGCGCTCTGACACATTCTCCTTCATCCAGGATGGGGTCAAATACATAGAGTTCTCTTGCTTAGCCCTCAACTGCGCCCCGTACCCATAGTTGGGACCGCCTCTGAATTGGCGATATTCAATATCCGGCCAGTTTGGCTTTATATAGAGTGCATACGTATCATCCTGATCACCAGATGGGAGCAGCACGATTTTACGAGAGATCTTCTTTTTGATGGCATCCCATTCTACTGTATACTCGTATTGCTCCTGAATGGATTTGAGTGCCCGGGCGATTGTACTCTGTCCTCCCCAGGCGGTAATAAACAGTGGTCCTGGCTTTTCGTCCATTATTAACGATTTAATCAGGTTTGAACCGGGAGTGTCTTTTGAAAAATCTCCGTCGAATTCAATATTCCCATACCGAATTTTAGATTTCAGATCATCCGGAGCCGGGTAGTTTGAGTTATGCACTTTCAGGTTTGGATAGACTTTCGCATAGGCGTCGACTGCGTCATGAATGAACCGCTCATCCTTAGCCCAGCGCCACGATTCACACGGACATAAGTTTAGTCCAAAACGTGTATATTCCCTTCCCGGAACAAACCATCTGGTTCCCTTGCCATCCCCTTTCCAGTGAAATTGGCTACTGGCATAAATGAGACCTTCTATGTTCAGATCGCTACTGTAGAGTAAAAAACGAATAAGAGAGTTGTTATCGTCAAGTTCCGGGTCAGCAGTGACTACAATGCGTGGTCGTACCTGCTGAGAAGCTTGTGCGCTCGCCTGCTTTGTAAAGAAGCACGTAAAGACTAAAACGATTGCATAAAGGTGGCCTTTAATCTGGAAACTTTGTGTATTTAAACGCATTAAATTGGTGTTTATATGTACTGGTTTTTAGTCAAAAATTATACTTAATGTCTTTCCGACCGTAGCTGGTGAGAAACACCAGCAGCTTCTCAATAGATGGCTCAATCGTTAGTATCTAATTTGCCGGTGATAACACCGGCAAAGGCGAAAATATTAGCATTAGTTATTTCTTTTTTAAGAGGCGCTTTTGATAGATAAACTTCTTATGATCTCGCTCAAAATCTCTGATAGTTTTTGGTGTTTTGAAATTTGCATTCTCGCTAATTCCAATTAATACCAATTCTAGTTGATTTTCTGTCATATTATTAATTTTGAATACTAATGTCCGATTTTCTAAATAGTCTCTGTCTCCTAACTCTCGCGGTAACCTTTGTTGAGAAGGTTTATTCGTATTTTTATCCGTTCGAACAATTAGCAAGTTATCTGTAAGTCTATAAACACCATATCCTTCCATAGGGTAAATAAGCCCACCATTACTCATAATGGAGAAAGAAACCGAGTCTTTACGAAAAGTCAAAGTATCTCTATCATTAAGGTAGACACCATTCAATATCCCTTGTCCGTTAGAGCTCGTTGAACAAATAAAAAATAAAATTATGAGTAGTAGTCGAAACATCTTAATTATTCCGCCGTTGCTGGTGTTTCTCAACAGCAGCTTTTACGCGAGTGAATCATTCCAATTCGCCGGTGATAACACCGGCAAAGGCGAAAAATTTTATAAATACACTGTTGTGCGTTCGTGCTACTTCAGTTACAAAACATCTCTTTAAAGCCACCTTCGAACCTTTGATTTGTAATCAAGATACTGTTGTCCAAATCTGCGGTCAAGATATCTCTCTTCACGCTTAATCACGTATTCTTGAATCAGAATATACAGAAAAGGTAGTAGGATAAAATTCCACCAGTTGCCAATTATAAAGGAGAGTCCAATGTAAAAAAGCATCAAGCTAATGTACATTGGATTGCGGCTTACCGTAAAGATACCTGTCGTTTCTAACGAGTTTGCAGGTTTAATGGTAACAAGTGTGTTTTTTGTCTTGAAGAACTGTCGCAATGCTGGAAAAATGAAAAATAAACCGACAAGGATTATCACCGAGCCAATAATCTTTGATGTTGTACTGCGGAAGAAATCTATGCCGAGTGGCAGGAGCTTTTGAATAAGAACTGCTAGCAGAAATGTGGCTACATAAAGTAGCGGCGGCGGTATGTACACTTTAGGGCTGTCTTTTAGGCTTTCCATCATTCTTGTTTTAATCGGTGATAAAATCAACTTCTCGCTACGATGCGGGGTATTTTTGTTGTCAAAGCATGACGCACAACTTATAAATATGGTGTTTCTCACCAGCAACCTCTCCAGAAGTGTCTCATCCGCAAGTACCTGATTCGCCGGTGATAACACCGGCAAAGGCGAAAAAAATGCACACCTCGCCGCGCTTATGACCCGGTTAAATGCTGCGGCTCCAGCCGCCTGGCCCGCAGTCACTTACCGTCTAAGGTGAACCAACGCTTCGCTTCCGGGCTCAGAACCAGTCCGAACCACCGCGGGCGCGGCCTCAAAGAGAGAGGTTCGGTTAATAAGAACCGGGCTTATTTTCCTTGTTGAACCAATGCAGCACCGCTGCTGTAGCCAGCCCTCCTACCAGATACCAGGCAATGGTCATGGCTTTGGTTTGAGGAGTGCGGGAACTGGGGGCATCGCCTATGCCCATAGGTCCGGGCAATACAATAGCTCCGATACCGGCTGCCAGTCCTAATCCTGCGGCGCGCAGCCATAGGGTATCTTTTTTTCCAGCGCCTGCCAGGCTATAATACAAGGTATTTGAAAGAATATCGCCCACCAAGGCAGCTGTATGCAGTGGCTTCCCCTGGGGAGGCTGTATATCTGCTTTGCGCAGGTACTTGTCTATGGTACGCATCCCCAGCAGATCCATACGCGGGGCATCCGGATTAAACTTCCTAACTGTTTCGTGGAGCAGGGTCAGTGCAGAGGCACCGGCTAAGCCTGCTCCGGCTGATTGTAAATAATCCATTGCTTATCGGGTTGGTGTAGATTGTATATAACTACTGGTTTGCAGCCGTTGTTGGGGAACAGCACCAGTAACTTTCATGCGAGTGACTCATACGCAAGTACCTGATTTCTATTCACCAAGAAACCGCTCAACTTCTTCTTTCAGCTTCGGCAGGCTGTTGGTGATGATACTCCAGATGATTTCGTCTGATACAGAGTCATATCCGTGAATAATCCTGTTCCGTGTTTCAACAATATTGCGGGCATTAGTAAAACCAATGTCAGGCTTCTTCTTCAGCATACGATTCATGGCTTCTCCTACTATTTCCAGATTCCTTTCAATAGCTCGCTTAGTCCTTAAATCTTTTTGGTAAATCTCAAAATCTGGTGCATCTTCCAGGAAGATCTCTATCTCATGAAGGGCAGAAACAATATCGTAAGCCCATGCTTTGATCTCAACTTCCATAAATAAGCTGGCGCTGTTTTTCCACAGCATTTCTGAAGTAAGGATTTTTTATCGCCTTTTCTTCCAGCAGGTCCACTGACCTACGAAGCGTACCTTCCAGGGCGAACTTGAGGCTGAAATAGTTATCGGCGTACTGGTATAGGTCAATAGGTTCAAAATCTACAATAAGGTCAACATCGCTGGCTTCGGTGAACTTGTCGGTGAGGACTGACCCAAAGGCATACAGCCGCTTGACCTTGTGTTTTTCACACAAGTCATTGATAGCATGCCTGTATTTGTCTAATGGCGTCATATATTAAATCTTAGCTGGTAAAAGTATTGAATTTCCGCCGTTGCTGGCGTTTTTCACTAGCAACTTTTGGACGAGTGACTCATTGGCGGTCCCTGAAAGATAAGGTATTCTGCCGTTGCTGGTGCTTTTTATGAGCTACTTTTAAATGGGTATGTCATTTGGAGATATCTGACTCGACGGTGTGGTATTGCCGGTGGGGTCCAAATTTAGCGCCAACGGTTAAGCTAAGCGACGGGCGAGGCCGTCGGCCGAGGCTGGCGTTTAGGTATTGTTAGCGGTTTGTGCTTTTTTCTTTTTTTATAAGTATGCTTAAGCGAAACGAACGTAACGGTTTCGGGCTTTGCGTTCGGGCGGGTTACGGAGCACAAAACTGTCAACCTGCACTGAACTTGAATCGAAGCACAAAGCTTCAAGTTTACACGTCAGCCCGCCTGACGCAAAACCCGTGTTACCACACGTTTTTATCTTTTCCAGTCGGTCTGTATGGTTCATTTGCACTCTTTAAAACTTTACTTTCAAATTTCTTTGGGAAGAATCGCATCATTAATCTTGTCTTCATTACATTCAATTCTGTCAATATTGAACTCTGCCTGTTTGATAGTTCTTCTGCTTCTTTTTCGGTCAAAACTTTGTTTACATTTTTATCAAAGTCAATTTTAAATAAAGGGAACTCTGGTGAATTTTCTCCTGTCAAAGTTACTTGATTTCTAAGTGTCTGGCTGATAGAAGTCATAAACTTCTCTATGGTTTCAAAATCCTTAATTGCAGTAATCTCCTTTGGGTCGATGTCAAATTCAATTTGGTTGGGTAGAAAAAAGTAACAATGAATATTAACTCCATTAAAGTCAATTTTCAGCGATTTACTTTCCATTTCGCCAGTTTCGTCTCTGAGATATTCTATCACATACTCTTTGTCAATTTGTTTTTTCTCATCTTCCCCAAACTTTATGTCATAATTCAAAATCAGAAAGTCAATAAGTTTTTCCCAGTCAGAAAGTGTCACATCCTGAACATAAATGTCCCTTAAAGAACCGTCTGGCTCAAAAATCCATTTTATGTCATTCCAATTTCGAGTCATTTTAAAATGTGTGGTAACGGCTGGGCTAAACGGCGGCGGCGGCCGTCGGCCGATGCTGGCGTTTAGCTGTTGTTGTACGCCGTTTTTCTATGTGTTTTGTATGAAGTAACATGCCACCCTTGAAGTTGGCTCAAAGAAAACCTTCAGAGCGCCGTCACACCAAAAGTTCATCTCATCAAATATCTTTTCGTAATAGTCGCTGTCGCTTTTGAAGTTTCTACTCTTGGCCCTTACATGTCCGTTGCTCATTAGCTGGCATACGAACTTCATTTTCTTGTCCGTTTTCGGGCAAATTGGGTAGTCTTCAGATTGTATCCAGTGGGGTTTTCTTGCAAGTCCGATTATTTCAAATTCATTGTCATCATCTACTCCTTTGAAAGGTTTTAATGAGCAAGTCAAAGAGTCGTATGTAACTCTGGAATCCTTATCCAGTTCATCGTAAGCCGTTGTGATTTCAGAAGTGTTCAGCGGATATAACAACTTTGGCTCGTTCGGATTTTCGTAATCCAGAAAGATGTAATCAAAGTCTAGGAAGATAGGGCAAATCAAGTTGAGCTTAAATGGTAGCCATTCGAAGAACTTGTCTTTATTATCAATAAAGCCTAAGTATTGAAAGCCACCCTTGAATTCATTTTCAGGAATTTTGAAATCGCTTGGTATCTCCCCACCTAATTGATGAAGGCCAGCACTATCTTCTACAAATTCAAGCTGTGATTGTATGTTCATTATCCTTTTTATAAGATTCATTTTTGTTCTATAAATGGCGTACAACATTTGTGTAAACGCAACTGGTTGCGTTTATTTCCGTTATAGATGTAGTTCATCGGGTTTGTCTAACATAATAAAGCTTTCCCCGATGATCTCTGTGACATAGCGTTTGTTTCCTTCCTTGTCATCGTAGGAGCGTGTCTTAATTTTTCCTTCCAGATAGATCATACTGCCTTTTTTAAGGTATTTGGCGGCTAAGTCGGCCATGTTACGCCACAAAACCACGCTGTGCCATTCGGTGTTGGAATGACTCTCTCCTTTCGAGTCTTTGAATATCCGCGGCGGCGGTCCGATCAGTAGTAGCAAGTGAAAATTTGGTCACGCTTATACCTCCCTCTATACTTTGTGTATCAGGGCGGTGCGCCGCTGCGATCTTTACCCAAATTACCGATTAATGTTACCTTATTGAGTCCCCGCATGGTAAAATAGAAGGATTTGCATACAAGCTATATAAGGTTTCTTATATTTCCAAGTCATCCATTGGGCTTATTATCTGATCAAATCCTATGGTAGTCATGTGGGTGTATATTTCGGTGGTTTTGGAGCTTTCGTGGCCTAAAAGTACCTGTATATAGCGCAGATCGGTCCCTTTTTCCAGCAGGTGTGTAGCAAAGCTATGGCGTAGCGTATGTACCGTTACTTTCTTAGTGATCCCGGCTTTTTGACAGCTTTCTTTGAAAAACGTCTGAATGCTTCGGGCCGAGTTCGGGAATTTTCCGCCGTTGCTGGTATTATTTACCAGCAACTTTTACGCGAGTGAGTCACTGGAAGGAACCTGAGTATCGTCGGCCTTCAGTTTCATATATAGTCTTTTCAATTCTATGTTCTCAGCCCATGCGCCACTTTCATTCATCGCAATAATAATGTAATTCATAAAGTCATCCAGAGACTTTGTCGCGCCTTTTACTGTCGCATTTTGCCAGGGCTGCTTGTCTTTTGACATCCTGTATTCGATGTGATATTCGCCAGCATTTGCAATGATGGCTACATACCAGTCAGCATCGTTGGTTTCTGCTGTAAAGAGTAACAAATGAGCATGAGAGGTTCCGCTAAAAATTGCCGTTTCTATAAATGTTTGGTTGGCTTTCTCAATAACCCGAAGCATTGCCTTGCCCAAATCTGATGAAATCGTATTGTCAGAAGAAGCCCATTCGCTGTAAAACTCTTCGAGTGTTTGTTTTTTTTGTTCCTTGAAACGGGTTAACGGCATGTCTTCTGTTGAATTTTATGAATGGCTGAAAGCTAACACCTAACTCTGCGTGTTTTATTAAAGTACCTTACCCCTCAATGCCCCGAGTGATCCATCATTCCCAAACGTGCATTAAAGTCACTCAGCGCCTTCTTCGCTTCATCGGTACCTATCGCCTCTACCCGCTGCTTCATGTAAGTAAGTATATTAGGCAACTTGGCTTTCTCGGCCAGTTGCAGGGCACGCTTTACGTCAACGGTAGCCAGCGGTTCGGCGGCGTACCAGGCCATGAGCGGCAGGTTGTGGTCGTCTTTGTCCTGGCCTTTCTGCACAAGGGCCTCCATGACCTCCCACCGCTGACCGGGCTCCAGACGCAGCATGGCGGAAGTCAGGTAGAGACGCACCAGGGCCGAATTGTCTTTTTGAGCCATGGATGCAAAACGCTTGAGCGCTTCGGGCGACACGCTGTTGTCCTCCGCCATGAGCTGGATGGCCCAGCTACGTACGTACTCGTTGTCGTGGGTCAGCAGACTATTCAGGTCTTTGTCGGTCAGCCCCTGTGTGACGTGCAGCGTCCAGAGTGCGCGGAGCTTACGGGTAGCATCCGGATTTTTAGCGAGGATATTTTTTAGAGCGGCATGTACCTTTTTGTTCGGGCCGCGCTCCTGCAGAATGGTCCGCGCCTGCCGTACGTACCACTCGTTGGGGTGAAGCTGGTAGTTGACCAGTTGCTGGTCGGTTGCTTTGGTTAAATCTACCTTTGCCCATTTATCATTTTCGTGACTAATCCTGAAAATCCGCCCCATGGTTTTGTCGTGTACATCCGGGTTGGGGCTGTGGCACTGGTTCTTGTCGTACCAGTCGATGGCCCAGACCGAGCCGCTCGCGTCGTACTTGAAGTTCAGCCACTGCGACCACGAATCGTTCATGGCCATGAAGTCCGGGCGGTGCGTAACCGTGTAGCCAGAGCCAGCGCGGGTCGGATTATCAATATTCATACGGGCACCGTTGATATTATTCATGAATATCTGGTTGCGGTACTCCTGCGGCCAGCTGTTGCCCAGGTATATCATCGCCCCCGCGTGGGCGTGACCGCCTCCGGCCGAGGCCGACCGGAAATTACCCGCGTGCGGTCCCCGCTCGCCTACCCAGTGTACGTGGTCGGCGTGGGTTTTGATATCGTCGTAGGTGTAGGGGTTAAAATGCTTGCCCGCCTGCCGCTTGTAGCGCGCACCCTGAATGACGTGGTACATGTGCGGAATCACGCATACCGTGATGAACGGATGGCCGTAGTCGTTGAAATCAATGCCCCAGGGATTGCTGCTGCCTTCGGCGAATATTTCAAAGGTATGGCGGGTAGGGTGGTACCGCCAGACTCCGGCGTTGATCTTGGTACGCTGGGCATCGGTAGCGCCCGGCTTACCGACGTTGGAATGCGTAAATACCCCGTGGGTACCGTACAACCAGCCATCGGGTCCCCAGCGGAGGCTATTCAGTACTTCGTGGGTATCCTGCGTACCCCAGCCGTCGAGCAGCTTCTGCGGCGGACCGGCGGGTTTATCGGTTTTGTCATCAACGGGGATGTACAGCAGGTACGGGGCCGCCCCCAGCCATACGCCGCCCATACCTACCTCAATTCCACTGACCAGGTTGAGTCCTTCCATAAATACTTTCCGGCTGTCCAGCGTACCGTCGCCGTTGGTGTCTTCCATGATCAGGATGCGGTCCTTGCCCTGCCCTTCCGGCGCGGGAGTTGGGTAGGTATGTGCTTCCACGACCCAGAGCCTGCCCTTTGCATCGATGGTAAAACTAACCGGTCGTACCACATCCGGCTCGGCGGCGGCCAGCGTTACTTTAAATCCTTTGGGCGGAGTCATGGCTTTGGCGGCTTCTACACCGGAAAGTCCGGCGTTGAGTACGGGATCAAGGGGTGGAAGTACAATAATATCGCTTTGTTTTAGCTCATTCGGAAAATTGGGACGGCTGGGGTAGAATCGGAAATCATCAAAATTGATGTGCGCCCAAATGTCGTTTTTGATGTAGGGAATCTGGGAAATACCCGTTTCATTATCTACGATCCGAATGAATATGTCTTTGTTTAAGTGAGGCTGCAAATCCACTACCACTGGTAGCAGCGTAGCCCGGCCATTACCGGTAATATGAAAGATAACCTGATCTGTATCGGCCCGGACCAGCTCCACCCGGGTATCCTGCAGGGCTCCACCCGACACTCTGAAGGCGGCAAAGGGCTGCGTTACCTTGAACGGCACCGATGTTAAAGTACCGGTAAGCTTATAATTGGTAGTGCCGCCGCTGCTCAGAAACTGCTTTCCTTCAAAACCAATCTTCATATCTTTCTCATGCACTGGCGATGGGTCCTGGCTAATGAGCGGCTTGGCAAAGGCATCACCCGTGGCGGTCCAGTCTTTCAGGGTACCTGATTCAAAGTCCAAATTCAGGGGCTGTTCGTTCTTCATGGGCAGTTGTCCCGCCACCGACGTACCAAGTACAGCTCCCTCCACTACTTCAAAGCTACCTACCATACCCGCCGCGCGGTGCCCCGGTACCGTACAGAAGTAGGTATCGCTCTGCTGCGCTACGAAGGTAATGCTCGTACTGGTACCCTTTTCCTGAAGCGTTTTACTTTTAATACCAAGTTTTTCCAGCGCTATATCGTGCGTCATCTGCTCGCCGTTCGTAATAGTAATCCTGACCCGGTCGCCTTTGTTGGCTTTAAGCGTAGGATTACGCGCCCCATCCTTCCCAAAGTACCCGAGCATGGTAGCTTCCAGGGCGTAGTCCCGGTCGTATTTGGCGTTATCCTGCGCGGAATTGGTTTGCAGAGCGGCACCATAGGTAGCAGGTGCCAGGTAAATGGTGGTAAGTACCAGAAAGAGAATGCGAAGAGCGTACATAGGAACAAGGATAAGGATGCCTGAAATATCCATTGTAAAAGGATATTCTGTCAACTACCTACTATCCCGGAACGCCTCCTTTTCGTACCTGCTCCCTTGGCAATTTTCTTTTGGCGAAATATTTCCTGATATTATTTTTTCTGATTAGCAAATATTTCCCGCGTCCCTGTCTTTTAGTGTAAGTTAACCTCTTGAAAATACATGTTACAGAAAAAGGTCCGGGCCGTTACGGCCTGCCTGCTCGTATGGCTCCTCACCCTTCCCGGCGCGTGGGTTGCTGCTCAGACTACTACACCACCTACGGGGGCCGCTTTTAGTCTTAAAAACGGCGACCGGGTGGTTTTTCTGGGAAATTCCCTTTTTGAAAATGATCTGCAGTATGGGTACCTGGAGCTGGCCCTGACCACCCGCTGGCCCGACCGCAACGTTACCTACCGGAACATTGGCTGGACGGGCGATAATGTCTTTGGCGAAGCCCGTAGCTATATCACCAATCCGCCTACGCCCTACGACTTGCTGATTGAACAGCTAACCAAAGCCAAACCAACCGTAGTTTTTGTGGCCTACGGAGGTATTGAGGCGCAGGAAGGCGAGGCGGGGCTGCCCCGCTTTACCGAAGGCTTGCATAAACTGCTTGATAAAATAAACGAACTGGGAGCCAAAGCCATTCTGCTATCCCCCATTCCGGTCATGTCGGCCGAGCCTGGGACCACAGCACCGCGTAATGCCATGCTGGAACGCTACGGGGCGGCCATAGCCCGTACGGCTTCTGAGCGAGGGCTTAGGTACATTGATATTTTTAAGCCTATACAGGAAATTAGTAGAAAAACATCTGTTTCCGACAATGGCATCCACCTGAACGAAGCCGGCTACTACTACCTGGCTTCTGCCCTGGAAAATGGTTTGGGGCTGCCCGCCCGACAGGAGGTGCATACCATCAATGCTTCGAA
This sequence comes from Telluribacter sp., assembly GCF_035998675.1. Classification (NCBI taxonomy): domain Bacteria; kingdom Pseudomonadati; phylum Bacteroidota; class Cytophagia; order Cytophagales; family Spirosomataceae; genus Telluribacter; species Telluribacter sp. Next base: position 12,763 of record NZ_DASYHI010000013.1, read on the forward strand.
GTCAGGCAATACAGCCTCCGCTCCTGTTAAATTAGTAGTTTCAGAATCAGACAAATCCAGCCTGAAATTCACAATGGATGCTCCCTATCTGCCCCTGACGCCACCTAAGGAAGACGGAAGAGTAATGGGTAATGGTCAAACAATCCGGATTACCGGCCTCAAAAAAGGGTTCTACACCCTCACTGCGGACGGTGCGCAGGTACTTACCGCTTCGGCCAAACAGTGGGCCGAAGGCGTAGCGCTCACCCAGGGGCCGCTGATGGCTCAGGCGAGTCAGCTGCGGGAGATGATCGTTAAAAAGAACGAACTATTTTTTCACCAGTACCGCCCGCAGAACCGCACCTACATTGTTGGTTTCCGCTCCTACGAGCAGGGGCGGCACGTCAAGGGACTGGAAGACCTTAATTTTATCATTACCTGGCTGGAAGGGCAGATTGCCCTGCGCCGCATGCCCCCATCACCCGTTTACCAGCTTAGCCAACTCAACTAGTTATGAATATTCTCAAAAAAAGGCCACTCCTGCGTAGCATCATTTTTATTCCCCTGGTGCTGCTCTTTACCTCTACGGTCCATCAGGACGACCGCCGGGACGATCCCGATCCGGATGTGCAGCGCGAACTGGAGTCATTCAAGATTGCGGATGGCTTTGAGGTAACGCTCTTTGCCGCCGAGCCGCTGGTAGCCAAGCCCATTCAGATAAACTGGGATGCCGATGGTCGGCTGTGGGTGGTTAGTAGTACTGCCTACCCCCACGTCAAGACGGGCGAGCAGGCCAACGACAAGGTTTTTGTACTGGAAGACACCGACGGCGACGGCAAGGCCGATAAGTCTACCATTTTTGCCGAGGGCTTACTCACCCCCACCGGAATCCTGCCCGGCGATGGTGGTGTGTACGTAGCCAACTCTACCGAAACTCTGCACTTCATGGATACCGACGGCGACGGCAAGGCCGACAAAAAAAGGCAGGTACTCACCGGCTTTGGCACCGCCGACACGCACCACCTCATCCATACTTTCCGCTGGGGGCCCGAAGGTCGTCTGTACTTCAACCAGTCCATCTACATATACAGCCACGTCGAAACCCCGTCGGGTATCAAACGACTGGAAGGCGGTGGCGTCTGGAAACTACAACCCAATACCCTGGAACTGGACGTGTACGCCAAAGGCCTGATCAATCCGTGGGGACTGCAGTTTGACCGCTGGGGGCAATCCTTCCTGACCGATGGCGCCGGGCTGGAGGGCATTAACTATGCTTTTCCAGGCGCTACTTTTGTAACCGCGCCGGGCGCCGAGCGGATCATCCGCGGTCTGAATCCGGGGCAGCCCAAGCACAGCGGACTGGAAGTGATATCAGGACGTCACCTGCCGGAGTCGTGGCAGGGCAGCGTCATCACCAACGACTTCCGGGCCAACCGCATCAACCGGTTTAAACTGGAAGAACAGGGTAGTGGCTACGCATCCAAACAGGTGGAAGACCTGCTGTGGACCGATCACGTGGCTTTTCGTCCGGTGGATATCAACCTGGGGCCGGATGGCGCTATTTACGTGGCCGACTGGTACAATCCTATCATCCAGCACGGGGAGGTAGACTTCCACGACCCGCGCCGGGACCAGGAACACGGGCGCATCTGGCGCATTACGGCTAAGAACCGTCCGCTGGTCAAAGTACCTAAACTCACCAAAGCCAGCACTCCCGAGCTGCTGGACGCCCTGAAACTACCCGAAGACTGGACGCGCCTGCAGGCCAAACAAGTACTCAAAAGCCGGGGTGCCCAGGAGGTACTACCCGCCCTGCAGAAGTGGACCGCCAGTCTGGACAAAAAAGATCCTAACTACGAACACCAGCTCCTTGAAGCCCTGTGGGTACACCAGGCCCTGGATAATGTGAACGAGCCCCTGCTACTTAGTCTGCTGAACGCAGAAAAGCATCAGGCCCGGGCGGCGGGCATCCGGGCTTTACAGCTATGGTATCCTAAAATAAATAATGTACCGGCCCTGCTTACCAAAGCTGTAGCGGACCCGCACCCGCAGGTACGCCTTGAGGCGGTGATAGCTCTGCGAAAAGTACAAACAGCCGAAGCAGCCCGTACGGCGCTAACTGCACTGGAACAACCTACGGACGAGTTTCTGGACTTTGCCCTGTGGCAGACTACCCGGGAGCTGGAGCCCCAGTGGACAAAGCGCCTGAAAACAGAACCGGATTTCTTCGGCACTCCCCAAAAGACGGCATTTGTCCTGAAGTCCGTAAATAATCCGGAGGCGGTCACGCAGTTGGCCCAACTCTATCAGAAAGGTCAGGTACCCGAAGCCTACCATAAGGATGTACTCAATTCTTTGGCCAGGAATGGTAAGCCCGCCGACCTGAATATACTCTTAGGCATGGCCGTTCAGGGCAATGCCGCACAAAATAAGCAGGTTGCCGCCCAACTGGCGGCTCTAGAGGAGGCCGCCCGTCAGCGGAACGTAAAGCCGGAGCGCGAACTAAATCGAATTGCCGAATTTATTGAGAACGAAGATCAGGCCGTAGCTGCCAGTGCCATCCGCCTGATCGGCCTCTGGCGCATGGAAGCCATGACGGACCGCGTGGTTGATCTGGTCAGGAAAGGTGATAAGAACACAAAGAGAGCGGCTATGAATGCGCTCACGCTCTTAAATAAAGATAGAGCCCGGCAGGTACTGACCGAGCTGGCCGGCACTAAAAGTCCGGAGGAATCACGACTTCTGGCGACGGCCCAGTTGGTATCGCTGGACGCGGCCGAAGCGGCCCGTCTGGCCGTGGATCTGATGCAGACCCTACCCGCCGAAACGGATGCCACCGAACTGTACCGCCCCTTTATGTCCCAGCCGCCGCGAACCCAGGCCTTGGCCGAAGCGTTGATGGCCCGAAAGGTACCGGAAGCTACGGCCAAAGCAGCCCGGATGAAGATACAGGGGCTGATTCCCTGGAACCGCCACCAGAGCGACGAGGTAAAACTGCTGAAGCAGGCCCTGGAAGCATCGGGAGGTACTCTACCCGTGGAACGCATGCCCCAGCAACTCAACGATCAGCAGATAACCAGCCTGGCCCGGGAGGTCAAAACCTCGGCCAATGCGGAACGGGGCGAAGTCCTGTATCGCAAGACCAGCTGCTTTAGCTGTCACGCCCTGGGTGGTGCCGGTGGACTCATTGGCCCAGATTTGAGCAGCCTCGGTACCAGCTCACCCGCCGAAACCATTATCCGCTCCGTCCTCTACCCTACGGCCTCTATCAAGGAGGGCTACGAACTACAGCGCATTGCCAAAAAGGACGGCAGTGAAGTGATGGGGTATCTCGTCAGCAACGGAGCCTCCGAAATCGTGATGCGCGATGTATCGGGACAGGAAGTAGCAGTACCGAAGAGTCAGATCGATGTCATGGAAAAAGTATCCGGTTCGCTGATGCCAGCCGGACTGACCGCCGGTCTGGACAAGGATGAGTTCCGGGATATGGTTGGGTTCCTCTCTAAGTTGGGCGAATCGGGCAACTACCGTGTACCTAACACCCGGTTGGTGCGCCGCTGGGAGACCGTAGCCCCCTCGAAGGAACTAGCTACAAAGTTACGTACTGAGGGCCCAGGGGCCTTCGTAAAAACCAATACAAAGCTCTCCTTCCAGCCTGCCTACAGCAAGGTATCGGGCGACCTGCCGGTAGATGAACTGCCTATTGTGGAAGCAGGCCCTGGTAAGCAATTTAGCCTCGTCCGGTTTGAGGTAGAAGTACTAACGCCGGGCAAAGTACAGCTAGACCTTAATTCCACTGCCGGTGTGACTGCCTGGGCGGGGCAAAAGCCTCTGAAACTTACGGAACAGGGTACTCTAGCCGAACTCCCTCAGGGTATTCATCCCATTACGCTGGTCATTGACCGAAGAGCATTTACTAATAAAGCTCTCAGCATTCAGCTTCGCGACAGCCCGGAGGTCACGGCTCAAACAAGGTTAAAAATGGGACGCTAGTATAATCTGCTATCAGTAGTATACGAAAGAATTAGTAATGGTGTAAAAGCAGCCCCAGAGGGTCGAACGGCCGATGGGGCTGAATCAATAATTCTTTTGTAAACTACTAATTCACTATACATCATGCATATAAAAGAGGTTTGCCACAGTGGCAAACCTCTTTTTCTATTTTGGAATGAAAGGAGTAATGTGCAGAAGGTATCAGCTTCCAACCTCTTGATGGATCACCCTTTTTGCGCCTTCGGGGTGAATGGAGTTCTCTTTTGGGCTGAAGAGCAGGCGGTCAACCGAAAAGGCTCCACTGCCAATGCTGACCAGTGCCGCGGCTATACCCAACCAGAGCAGAAAGTACTCAATGCCTTCGCCTCCCTGATTGCCAAACCAGTTCATAAAGAATCCCCATTGTGTGTGCGTAATCAGGATACCCACTGCCAGAAAGGTGTACGCCAGGGCTAGTAGTCTGGTAGCTAGTCCGGCTATCAGGGCTACGGCTCCTACCGATTCCAGCAGGATCACCGCCAGCGCCACCAGCCAGGGCAGGTGCATGGTTTTAGTGAAGAAATCCATGGTACCCGAAAATCCATATCCCCCAAACCACCCCAGTAGTTTTTGGGCTCCGTGTGCAAATACAACTGCTCCCAGACTTACCCGCAGGATCAGGCCTGCGTACGAATCATTGGTATTAAATAGTAGCTTTTTCATTGGTTTATTTTTTTATGGCTAATAGATGAATAATAAGTTAGTTGCCGTAGAAGAATTGCTCTTTGATGATCTGGCCATCCTGCCATTCCTGCACCGATACCTGCGTGTAGTTTTTAACGCCCCAGTCCTTGTGGGTGTAGTCGTACTGCCACTGTACCATCGTGATACCTTCGCCGACGGTCACTTTCAGAGGTCTGGCAGTACGTAGTTCAGTAATGGATGAAAAGAATTCCTCTTCCCGTAGCCGATTCGCTTCTTTCCCAACCGTTGGCTGGTTTTCGTTTTCCTGCATTACTACCGTATCGTGGTAGTACTTGTCGAATGCTTCCAGGGCTTTACCTTGTAGCACCAGGTCATTCAGGTCTGTAACTTTTTCCAGTAATTGACTCATAAACTTTGTGTTTTAGTGATGCTACAAAGTTCATGTACCACCCCTTAGCAGACGATGAAGTAGGTTAAGAAAGCAGGTTAAACTAGATTAAGATACTACTGCTCGTAGATAAGCTGGCTTCGGATCTTGCTCAGGAACTCGGGTGTAATACCCAGGTAGGAGGCAATCATGTACTGCGGTACCCGCTGATCGATACGGGGGTACAGCTTGCGGAAGAAGAGGTACCTGTCTTTGGCGGGCATGCTCAGGTTCTGTACCACTCGCTGTTGAGAAGCTACGTACGCTTTCTGAATAATAATCCGGAAGAACCTCTCCAGCTTAGGTATTTGGATGTACAGCTCCTGCAGGTCTGAATACATAAGCTGAGCCAGCACACAATTCTCCATACATTGAACATTTAGCGAGGCCGGGGTTTGACTAAGAAAACTACCCAGGTCACCCGTCCACCAGTCTTCGATGGCAAACATTACGATATGCTCATGCCCCTCCGGGTCCATGTGGAATGACTTCAGGCAGCCCGACAACACAAAGTTTTCGTACAGGCACACATCGCCCTGCTGGACTACATACTGCCCTTTGAGGTACTTCCTGAGCCTTACTTTGGAAAGAAACAGGACCTCTTCTTCCTGGTTCAGATCTACATATCTGCGCAGATAGTCAAGCAGAGGTTTGGTATCCATAAGCGTAGAAATTATATATTCATGGCTAACAAATGGTATTTACTCAACTATAATAGGGTAAATGTACAACTTATCCCTACACTAAAGTTGCGGGGTAATTTGTGCACTCCAAATATAGACCGGGTGTGCTGTCCTTTCTCTTCCAGTACTTTAAGAAACAAGTCAGAAGCGCCATTGGCTACCAGCGGCCCATCGTCCCACTCCTCCGCCGACTGATAGTATACGTCGACATGATTTAGCCCTAGTACCTTATCGAAGCCCACATAATTCTCGACCTGGGCCACGGCATTCATGGCCGCCAGAGTGGCCGCTTCGTAGCCTTCGGCGGTGGATAGCTCCTGTCCCAGCCGCCCCCGAAAGTGGTACTCTTTACCCCGGATCGGAAACTGAATGGCTACGTAGGCAATGGCTCCCCGCACGTTGACCGATACATACGAACCACCCGGCCGGGGCAGGTCCGAGACAGAGATGCCCAAGGCCAGTAATCTTTCCTGTAGCGGACTTAATGTTTTTTCCATGACTGTTTAATAAGGTCGTTATCTCAAGTACTATTTCAGGCTAAGCGGCCGGAGCCACTTCAAATACTTCGGCGGTAAGTTGTTCAAGGGCTGCGGCCAATTGCTGGTCTTCCGGATAGGTAAGGCTTTGCGTAGCCTCATTGTACTTTTCCTGAAAAGGACCTACCGAGAAGGTACCTACTACGTTTCCTCCCCAGCGCGGGAAAAGACTTTTCAATATACTCAGGCTGGACTGACCTCCGTAGCTACCCGTGGAAGTACTCATAAGCAGCACGGGCTTTTTTTCAAATATATTCTGGTCAATCCGCGACAGCCAGTCAATGATATTTTTGAAGAAGGCGGGTAGCAGTCCGTTATGCTCGGGCGAAGCAATGATAAATCCGTCCGCTTCGGCCAGTACCGCACGGAGTTGCCGGATGGCCTCCGGTATACCCGCTTCTTCCTCGGTATTTATTCCATAGACAGGTACTTTGATGTCTGCCAGGTTGATGAGCTGTACTGCTTCCTGTGGCAGCTTACTGATGGCTACTTCTACCAGTTTCTGGTTGATAGACTGGGCACTGTTACTTCCGGCAAATGCAATGATCTTTTTCATAGGGCTAACCTTTTTTGTTTGTGTTGCACAAAGGTCCGGAGGACTCCACTGAAAAAAATTAATGTACCTTAAGAAACAGGACCTTCCGCCCCTTTTTTTCGAATGCTGCTCAAAAACTCGGGTGTAATGCCCAGGTACGAAGCAATCAGGTACTGCGGCACGCGTTGCTCTATGTCGTGGTACTTTTTGCGGAAGTCCAAGTAGCGTTGTTCGGCCGGTTGGCTCATGCTGCGCATGGTCCTCTCCTGCAAAGCCACGTAGGCATTCTGGGTCTTGATCCGGAAAAACCGCTCCATCACCGGGGCCTTCTGCAACAGTTCTTCCATCGAGTCACGGTGGATCTGCAGGATCACACTGGGCTCTATCGCCTGTAAGGTACTCCGGGCCGGCAACTGGGTCAGGTAGCTGTACAGGTCATTGATCCACCAGCCCTCAATGCCGAACAACATGATATGCTCCTTTCCCTTTTCATCTACATTAAAGCACTTAAAGCACCCCTTCGTGATGAAGCGCATATGCTGTGAAACATCACCCTGGTGCAAAAGTATTTCCTTTTTCCGGAGCTCTTTCACCTTAAATTCTTCCCGAACGTAGCCTTTGCTCTCTTCAGAGAGGGGTACTACCTGCTGGATGTGTTCCAGTAAAGCGTCGTAGTGATTCATGCCTGAACTATGACTGTTGAAGCCGATATGAGCGTATCTGCCTAAAAGTACCAGAATAGTCGGTAAATGCGGATGCAGCTACCCACCAAAGCTTTTTTTCTTTTATATTTAACCTTTGGCCCGGCTCTTAGGCTCCCATTTACATTACTTCATCAAGCTTTTTATACAACACCCATGTACCCATTTTTTCAACTGTCCCGTAAACTCCTTTTAGTATTTACCCTGATAAGTACCTGTTTCTCCTCCCCTGCTCTGGCACAGGCGCCGGTGAAGGTAGACATTAAGAAACTGGATGCCTACTTTGCCAATGCCCAGAAAGCCTGGGGCGTACCGGGTATGGCCGTGGGTATCGTGAAAGATGGCAAGGTAGTATTCTCAAAAGGATACGGCGTCACTACTCAGGGTACTTCTACGCCCGTCAACGATAAAACGCTGTTCGCCATTGCCTCCAACTCCAAGGCCTTTACTTCCGCCATCATAGGAATGCTGGTACAGGAAGGCAAGCTCAACTGGGACGATAAGGTTAAAGACCACCTGCCGTACTTTGCCCTGCCCGACTCCTACGCCACCGACAACGCTACCATCCGCGACATCCTGAGCCACCGTACCGGCCTGGGCACCTTCTGTGGCGATATTGTGTGGTATAATTCTAATTTTTCGTCCGAAGAAATCATCCGGCGTATCAGGTACCTGCCACAGGGTTATCCGTTCCGGGCGGGCTACGGCTACTCCAACCTGATGTTTATTACGGCGGGGGAGATTATCAAAAAGGTAACGGGCAAATCGTGGTACGAAAACCTAAAGGAACGCATCCTGGACCCGCTGAGCATGACCCGCACCATCGTGAATATAGATCAGGTAGCCAGGCTGGGAAATGCCGCTTCACCACATGCTTTGATTAAGAATACTACCCATAAACCTATACCCTACACCAGCTGGGAGGAGATTGCCGCTACGGGTGGACTGATCTCGAGCGTGGAGGATCTGAACAAATGGATGATCTTTAACCTCAATAACGGCATCCACGGCAAGGACACGCTGCTGACGCCCCGCACCCGCAACATGGTCTGGACCGTCCACAACAGCTTTCCGGTCGACCGCACCAAACCCAACGACTACGGAAGTACCTTTGCCGGCTACGGCCTGGGCTGGGGGCTCCGCGACTACCAGGGCCACCTCAAAGTATCGCATACGGGTGGCTACGACGGCATGATCACGTCCATCAGTATGTTGCCCGACCAGAACCTGGGCGTGGTGGTACTGACCAACGGACTGAAAGCCCCCATCAACGCGATGGCGCACTATACCTTCGACGCCTTTCTGGGCCGCCCCGAAACCGACTGGTCGCAGAAAGACCTTGACCGCACCAACCAAGCCTACGCCAGTGACACCCGCGTCGCTGACCTCAAAGCCAAACGCATCCTGAACACCAAACCCACCCAGCCCCTGACCGCCTACGCCGGTACCTACCATACCGACGTGTACGGCAACATAACGGTAAGCGAGAAGAACGGCGCGCTGGAAATTAGTTTTGAGCATACGCCCAACCTGAACGCTACGCTTTCGCACTGGCACTACGATACCTTTCAGCTGCACTGGAAAAAGCAGCATCCCTGGTTTACCTTCGGCACCGTGAAGTTCACCACTGACAACAATCAGCGGGTAACGGGTATTGAGTTTGAAGTACCTAATGACGACTTCTGGTTCTATGAGCTGAATGCGAAGAAGGTGAAGTAAGGGAATATATCTTTATACAATGAGTGCATTGTCTACTATTGTATACTGGGCCAATGCACTGGTACTTACACTGCCCAAGCTATTCATGGGGTAAAAGATAAAGAGAATCCTAACAGCAATTCAGGAGTACTTATCAGTAGTGTACGCAGGAATGCGTGTGCTGTCTACTTAACTAAAAATCGACGTCTGGGCATAAGCCTATGCACTACCATTCGCTTCAAAAAGCCCCGCTGGGGGCGACACTTTAGTAGCAGAAACAGGATCAAATGTAATGGCAAAGCCCTAGGGGCCGCCGCCGCGCGGGGCGGCACCTTATCAACTCATAAGAGGGTCCGCGGGAAGCCTTAGTTAGCTTCACCGCGGACCCTTTATTTTACGCCCTTTACACTATTCAGCGCTTTCTGACGGTATCGGGGCTACCCTTTTAATGATTATGCCTGGGTTTCCTGCTCAAAAAATGTTACTATACCCGTCGAAATATCGTGCATACCACCTACGATACTGATTTCGCCTTTTTCAATCATTTCCTTTAATACCGGACTCCGCTGCTGAATGGCTTCAACCGTTCTTTTCACATTGATTTGGGAGACTTTTTCTACAAACTCGCCATTTTTCGAATTACGGTTTTCCCGGGTAGTTTGTTCCTCCTCAACGGCAGGTCGTATTTTAGTAAGCAGTGCTGTCAGATTGCCCATTTCTACCTGATCGCACGCCCCTTTTACGGCTCCGCATTTTGTATGCCCCAGCACAACGATAATTTTTGAGCCGGCTACCTTACAGCCAAACTCCATACTACCCAAAATATCTTCGTTAATTATATTTCCGGCGATACGAACGCTGAAGATATCGCCAATCCCCTGATCAAATATTAATTCAGCAGAAGTCCTGCTGTCAATACAGCTTAGAATGACGGCGAAAGGATATTGTCCGTTTGAGGTTTCATCCGCTTGTTGTAAGAGATCCCGGTCCGCTTTCCGGTTATTTACAAACCTTTCGTTTCCTTCTTTCAGTAAATTCAGAGCCGAAGCAGGCGTGATGGACTTTTGCATTTCTGCGGTTAACGTTCTCATTCTTAATAGAGTTTAGATGGTTATGATAAATAAAAAACTTCCGGTTGATGTGGTGCAGGAACGTCCGTTTCCTTGAGTAACTGCCTGATATTAATTTCTATTGTCCTTGCTATGGCGGTCATTGCCGTATCAGTAGGGCGGTTTTCGAATGGGTCCTGCATGTGCGTTGCCGACTTTTCCAGTAAAAAGAAGGCCATTGACAACACCATTAGCAAGGGTATTTCAAAATATCCGGCTACGTCTTCCAGCGAGATAGAGAGCGTAATGACAAAAAGATAAATAATATAATGCAGAAAAAGCCGGTAAGTAACAGGAAACACAGTAGACTTTATGCGTTCGGCTTTGCCCTGGGCTTCACAAAGCCGCACCAGGGTACTGTCCAGTTGTACTTGAGAAAATATATCCAGCTGGTTATTTTCTTTTAGCTCTTTAATATCTCTTCCGTGCATTTGCAGCAGTGCCAATGATTTGTTGTTGTGCAATTTCATAGCAGCAAGATCTTCCGCAGACAGCAGGCCTTCCAGGTTATCCAACGGATTTAATCCTCTCAGGCTTTGCCCCAGGCAGTAGCACCAGGCTATCTGCCGGTAAGCTATCGTTCTTATTGCAGTCTCATTCCCCTTGGCTGCTAACATTTGAAGCTGAATAACAAAGCTGCGGGAATCATTCACTATACTTCCCCACACTTTACGAGCTTCCCACCACCTGTCGTACGATTGATTCAGCTTGAATGAAAGCAGAATAGAGATGGCAGTCCCGATAAAGGCAGGTACTGTTAAAGGCATTTCCGGCAAAATATCCTGGAAAATATCAGTAAGGAAAAGAACACATATTGAAATAATGAGTACAAATATAAATTCAAATTTTACTTTGTTAATTATGTAAGCAACCGGCACTTTCTTATTTAACAACATACTGCCAATTAGTTAAAATAATACCGAACGTAGAGACTCGTATACCTAAATCACCCGGATGAGCCAAAGACTGAAAAGACTCTATATTCTTTAACGACTGGCAGGGTAGATGTGTTTTCGTACGCAGGCAAGACTTCGACCGCACCCCTGGTTTACCTTCGGCTCCGTGAAGTTCACCACCGACAACAACCAGCGGGTAACGGGTATTGAATTTGAAGAACCCAACGACGGCTTCTGGTTCTATGGGTTGAAGGCCAGGAAGATAAAGTAGAGTTTGACTATCAGGTACTTTTGTTCAGCACAGCCGACCACTGTTGAATCCAGCGTACAACCTGACGGGCTTGTACCGGCTCCTCCTGCCTTAGAACTTTTCCAAACGAATATTCACCTAAACCCCTGTGTCCTATGAAAAATAAACCAAGTCAGGATTCACGCCGAGATTTTCTGGTCAAGGCCGCCACTGCGGCCATGGCGGCTCCTATGCTGTTCAGTTCTTCCGCTGAGGCTTCTTCCGGTCCAGCTTCCAAACTCCGGCACGCCTGCATCGGCGTAGGGGGCATGGGCTGGGGCGACTTACAACAGTTCAAAAAGCACCCGCAGGTCGAGATAGTGGCGCTTTGCGATGTGGATGAAAACAACCTTAAGCGGGCCGCTGAATTTGTACCGGGCGCGCGCACCTACACCGACTGGCGCGAACTACTCAAAGCGGAAGCCGGAAATATCGATTCGGTCAACGTAAGTGTACCCGATCACAACCATTTCCCAATTGCCGTTCAGGCCATCCGCGACAAAAAACATGTGTACTGTCAGAAGCCGATGTGTCATGATGTGGCCGAAGTACGTGATTTAACGAAAGCGGCCGTCAAAGCGGGCGTTATGACCCAGCTGGGTACCCAGGTAGCTTCCAGCATGGGCGACCGCACGGCGGTACAATGGATCAAACAGGGAATTATTGGAAAAATAAAACACGCCTATTTGTGCTCCAACCGTCCGGGTGCCGTGGCTAAGTACCGGCTGGTGGGGCCGCGTCCGGCCCAGGGACAGGAAGTACCGGCGCATCTGCACTGGGATCAGTGGCTCGGAACGGCACCCGTTCGTCCGTACGCTCCAGACATTTACCACCCGGCTATCTGGCGCACCTGGCAGGATTTCGGAACGGGCTGGTCCGGCGACATAGGTTGCCATATTTTTGATGCGGTCTGGAAAGGGCTGGGCATGAAAGCCCCCCTGTCGGTACAGGCGGAGGTTCAGCAGTCGTGGCAGGATTCACCCGAGCGCCGGGCCGACACCTGGCCCCAGGGCAACCATATCACCTGGCAGTTTCCGGGCAATGCCTTAACGGAATCAGGTACCTTGACGGCCGAATGGTTTGACGGAGAATTTTATCCGCCGCAGGAGATACGGGACCTGTACAAGGACGGCGAGTACCCCGCCGAATCGGCCATGCTGATTGGTACCGAAGGTGCCTTACTGATTCCCCACGGGAAAATGCCGGTAATTATCCCCAATGGTAACGTAAAAGACTATACGACTCCTACCCTGCCCGAGCGCAACCATTACCATCACTTTGTGGATGCCTGCCTGGGCGGCGAAAAAACCGAATCGCACTTTGCCCAATCCGGCCCCATGACCGAGGCGGTCTTACTGGGTACAGTGGCGATAAGGGTACCCGGACAATTGCTGAAATGGGATGCGGCTAAAATGAAATTCCCGAATTATCCGGCCGCTGACAAGTACCTGCGGCGTACCTACCGCAAAGGCTGGGAAGTGAAGGCCGTATAAAAATAAAGTACCTATTTAAGGGCGTTGTGGGTAGCCTTTCAGAGGAAGGCTACCCACAACGCCCTGTCAGTACATCATGCAGAAATCTACAAATGAATAATCCGTTTTCCCAGAAAGAATTCCCCCGCTCCTCGGCTTATCATCCCGACTGGATCAGGGCGGGCGTGAGCGGCGGAGCCAATGCGCTGTGGCTGACAGAGTGGCTTGCTCAGGCTATGGACTTACGGCCCGGTATGCGCGTACTGGACCTGGGTTGCGGACGGGCCCTATCCTCCATTTTCCTCCACCGCGAGTTCGGAGTGCAGGTATGGGCCACGGACCTGTGGTGTAGCGCCGACGAAAACCTCCGGCGTATCCGTGACGCCGGGGTTGAGGACGGCGTTTTTCCTATCCATGCCGATGCGCGTTCCCTGCCCTTCGCGGCGGAATTCTTCGATGCCATTGTGAGCATTGATTCTTATTTTTACTACGGCACCGACGACCTGTACCTCAACTACCTGGCCCGCTTTGTAAAACCCGGCGGACCAATAGGGATCGCGGGGGCCGGCCTGATGCGGGAACTGGAAGGGGTGCTACCCGAGCATCTGCGGGCCTGGTGGACGCCCGAACTCTGGTGCCTGCACTCAGCCGACTGGTGGCGGCGGCACTGGGAGCGGACGGGTTTCCTTGATATTGGACTGGCCGATACCCTGCCCGAAGGCTGGCGCTTGTGGAGGGAATGGCACCTGGCCATCGCTCCTGACAACCTGCCGGAGATTCAGGCCTTGGAGGCGGATCAGGGACGTTATCTGGGCTATGTACGATGTGTGGGGCGTCGACGGGAAGGCATTCAGCTGGAAGAACCCATCGTGTCGATACCTACGCAGTACACAAAAACCCCTCTGCTTGTTAAGTAAGTTTAGTCGGATAAGGAAGTACCTGCTAACAAAAAAACTGGACGGCGGCGTAGAAGATCAGGCACATTCCCAGCATTGTAAGCGTGTACATGATGGCATCAAAGGATAAACCATTCATATACAGCACATACTGGGTCAAAAAGCCTATACCCAGCACCGAAGCGCCAATACCCGCCGACAGCAACCCGCGTTTTTGTCGTTTTTCATTCGTAGTTTTTTTTCGGGAACCAGGGCAGACTCCATGAAGCCAATAGGGCTTAGGAAAGAGTTTAAGGATAATTTTGCAGAACTAATTCTTCGAAAACAGTAAAGTACTTCCCAACAAAGTACTTTCCAACATGGCATCTACTTATTTTAAAATCCAAAGAGAGCTCTTGAACGAAACCAGGCTACCCCATCGGGCCATAAAGCGGCTCCCTTTACCGCCAGTCCTGCCCCTGATAGGCTGGCTCCTGATACTTGGCGGTTGCTTTTTATCAACCTTATGTGAAGCCCAGACCAAAGTACCTGGCCCGCAACAAGGTACCTCCGGACTGCACGAAAGAAAACACCGTGCCGTAGTGAGACGTAGCGTGGAAATGCCCTACCTCCTGTACCTGCCGGAAGAATATGCGCAGTCAACCCAGCCATTCCCCCTGATCCTCTACCTGCACGGCGGCAGCGCCCGGGGCAATGACCTGAATAAAGTAAAGAAAACGGGCCTGCCGGCTTTGCTGGCAGAGGACCGGCACTTTCCCTTTGTCGTGCTGGCTCCCCAATGCCCCAGTGGCGAAATCTGGACCGATGCTGAAAGCCTCGTCAGTCTGCTGGATCAGATAGCTACCACTTACCGCATCGATACCACCCGTATGTACCTGACCGGTCATTCCATGGGTGGCCGGGGTACCTGGTACCTGGCCTACAGGTACCCTGCGAAGTTTGCTGCCATTGCGCCCATGAGTGCGCTGTCTACCATCGAAAGCTGGGCCGATGCGCTGGTGCATACGCCCGTCTGGGCCATCCACGGAGCGAAAGATGAAGCAGCCCCCATCAGTAATTCGGAAGTACTGGTGAATAGAGTAAAGGCTTTGGGAGGAAACGTACGCTTCACGGTATTACCTGAGGCAGATCATTTTATCCTGGACCGGTACGAGGATAAAGCCCTGTACGAATGGCTGCTGAGCCACCGGAAGGTACCCTGACCAGTCATCATAAAGCCAAATTCAGCAAGATTCGGGTTTTACAAATACGATTTAATGAGCACTTTTGCGGTATATAATCGCTTGGGTTGGCTGGAAAGCCAGGTACCCTACTTTATCTCTCTTAAAAAATGGAAATAGCTTGTTGTTCCGCTACGGATGCCGACGCAATCTTAAAATTATACGAGGCCGCGAGAAATCTTCAGACAGCCCGCAATGTGGTAGTCTGGCCCGCCTTCAGTAAAGAGTTCATCGAAGCTGAAATTGCGGAAAAGAGGCAATGGAAGCTGGTCATCGGGGAGGAAATAGCCTGCAACTGGGTGATTACCTACGAGGATAAAGACATTTGGGAAGAAAAAGAAAAGGGCGATGCTATCTATATCCACCGGATTGCCACCAACCCGCACTTCCAAGGCAACCGGTTTATTACTCCCCTGGTAGACTGGGCCAGAAACCACGCCCGTGAAAATCAGAAAACATACATCCGGCTGGATACCCTCGGCAACAACACCCGACTTATTCAGCATTACACCAGCGCGGGTTTTACATTTTTAGGTATTGTTCAACTGAAGGATACTACCCAATTACCCGCTCACTACCAACATGAACCCAAGTGCTGCCTTTTTGAAATACCGCTTTGAGAAAGTAGCAGGCTGTATCGGGTGAGGTTTCAAAGTACTCTTTGGGGACACCGTACACAGCACAGCCCCCGCTACTTTCCGACCATGCCGTAGTAAAGGTAGCTGAGGATCTTTGGCGCACCCTGGGCGTACTGTTTGGTTAAACGCTCAAACCTAAAGCCCGCGCCCCGAATCAGGTCTTCTATGTTCCGGTTGAGGTGACAGCCTTCGGCCAGTACTTTCTGAATGGGATTTACACGGTGCTGCCATTTCTGAACGTGGTACTCATTACTTAATCCGTGCTCGACAAAGATGAACCTGCCATCCGGTTTGAGCACACGGTAGATTTCCGCCAGACATTGATCTACGTTTTTGATGCTGCAAAGCGTCCAGGTACTTACTACGGTATCAAAGGTACTATCCGGAAAAGCTAAATTTTCCGCGTCCATGATGTGGTAATCCACCCGGATGCCGGATTTTTCTATGTTTTTACTGGCCAGCGGATTCATCCCCGCGTTGACGTCGATGGTATGGATCTTCTTCACTTCTTTGGGGTAGTAGGGCAGGTTCAGACCAGTACCAAACCCGATTTCCAGGATTTCGCCCTCAGCAAAGCTCAGCATTTCCTGCCGGTACTTGCCGATTTCTTCACCTGACATACCCAGGTTCATCAGCCTTGGAAAAACGTACTTTGAATAGATACCCATAGCCCTTGAAGTTGTAGTTAAGTACCTGAGACAGATTTGTTTACTTCACTACTAATGTACATTAATAAATACAGAAGAAAACAGAGCGGACAGAAAATATTTCGGGTTCAGCGCAGGCGGGATATCACACTGCCGCCAGTACCTCTACTTCGATCAACGCGCCGAAGTGTAGCTCCCGGGTAGGGATTATTGACCGTACTGGTTTATGCTCACCCATAAACCTGCTGTACACGGCATTCACCTGATCCCACAGTGCTATGTCTGAAATGTACAGCCGCACCTGAATGATTTTATGGATGGAACTTCCCGCTTCCGTAAGTATAGCCTTCACGTTGCTGAACGCTACCAGGGTTTGGTCTTCGATGCTTTCAGGAATTTCTTTGGTGACCATATCCCGCGGAAGTTGTCCCGATAGGTACAGTAGTCCATTGTATTCAATGCACTGCGAGTAGTGCCCGTTGGCCGCTGGCATGGTGGGGGTACTGATGATTTTCATAGTGGTAGCAGTGCTTGGTTCAGGTACTAAACTTAGGTGATTGTCCCGCTAACCCCGATTTGTAATCGGGCGTTGAATCATCTTGCGTTTAAAACGCGATTTGACACAACTCTGTTTGCAAATCAGGGTTAGCTGAGAGGAAATTATTTCCTTATGCAAACCTGAGTTTAATAATGGCCAGCGATTAATAATACTCTAAGTCTGTTGTGCCCCCATTCTGACGGATCCGAATTGGCAGGCCATCCCGGCGATACTCATAGGTCAACCCCTGAACGAGCTGATTATTAGGACTTAGAAATAAAGCATTCGCCCAATAAACCGTATTAAAGTAAGGGTTACGTCCTGTATCATACTCATAGGTAAAGGTGCGGTCTGCGACATCAGGAGAAGCATTACTGTTTTCCTCCCTGACAACTATTACGTTACCTCGAGTATCATAGGTCAGTAGCTGCGTAAGTGTGCGTACGCCATTGGCATCAAACCGGAGTACCTTCGTCAATTGCCCCTGTGCGTTGTATTCGTAGGTACTTTTGCTTCGAAAGTCCCATTTACCGCCCAGTTTAAGGTATGTTCGGCTCTCAACCACGCGACCGGCTGCGTCGGTAGTCAGTTCGTCATAACTCGTCCACTCGACCGGTCCAGTGCAATTGTATACACTTGAATAGCCGCAATTATTAGAAAATTGCTGGACGAAGCGTAAGCGACCTTGTTTGTCGTACCGATACTGAACAGCTGATTCTACCGCATCAAAACGGAAAAGTCGCCACTCCAATAACTGGCCTCGCTCATTGTACCGCCACTCACTACTGGTTTTACCGCTCTTTGATTCACGCTTGAGCCGACCAGCGGCAGCGTCAAAGCCGGCAAACGGTTGATAGGAAGCGGGTAAATCCGCAAACGAGGCAACAGGAGCATCTGACGGTGACACATCGCCTGGCCGCTGACAACCAGCGTGGAGGATTATAAGGCTTACAAACGTTAAAAAATAGCGCATAAGATTTCGCGAAAAAGTTAACCTCAATCCACTGACCTATCACACCTTCAATAGGTTGGAACTCTTTGCAAAAAAGCCGCGTCCCGGTTAGCATAGGATAGACCCGCGCCATACCTTCCCCTACACCACCACTTTCGTAATCTTCCCCGGAAACTCAAAGTTCTGCGGGCGGGTAACGTGCAGGGCGGCACCCAGCGCCGTGGCGTAGGGTAGCTCGGTGGTGCATACTTCGTGGTTGGGGAACTGACGGGCCAGAAGTTGGGCAAAGATGAAGTTTTTGGAGAAGCCCCCGTCTACGTACAGGGTAGGTACTTCCTCCACGCCAATCAGCTGTAGCGACACGGCCAGAATGTTAACCAGGCCGATGAGGAGGTGATGGTAGGCGGCCTCGGGCGAAGCGAACGCGCTTACCTGCCACTCCTGCGGGCTGGGCTCGGGGAAGGGACCGTTGCCCTCCATCAGAGCGGGGTAAAAAGGTGGTGCCGGGGCGGTAAGGTACTTCTCATCAAACGAAATCTTTTTGTAAAAGTCCAGTGGTACCTTGAAGTACTCCGCGATGCGCTCGACCTGGTGGTCGTGCTCGCGCCCCATAAACACCCGCGAGGCTTTAACGCCGCTGCCTTCGGGTGTCATAAAGTGCAGACAGTCGCGCTCGAGCTGGTCGAAGGTAAGCGGCCGGGCCACAAACGGATTGAAGTTGATACACCAGGTACCCGTCGAAAGCAGCACAAAAGGCTTTTTGAACGCCGAGCGGTAAGGTATGAGGGCGGCGGAGCTGTCGTGCAAACCGAAGCCTGACTGCATAACCCGGTCGCCATCGCGGGTGATAAAAGACGATGCTGCCAGCATGGGAGCCACTACTTTGTGAATACCTTCGGCTTTGGTCCACTCGTGGAAGTCCATCATTTCAAAGCTCCACAGCAGGGTATGGCAGCCAATGGAGGTAAAGTCGCTTACCTTGCGGCCCGTGAGCAGAAACAGGATGTACTGCGGCAGGTGCAGGGTTGTTTTGATGGTACTGTATACCTCCGGCTGAGTGTACTTGATCCAGTAGATCTGCAGGCCGGTGTTGAGCATACCCATAATGGGCGAACCGGTCTGCAGCGCCAGGCGCGTAGGGTCGCCGTAGGTACTGAAAAACTGATGCGATACGGCCTGGGGGTAGGGCTTGAGGTAGGAGTAAAGCGGCGTAACGGGCTGGTCCTGCGCGTCCAGATGTACCAGCGTAGCACCGTAGCCGGCCACATTGATGGCTTTGATGGTAATATCTTCCCGCTTCTTCAGGTCTTCCCAGTGCCCCTGTACCCACTGGGTCAGCAGCGCCAGGTCGTCGCAGGGAAAACCATCCTCATCCG
This sequence comes from Telluribacter sp., assembly GCF_035998675.1. Lineage (NCBI taxonomy): Bacteria > Pseudomonadati > Bacteroidota > Cytophagia > Cytophagales > Spirosomataceae > Telluribacter > Telluribacter sp. Next base: position 32,032 of record NZ_DASYHI010000013.1, read on the forward strand.
TCGTTTCGGGAAGCGTTTCATTATTTTCTTCTACAATCTGGTACTGCTCATCAAAAAGAACCCATTTCTTATTGGTGCGCCCAATGTCAAATACCGCCGTTACGTTCATTATATAGTGCTAAGTAGCTGTTAGCTATTAGTTTGTTAGCCATTAGTTATTTATATATCTAAAAATCAGCCCCTTACAATTTGGTTTAACAATTGCAAAATGCAAACTGATTTCGATGTAGTACTTAAATCAACATCTGTGATTGGTTCTACCTCTTTTTTTAGGTCAATATACAGACTTTATGTTTTACTCCTACCGTACCCGCTCTGGATTCTGGCAAATGGTAAATTTACAGGCCGGTAGCTACCGCGTAGCGGCCCCGCTGCCCAATGCGCTCCTCACGAATACCCAACTGCCGGTACAGACCCACCGGATCAAGGGCGGCTCCATGCTGACGACGAGCTTCGGCAACCAGTGCCCTTACATCGGTCTGGAAAGCACTTTCCAGGATTTCCTGCGCCCGTACCACGTCGTTCTGTTCCTGGGCGGCAAAAAGTGCGTCGGTATCCACCAGCAGGGCTTTAGCGTAGGCCATCTTGATCGCCTGCACCGACTGCAGCAGGTCCTCAATGGGGTCTTTGGTATTGTGGCTGGCGTCAATCATCCAGGCCAGGGCCGGGTTCTTCACCGACGGGTCGTTCATCCCCTGTACCAGTTCGCAGAAGATCAGGAACAGCTGGTAGGGTTTAGTAGCGCCGGTAGTGAGGTCGTCGTCGCCGTACATGGAGCCGTTGAAGTGGAAGCCTCCCAAGCGGCCAAAGTGCATCAGCCTACCTACTATCTGCTCAATGTTGGTATTGGGCAGGTGATGGCCCAGGTCCACAAGTACCTGCGCCCGCTCGCCGATCTGCTGGCAGAGGGTGTAGGAAGTACCCCAGTCGGGTATGACCATGGAATAGAAGTTGGGTTCGTAGGGCTTGTACTCCACCAGCATGGTCCAGTCGGAGGGCATGCCTTCGTAAACGGCCGTGAGCGAGTCCAGCGTGCGCTGGTAGGCCCGGCGCAGGTGGTGCTGTCCGGGAAAGTTGGAGCCGTCGGCCAGCCATACGGTCAGCGTTTTGCACTCGTCACCCAGGGCTTTGCCGTACTCTACTACTTCAATATTATGGTCAATGGCCTGCTTCCGGACCTCCGCCTGCGTGTGGCACAGCGAACCGAATTTGTACGAATGCGGCTGGTCTTTCTGGTCCTGAAAGGTATTGGAATTAACCGAATCAATACTAAGCCCGTGCTGACTCAACAGCTCCTTCGTTGCGGCGGCATCGCCGGGTATATCCCAGGGTATATGCAGCGAAATACTATTAGACGAGCGGTTCAGGGCGTGAATTAAGCCTACATCTTCAATTTTTTCTTCCAGGTTACGTGGTTCGCCACCAATGGGGAAGCGGCCGAAGCGAGTACCGCCAGTACCCAGTGCCCAACTCGGAATGGCTACCTGAAAATTTGCTACTTTCCCTAAAAGCTGCTCTACGTTCTGTCCCTGCCGTTCCAGGCTCTCGGCCAGGTAACCCCACTTGAAATCATGGTCGGCACTTTTGGATTGATTATATTCCTGTATCTGATTCTTTTCTAGCATCTTAGTAAATAGCTGTTAGCTGTTAGTCTTTTCTTTTTCCGCGGCCAGCGTGGCCCGGCCCCCTCCTCATTGAACATTATACATTAGAAGTGTACGAAGGAATTCGAATGATGTCGCTCCTTCGGAGCTTCTATAAATTGATTACTATTATTTCTACTAAAGTGTCGCCCCGGAGGAGCGCCCCCCGCTGGGGCTTAAAACTCTCCTAATCGCCAACCTGCTACGTAAAGTGTAACAGTACCCTGACGGCCCATGGGGACACGGACCAGGGTAGTACATCTGTCGACGCCTCCGTCAAGCTCCCCCTTCATTATACATTTTTAATTATACATTACTTTACCTGACTTCCTTTTCCAGAATCGGCTTCAGTACTGTAGTCCAGCGGCGGTAGCCTTCGGCGTTCATGTGGAGGCTGTCGGAGCGGAAAATACTCCCGTCGGGACGGCCGTCTTTGAGCATCACCGGCCATACGTCGATGTACTCGTGGTTACGGTCGGTTTTAATAAAATTCTTAATCAACTGATTGGCCCGTTGTACCTCCGCCCGCCTTGCCCAGCGCGAGGGCGACGGCTTCATGGAAACGTAGTACATTTTTACGTCGGGCAGGTCCTCCCGTATTTTTTGGGTAAGGGCCACGTAGGCATCCCGGTTTTGCTCGGGCGTTTTGGCTTTCTTGCCGAACATGTCGTTTTCGCAGTAGACCACGATGGTCTTGGGGTCGTACTTCAGCACGGCCCGGTCGGTGTAGTGGATTACCTCGGGTAGCGTAGAGCCGCCAAAGCCCCGGTTAATAATGGGTAGCGGTGCCAAGTCTTTATCTGCCTCCTTCCAGAGGGCAAAGCTCGAACTGCCGGTCAGGACTATGCCGCCGGGCGTGGGATTTTGCTCCGCGTCGCGGCTTTCGAAACCTTTTATTGTACTCTCAAAACGGTCAATGGCGTAGTCGGGCTCCCAGGGTTGCCCGATGGACTGGTAACCGGGTTTTTGGCAGGCAACGGTACCGGCTACCAGGAGGAGGAATATAGATCTTTTTAACATTGTAAATTTACATTAATTGTCACTTACCAAAGCCCCGCGCCACTTCTTCTTACTCCCTTTCCTCTGCGTTGAAGCATTCCACCCGATTACTCCATGTAGAACACCTCCTGCAGCGGAGTACTTACGGGCGAGTTATCCGGGTTGCTTTCCATGATATCTTTCATGTAGGCCCACCACTTTTTCATAACGGGATGATTAGGTAACTCCCGGCGGGCGGCTTCGTCGGCCACGTTCATCACACCGAAGAGTACATTTGTTTCTTCGTCCAGAAAAATGGAGTAGTTGCCGATACCGCTCTGTTTCAGCAGCTCGTGCAGCTCCGGCCATAGTTCATCGTGACGGCGCTTGTACTCGTCGGTTTTTCCTTCGTGGAGGTACATTTTAAAAGCTACTCTGGACATTTTTGTGAATGCTGAATTAGGAATTCTGAATGCTGAATTAATTACGGCCCTCCTCTTTTTTCTTATGCCCCTACGTAAAAACGATATTCAATGGCAAAAAAAGTACTTTCCCTGACAACCAGAAAAAGTACCATTTTCCCGACAGAAACAAAAAAAGCTCTTCTCCTCAAATAGCAAAAAAGTACCCCCCCCTGTCAGGCAAAAAAAAGCCCCTCTCCCGGCAGGAGAGGGGTTGGGGTGAGGTTTACCGTACAAAACTAGGGGCAAAGCCGCCGTCTACGTTCAGTACGTTACCGGTCGATTTTTTCAGAGAACCATCTACCAGTACCCGCACGGCGCTGGCGATGTCTTCGGGCAGGATCTCCTCGTTCAGGATGGTCCGTTTGGCGTACAGCGCCGGTAGCTCTTCCACCGACACACCGTAGGCCTTGGCACGTCCTTCGGCCCACTCGCCTTCCCAGATCTTGCTGTTGCGAAGTACTGCGTCGGGGTTCACCGTATTCACCCGGATTTTATCTTTACCCAGCTCGGCGGCCAGCAGGCGGCTCATGTGCAGCTGGGCGGCTTTGGCCGTACCGTAGCCTACGTTGTTAGGTCCGGCAAAGAGGGCATTCTTGCTGGCAATATTCACAATATCACCGCCGGTACCCTGCTTCCGCTGAATCTCTACGGCCTGCTGCGACACCAGGAACTGGCCTTTCACCAGAATATCCTGCAGACGGTCCCAATCCTGAATGGTGGTTTCTTCCAGCGGTTTGGAAATGGATATACCCGCGCAGTTGATGATAATATCCACGCCACCGTAGGCCAGAACGGCCTGCTTCAGCGACTCGGCTACGGCATCGGCCTGGGTTACGTCCACGCCTACCGAGCGTACGTTGTCCTTGCCGTAGGCCTTCCCTACTTCGGCCTGGGTTTCTTCCAGCAGGTTGCGGTCGGCCAGTACGGCTACGGCCCCCTGCTGCATCAGTTCCTCGGCAATAGCGCGACCGATACCCCCCGTTCCGCCGGTTACGTAGGCGACTTTGCCGGACAGCGACTTGGGCTTGGGCATCCGCATCAGCTTGGCTTCTTCGAGCAGCCAGTACTCAATATCAAAGGCCTCCTGCTCGGGCAGGGCTACGTACTCACTCACGGCCTCCGCGCCTTTCATGACGTTGATGGCGTTGGTATAAAACTCGGCGGCCACGCGGGCGGTTTGCTTGTCTTTGGCAAAGGTAAACATACCCACCCCCGGATACAGAATCACGACCGGATTGGGGTCGCGCATGCCGGGGCTGTTGGAGTGCCTGCTGCGGTCGTAGTAGGAGGCGTAGTCGGCGCGGTAGGCTTCAAACTTGGCGCTCAGGTACTCCCGGAGTTCTTCCTTGCCCAAGTCGGCGCGCATATCGTCCAGCACGAGGGGGCGGATCTTGGTACGCAGGAAGTGGTCGGGGCAGCTGGTACCCAGCCGGGCCAGCTTTGTCAGATCGTTGGAATTGATGAATTCAAGTACCCGCTCGTCGTCGGAGAAGTGGCCCACCATGGAGCGGAACTGCGAACAGTAACCGCGCAGGTAAGGAGCCAGCTCGGCGGCTTTGTTTTTCCGTACCTCCGGCGCTTCGCTCTCTATTTTAGCCCCACCAAATATAGGACGATCTTTGCCGTAATGGGCATTCAGATAGGCCGACGCTTTTTCGATGGCGTTGAGGCTATTGAAGTAGCTTTCCTCGGCGGTAGCGCCCCAGGTAAACAGGCCATGGCCACCCAGAATAATAACTTCCACGTCCGGATTTCGGGTAAAGCAATCGCCGATTTTCAGGCCCAGGTCAAAGCCCGGACGCTGCCAGGGTACCCACTCTACCTTGTCACCCCAGATTTCGCGGGCGATGGCTTCGCCGTCTTTGGAAGCGGCAATGGCAATAAGCGCGTCCGGGTGCAGGTGGTCAACGTGTATATGGGGCACAAAAGCGTGCAAGGGAGTATCTATGGAAGGAGCGGCCGACTCCAGATCGAACAGGCAGTAACCAAACAGCCCTACCATTTCGTCTTCGAATTCGAGGCCGCGGTAGCGGTCTTTCAGCGCCAGCAGACGGTTATGGTACAGCCCGGCCAGTCCTTTGCGCGTAAGGGTACCTATATCGCCGCCCGAGCCTTTGATCCACATGACCGGTACCTGCTCGCCCGTAATCGGGTCTTTTTCGTAGGTTTTTACGCTGGTATTACCCCCGCCGTAGTTGGTTATGCGCAGGTCGCTTCCCAGCATGTTGGAGCGGTACAGCAGCAGGGCCACTTCATCACCGGCCAGCGAGGCGGCATGGGCTTCATCCCAGTAATTATTGACGTACTGATAATTTTCTGCAATGGTCAGATTACTCATAGGGTTCCTGGATTTGATAGTACTTTTAAAGTTATTTCAAAGATCAGTTACTTTATATTGAACCGTGTCCTGTGCTTTCCTGTGAAAGAGTATAAAATTCGTCATATTTACCCCAAATTAGTTTTAGAAGAATTCCGTTAATAGCAGGCCGTATGATTCAGATTGATCCGGATTCACCCGTTCCCAAGTACCGGCAGATTGTCGCCTCGGTGGAGCAGGCTATCAAAAAAGGCGAGCTGCAGCGCGACCAGCAGCTGCCCTCCATCAACGAAATGGCCGAGGAACACTACCTCGCCCGCGATACCGTCGAAAAAGCCTACAATGAGCTCAAGGAGCGCGGTATAATCATGTCGGTGCGGGGCAAGGGGTACTTTGTGCAGGCGCCGGTTTCCAATAAGCTGCGCGTGCTGCTGGTGATGAACAAGCTCAGTGCTTATAAAAAAATTATTTACTACGCTTTCCTGAAAACCCTGGGCAACAATGTCACGGTTGATGTAGTCATCCACCACTACAACGCCCTGCTCTTCAAGGAAATATGGGAGGCGCACCGGGGCAAGTACAGTTTCTACGTCGTGATGCCGCACTTCTACGAAGGTACCGACAAAGTAGACGTACGCCAGCTTCTGGAAGAAGTACCCAAAAACGAACTGGTGCTGCTGGACCGCGACCTGCCCGACCTGACGGGCGAGTACCTGGCCATTTACCAGGATTTTGAAAAGGATATTTTCCGTGCCCTCGAAAGCGCCGACGACCTGCTGGCCAAGTACCACGAGCTGGTGCTGGTATTCCCGAGCGACGGGCAGTATCCGGCCGAAATTGTGCGGGGCTTCCGTAACTACTGCATCAACTTCCAGAAAGAATTCCGGATTCTGGAAAACGCCTACGAAGAGAACATCAGCTCCGGTACTGCTTACGTGGTGGTGGAGGAAACCGACCTGGCCGAACTGCTCAAGAAGGTACGGCAGTCGGGCCTGGAACTGGGGCAGCAGGTAGGGATCGCCTCTTTCAACGACACCACCCTCAAAGAGGTACTCGCCGACGGCATCACGGTCCTGACCACCGACTTTGAAACCATGGGCCGCACGGCCGCCGCGCTGCTCCTCGACGGCAAGCGCATCAAAGTCAAGAATCCGTTTATGCTTATACGTAGAAAATCGTTGTGAGAAGGAGGAAAGGAGGAAGGATTAATTTCCCCTTTTCTCCCTTCATCCTTTTATCCTTAATAAAAGTACCTAAAGCCCAGGCCTACGTATCCGGTGTTCAGGTCGGGCTGTAAAGTGTAACTAAGCTGATTCTGGGTATAGGTATTTTTTTGGGTATTGGGAGCCAGGCCGTACTCTTCTTCAACCCTGCGGCTGAACATCATACTCAGTGGGGTAATGCCGGCGACGCTACCCTGCAACGCCCATTTTTCGGCAAACTGCCATAAGACTCCTCCGCTGAGGTTCACGCTGAGAAAATAGGAGTGGCGCTGCGACTGATTGGCAAGTACCCAATTCCCGCCTATTTTGGGTGAATTCGCTACGGTAAAAAAATTCTGTAACTGATACGATACCCCCAGCGATGGTCTGGCAAATAAGGTAAATTTTTCACCCACCGGCAGGTAAAACTCCACAAACCGGTCAAGCCCAAAGCCCATACTCCCAACTTTCCGAATAGCGGGCACGTAGTTTTCGAACTTATTCATCCTTACCGAGTTCTGCAGCGACCAGCCTACCGCCCGGTTTTCCCTCGTAAACTTACCTATGGCCAAACCAAGGGAGTGATTGTAATTATTATGAATAGTTGAATTTTCTCCGTAGCGGTTGGCTCCCAGATCTACATTTCCACTGATAAAATGCTGCCCCACCTGGTATTGGGCCTGTGCATGGTTACCAGCCAGTAAGGCTACTCCCAGCAGGAATAGATATATGGTCTTTTTCATAGGTACTTAGTTGGAGGTTGGGGTGGAGTAACGAGCAATCCGGAGGGTGATGTATCGGGGTACAGCCGTACCAGCGTTTGTCGTGAAGGAAAACCGATGCTGGTCCGGGCTTTTAGGTGTATAAAATGCACTTAAACTCAATATATTGGCATAGCCCTCAATGGCCCAGCCCTTTTTAGGAAAATGATACACGATACCCGGCTTGATTCCGAGCTCATGCTGCCAGCTTTTGGCCTCCCTGCTATTGGAGTACCCTACCCCTGATGCTCTGGTAAATTCCCAGCGGTAGCCTGTCCCCAACTCGGTGTGCAGGAAAAGCCACCAGCGGTCGTTCAACGTTCGGTACTTCCTAAAATAAGGCAACAAGGCTATGGACTGATTAAGGTAGCGGTACTGGGTTTTTGAAGTCAGGTCTTCGCTTCCTTCCGGACGGAATGAGTACCTTACCCCAACGCCTAGCATCGTGCTGGCATTTCGGAACCTCCCGAACTGCAGCTCTGGCTGGATTGAAAGGAAACTCCCCTTCCCTTCGTATGTATTGATCTCTCCTTTACTTTTACTGATTCCCCCCTGGCTACTCACAGTTCCACCCCAGTAGCGGGTACCTTTTGTTAGCTGAGCGTGAACGGGAAGAGCAAGGGTACTGACTAGCAGCAGGAGCCCCCACAGAAGAGTATGTTTAATCATGGTGGTATGATCGGTTGAGGAGGTAATATATATAATTCCTTTACATTTTACGCCAACGCGGCAGGTATTTAACCTTTTTTAGAAGAAAAGGCTAAAATCACGAGTACTTCCAAAAAAATAGGGCGGCCAGAGGCCACCCTATTTCTGTAACACATGATTTACATTTTCCACAACCTAATACTCTGAGGAAAGTCGTACAGCGAAGCCGTTATGTTGCACCCCGGCTTTGCTTATTTTCATTTCTTTTTAAAGTACCCCGTTCCAGCCGCCCTGGCGGTAAAACTGCAGCAGGCGCTGGCGCATCTGGTACTCGTAGCGCGAGCGGATGGCGTTGGCCTGGGCGCGGGCCAGATTGGCCTTGGCCAGTGAGTACTCGAATATATTGGCGGTGCCGGCATTGAGGCGGCTTTCGATCATTGAAAAACTCATAGTGAGGGATTCCAGTTGGCTTTGGGCCGCCGAAAAGCGGTCGGTAGCGGCGTTGGCGTCCAGTACTGCCTGCTCAATGGCCTGCCGTAGCTGCTGACGGGTCAGGTCGAGCTGGTTTTGGGCGATGCGCTCCTGTACCCGGGCCGAAGCTACCCGCGGCCGGGTTACCCAGCGACCCATCAGGGGTATGTTCAGGCCCACGCTCAGGCCGCCGTTGCGGGTAGCGTTCAACTGCTGGAAGTAGTCCAGGTTGGCGTTGGTAGAGGCGTAAAACGCCCCGAAGTTAGACGACAGGTTCAGCGAAGGAAAATTATCACCCTTGATGGCTTTTACCAGGTACGAAAAGCTCTGGCGGCGCAGCTCGGCTCCCCGTAGTTCGGGAAATACTTTCTGGGCGTCGTCAAAAATTTCCTCCGCGCTCATGGTACCGTTGAGCTGCTCGGCCGGAGCCAGCGGTTCCAGCTCCACGCTATCGTTTGGGGGCAGGTTCAGGAGTTGAAACAGCAACAGACGGGCAGCCCGGTAGTTGTTCAGGGCCGTAACCTGGTCAAAGCGGTCGTTGGCCAGCTGCGCTTTTATTTCGTACAATCCACCCTCTCCTACTACTCCCGCACTAACCTGCTTCTGGACGCGGTCGACCTGCTGCTGCGAGGCTGCTACCTGCTCAATTGCCGCTTCGTACAGGGCTTTGGTAGCCAGTACCTGCACATAGGCCTGTACCAGCAGAATGGTCTGCGCGTTCAGGATGGCGGTGCGGTTCTCGATGGCCGACTCGCGCAGCAGCTGATTCTGGCGAATCTGGTTCTGGATCTGAAAGCCCTGAAAAAGATTCATCTGTAAACCCGCACCCACGTAGTTGGAGTTGTAAAGCTGGTCAATGTAGGCGTTGGTAAAGCGGTCGATACTCCGGCCCAGGTTCACGCTCTGGCTCGTTCCCAGGGACAACTGGGGTAACTGCTGCGACTTCACCTGACGCCACTGGGCATCGGCGGCTTCGGCCTGTAGCTGTCCGTCGCGGTAGGTCAGGTTGTTCTTGGCCAGGATTTCCACGCACTCGCTCAGGCTTAGTGCATTGTCCTGAGCGGCCTGCGCGGCTGCGAGCCTGGGAACAAGGAGGCTGGCAACAAAACTGAGTAGTAGTAATAAGTACTTCATGGCTATTTTAGGTTGTTAGGAGTTAGGCTATTAGCTCTTAGCCTTACCTTTTGATTTTCGGATACTTCTTTATGTTTTTACAAAACCTGCTAACAGGACTTTTTACAGGGTATTGATTTCAGAACTCTGAAGCTAAAAGCTAATAACTAATAGCTCCCCAGCTAACCTACGCCAGCCAGCCGTCCTTCAGGCGTACGACGCGGTCGCCGTAGGCGGCGTTGGCTTCGGAGTGGGTTACCTGCACAATGGTCACGCCATCCTCTTCATTCAATTTTTTGAACAGCTCCATAATTTCCACGGCCTGCTCCGAGTGCAGATTTCCGGTGGGTTCGTCGGCGTAAATCACCTTCGGGTTATGAACAATGGCCCGGGCTACCCCTACCAGCTGCTGCTGTCCGCCCGATAGCTGGTGCGGAAAAAGGTCCTTCTTAGCTACCATATTAAAACGGTCGAGGAGTTCGGCGACGCGGCTTTTGCGCTCAGAGCCAGACACTCCCTTGTACAGCAGCGGCGTTTCGATGTTTTCGTATACCGTCAGTTCGTCAATGAGGTGGTACGCCTGAAACACAAAGCCGATGTGGTTGCGGTGCAGGTCGGTCCGTCTTTTTTCGGACAGTTTATGAACAGGTTCGTCCAGAAACAGGTACTCGCCTTCGGAGGGTTCTTCGAGCAGCCCCATAATATGCAGCAGGGTAGACTTGCCCGAACCCGACGGTCCCATAATAGAAACAAATTCTCCTTCCTTAATATCTAAGTTAATATTACGGAGTACGTAGGTTTTACCAAATCCGGCGGGGTAATACTTGGATATTTTCTGAAACTGTAACATCAGCGTTTGTATTGGGGGTTATAATAGAAGAATTTCAAATTGCATACCAGAAGAACCTACTGCTGATATACAGCCATTTAAGCATATTCATCGCAAAAAAACCGTCCGAAATCGCACACTTTTGTACGTTTTCGGACGGTCAGGAAAGAGCCCCAAACCCGGCGGGTGAAGCCTAGCGGTTGGTGGAAATATAGCGGCCGCCTTTGGCGTACTTGAAGTCACTACCGCGGCTAAACGTTACCTGACTCAAGTCGCCTTCGCGCTTGAAGTCGGTGTACTTAAAGTCAGCGAAACCCTGAAAATGGGTACCCTTGAACGTCACGCCATCCTGAAAGTGAGCGTACTTAAAGTCGGCGGTCTGGTTGATACGGGTAGCGGCAAAATTGGCCTGGTCGTTAAATTTGGCGTACTTAAAATTGGCGGTATTTGAAAAATCAACGTTGGCAAAGGAAGTACCTTCGTTGAAGTGAGCGTACTTGAAGTTGGCCGGGTGCCGGAACTTGCTATCCGCAAAAGATACGTTCTCGGCAAAATCAGAGTACTTGAATTCGGCCAGCCCCTCGAAGGTACAGTTTTCAAAAACCACTGCTTCCTTAAAATCGGCGCTGTAGAGGGTCTGGTCGTCGCTGTCATTGTTCAGCACGCTATTGAGCAGGCTGCGGCGACGGCCTTCTTTGTCCACTACCTTGTAGGCAAGTACATCGCCCCGGAAGGTACAGTTGCGGAAGGTAATAGGTACCTCTACCCGGCTCTTGTACTCCCTTGAATCGTTGTTAGGGCGTTTTACCAGCCTCTTATTCGACAGTTCCGTTAGGTCCAGGTCGCCCTCAATGGTTTTGTTACTTACTTCTACGGCTCGGTTGTTATCAATGTTCAGAAGTAATTCTTTCGCCGAAAGGGAAGACTGGGCCGTAGCCGGGGTAGCCAGCATAACTGCCAGCGCGAAAGAAAAGAGTAAGGATAGTTTCTGTTTCATGGCTTATTGAGTTTTAGGTTTTTACTATTTGGTTAACAGATGGTGAGGAAGGAGCAAAGGTTGCATGAGTTTTGAAAAAAGCTGTAGGCAGTAGGCTTTAGGCTTACTTTTTACATTGGAGCCTTCAGTGCCGCCCCTCACGGGGCTTTACCAGTTAATTCCCTGCTTTTGCTACTAAGGTGTGGCTCCTAAGGAGCTTTTCCCCTACCATTTAGGACTTTCCTATTTTTCATTCTTCATTTGTCACTTTTAATTAAATCCCCCCTACTCCGCTTTCAGCGACTTCACCGGATTCATCAGGGCAGCTTTTATACTCTGAAAACTGATAGTCAGCAGGGCAATGACCACCGCCAGCAGTCCCGATAGCGCTACCATCCACCAGCTCAGGTCAATTTTATAGGCAAACTCCTGTAGCCAGCGGTCCATGAGGTACCAGGCCACCGGGGTAGCTACCAGCAGGGCCAGCAGCACCAGCGTCAGGAACTCCCGCGACAGCAGGGTCACAATACTACCCACGGAAGCCCCCAGTACCTTTCGTACCCCGATTTCCTTGGTCCGGCGCTGGGCGGTGAACGTAGCCAGCCCAAACAGGCCGAGGCAGGCGACGAAAATGGTCAGACCGGCAAACAGGCCCAGAATGCGGCCCATCTTCTGCTCGGCCTTGTAGGTAGCGTTAAAGCGCTCGTCCAGAAAGGAATAAGTAAAGGGCCGCTCGGAGCCAAACTCACCCCACTTCTTTTCGAGGGTAGCCAGCAGGCCGGGTATATCGTCGGTCTGTACTTTGGCAATAAGTGTACCGGCTCCGGCTCCCAGGGTCATCACCAGCGGCGATATCCGCTCGTGCAGCGATTTGAAATGAAAGTCTTTTACCACACCAATCACCCGGTAGGTCTGGATACTTCCCTGGTTGTCGGCGTGGGTCAGGGTACGGCCCAGCGCAGTCTCTTCCCAGCCCAGGGTGCGGGCGGCGGTTTCGTTCAGAATGATTCCGGTTGAATCGGTACCGTATTCTCTGGAAAAATTCCGGCCGGTCGCCATTTGCATACCCAGGGTAGGTATATAGGCTTCGTCTACCTCGTAGCGCAACGTCAGGACCAGCTGCGACGGCTTATCAGCGGGCGTCACCGAATAATTGTTGTTGTAGGACGGCCCGGCGGGCAGGTACCCGGAGGTACTTACGCTCTGGACGCGGGGGTCCTGCTGTAGCTCGTCGCGGAATACCGACTGCTTTATTCCCAGCCCCCAGGCATCGGGCAGTACCAGTACCTGCTTTTTGTTGTATCCTAATTTTTTGTTCTGAATAAAGTTAAGCTGCTGTTGTACCACCAGGGTACCTATCATCAGCAGGATGGCGATAAAGAACTGAAACACCACCAGTCCGCTCCGCAAACTGACGCCCGACCTGCCAGCCCCACGGGGCTGGCCGCCTTTAAGTACCTTGAGGGGCTGGAACGAAGACAGGAAAAAGGCCGGGTAGCTCCCCGCCAGTACCCCTACTCCCAGGCCGAAAGCCAGCAGGGTCGGCAGTAGCCAGCTTATATCCCTCAGCCCCAGCGAAAGTACCTTACCCGACAGCTCGTTGAATAGGGGTAAGGAGATTCCCACAAATAGCAGAGCCAGCAGCAGAGCCAGCGAAGTAAGCAGCAGCGACTCAAGCAGGAACTGCCAGGTCAGGGCCCAACGGTCAGAGCCCATTACTTTCCGGACCCCTACCTCCTGCGCCCGTCGGAAGGCACCGGCCGTAGATAAATTCATAAAATTGATGCAGGCAATCAGCAGCATAAACAGGGCAATGGCTCCGAATATGTACACGTAGCGGATGTCGCCGTTTACGCCCAGGTCATACGCGAAGTCCGAGTGCAGGTGAATGTCCGTAAGCGGTTGCAGGAAGAGGCCCAGTTCGTTGCCTTTTTCGCGAAACTGCGCAAATGTCATTCCGAAGGCCTGCTGTACCTGCGGCCCCATGTACTTCTCTACCACCTGCGGGAGCTTGGCTTCCAGCCTGCGGTAGTCGTAGCCTTCGGGCAGTACCAGGTAGGTAAAGTACTCCGACGTCATCCAGGAGTCGGAACGGGCATCCGCCCGACTGGCCATTGAACCAAAAATATCAAAATGAAAATGTGAGTTGGCAGGTACTTCTTCAATAATGCCGGTGACGGTACAAACCGCGTTTCCGTCTTTGAAGGTAAGGGTTTTGCCAATGGGGTCTTCGTTGCCGAAGTACTTTTCAGCCGTAGCACGGGTCAGTACCACAGTGTTGGGCTGAGTCAGCGCGGTTTTTACATTACCTTTCACAAAAGGAAGGGTAAATACCTGAAAAAAGTTGGGGTCCACGAAGGCCATTTTTTCCTCGTGAAAAAGCTTGTTGCCGTGCGAAATGAGGGGGAAACCAGCCTGACGCAGGCGCGTAGCTTCCTCTACTTCGGGGTACTCGGCCCGGAGTGTCTGGGCGGTGGGTGGCATCACATGCGCTTCTTTCATAGTACCGCCCTGCATGGAGCCACGGAAGTACACGCGTACAATCCGGTCGGCTTTTTCATGGTAGCGGTCGTAGTTCAGCTCGTCAAATACGTACAGGCTAATGAGCAGACAGGTTGCCAGCCCCAGGGCCAGTCCTACGATGTTGATGGCCGAAAAAGCACGGTTCCGCACCAGATTCCGCCAGGCTATTTTGATGTAGTTATTAATCATGGTTATTTTTATTTAAGGAGAAAGGAGAAAGGGAGAAACGTAAACTGCTTTCGGCACTTTCCTCCCTTCTAACCTTTCCTCCTCCTATTCCGTTTTCAATGATTTTACCGGATTCATGAGGGCGGCCCGGATACTCTGGTAGCTTACCGTCAGGAAGGCAATGAGTACGGCCAGTACACCCGCCAGCACAAAGGCCCACCAGGGTATGTCAATGCGGTAGGCGAAGTCCTGCAGCCAACGGTCCATGGCGTACCAGGCCACCGGTGCGGCAATGATAAGCGCAATTAGTACCAGCTTCAGAAAATCAATGGAAAGCAGGGTCACAATGCTGGCCACCGTAGCACCCAGTACTTTCCGGATTCCGATTTCCTTGGTTCGCTGCTGAATGATATAAATGGCCAGCCCCAGCAAACCCATACAGGCGATGAGAATAGCCAGTAACGAGAAAAGGCTGAATATCCGCTGCGATACCTGTTCGGAGCGGTAAAGAGCGCCCCAGTCCGATTCCAGAAAAGAATAGTGGAAAGGCTGCTCGGGCAGGTACTTCTTCCAGATCTGTTCAGTACGGGCAATTAGGGCCTGCGGATCTTCGGATTGGATACGGACGACAATCCGGTTGTCGGAGCGGCCAACCCAGCGGTTGTTCAGCACGAACAGCGGTGCGATACGCTGGTGCAGCGACTGGTAGTGAAAGTTTTTCATAACGCCTACAACGGTATAGGCTACCTCAGCACCGTCGGCGCCGTCAAAGTCCGTTGGGCTCAGAATTTTCTTGCCAATGGGGTCGGTCAGCCCCAGTTCCTTAGCAGCTTCTTCGTTGATGACCACGGACAAAGAATCATTAAAGGATTTGGAAAACGCCCGGCCCGCCTGCATATTTATCTTCATGGTCTGCAGGTACCCATCATCCGCTATGGTACCGCGGCCGGTTACGGTTTCAGTTTCACCATCCTTCCGGAAAATAATTCCAAAAAAGCCGCCTTCCGACCCTGGCGTAGCGTTGGTACCTCCTACCGCTTCCACGCCCGCTATCTGCCCGACTTCCTGCTTGAACGCCTCCGTATTTGGCCCCAGGAAACCCGCGCCCTGTAGGTTCACCACGGCCTCCTTGGTAAAGCCCAGTTCCTTGTTCTGCAGGTACCTGAGCTGGGTCAGCACGACCAGCGTGCAGATGATGAGAATAATGGAAATGGAAAACTGAAATACCACCAGCCCGTTGCGCAGCAGGTGGCCCTGGCTGGTCGACATAAATTTGCCTTTAAGTACCTTGATGGGTTCAAAGGAAGAAAGTACCCCCGCCGGATAGCTGCCCGCCCCCAGACCGATAAGTACCGCCAGCAGCAGCATGAGGGGCAGCGTGTCCCAGCGAATCAGGAAGTCCGCCGGAAGTTGCTTTTCGGCCAGCGCATTGAAAAAGGGCAGCAGCAATAGTACCAGCAGGAGCGACAGCACAAAACTGAACAAACTCAGCAGTACCGACTCGGTCAGGAACTGCATAGCCAGCTGGCTCCGGTGCGAACCCAGCGCTTTCCGGATACCTACTTCCCGCGCCCGCTCGGACGAGCGCGCCGTAGCCAGATTCATGAAGTTGATGCAGGCAATGAGCAGTACAAATACCGCAATAACAGAAAATATATAAACGATTTTACGGTTACCGTTGGGCCTTAGTTCAGCTTCCAGGTTAGAGTCCAGGTGGATATTCCGCGCCGGCTGCAGAAAGTAGTAGTAGCCGTTGCCTGCCTTAATGTAATCCTGGTAGGAAACACCAAAGCTACGCTGTATTTCCCCGGCGGCGTACTTTTCCACCAGGGCGGGGAGCTTTCTTTCTACGGCCTGCGGGTCACTGTTGGGTTTCAGCAGCAGGTAGGTTACCGCGGCAAAACCAACATGGTTGACCTGCTCCGCAAAGGGAAACCCTTTGGTACTTACCAGAAAGTCGAAGGTGAAGTGGACATTAGCAGGCAAATCTTCGCATACACCTGTTATCTCCAGCTGTGGCCCCTGCACTATTTCCAGGGTTTTACCCACCGGATTTTCTTTTTTAAATATTCGCTCAGCGGTACTCTTCGTCAGTACTACCGTATTGGGGCGGCTAAGTACCTGATCGGGTTGGCCCTGCAGCAGCGGTACCTGAAACACCCGAAAAAAACTGGTATCGGCCAGCATCACGTTGCGCTCCTCCAGCGTCTGCCCCTGGTACTTCATCAGGGTGCCCACACCATTGCCCCCGAATTGAATCAGCCGCACGGCCTCCTCTACCTCGGGTAGCTCGCGCTTCACATCCTGGGCGTAGGAAGGCGGGATAATAGCGTACTTCGTCACGCGGTCGGGGTACTTACGCTCCAGCGCCATGCGGTAAATCCGTTCGCCGTTGGGCCAGTAGCGGTCAAAGCTCAGCTCATCTGCCACGTACATCACAATAAGAATACAGCAGACCATCCCGATAGCCAGTCCGACGATGTTGATAGCGGTGTTGACCTTGTTCTTCAACAGGTTCCGCCAGGCGATTTTGAGGTAGTTTTGTAGCATAGGTTCTTTGTTGCTGTAGGCTTTATGCTGTAAGCTATTGCTTTTAAATGGGTGGCAGAGACGCAGGATTTTGCGTCTCTACGTCAGGCACTTTCGCACATTTTTAATTAAACATTAATCTATCACTCGCTCCGCAGCGATTTAACCGGATTCATTAACGCAGCTTTGACAGCCTGAAAACTAACTGTAACCAGCGCAATGGTAACTGCCAATATTCCGGCTACGGCAAACATCCACCAGGAAATAGAAATCCGGTAAGCAAAGTCAGCTAACCACTGATCCATGAAATACCACGCCAGCGGACTGGCAATCAGAACGGATACTAGGACAAGTACCAGGAAGTCCTTACTGAGTAACATGGTGATACCCGTCACGGAAGCACCTAGTACTTTACGAATACCAATCTCTTTGGTACGTTGCTCGGCCAAGAGTGTAGTGATACCAAACAGCCCCAGGCAGGAAACAAAAATGGCAATCATAGTAAACCAGCTAACAATCTGCATAGTGCGCTGTTCGGACTGATGCAGGGCCTCAAACTCTTCGTCGAAAAACGAATACGCAAAGGGAACATCGGGTACTATTCGCTTCCATTTTGTGTCCAGAGCTGAAAGAGTTTTGGGCAATTCAGTGGTATTCAGTTTAATTGAAATCTGTGAAAACCAGCTAGGCTCCATAAAGATGTACAGCGGGGCAATGGCTTCGTGCATAGATCTAAAATGAAAATCTTTTACCACCCCAATAACATCGCCTTCCGGACGTCCCACCGCACTCAAGCCTATTTTTTGTTGCAGAGGATTTTTCCACCCCAACGCTTTAGCCGCCGTTTCGTTGATCAGATAAGACTGACGATCACTGGGAAAATTCCGGGAGAAACCACGCCCTTCGGCTATTTTAATGTCGTAGGTTTTTAGAAAATCTTCGTCCACCACCAGACACCGCATAGCAGGCATGGTAGCAGGAGTGAATCCCTTTATATCTACCGGCATTCCATAGTCACTACCTCCGGGACGATTTCCCGAAGCCGAAATGTGCACTACCCCCCTGGTTTGTTCAAGTTCCTGTTTTATGTATTCAATTTTCTCAGGAGTTTGCAAATGGTCTGGTAGTTCAATGGTAATAATCTGTTCTTTATCAAAGCCCAGGTTTTTGGTTTGAATAAATTTCTGCTGACTAATAATCACCAGCGTAGCGATAATCATAAATACTGAAATAGCAAATTGAAACACTACTAAGCCACTTCTCAGGAAGGCATTACTCCTTACTGACACCTGCCCGCTCAACGCTCTGATGGGATTAAACGCTGACATGACAAATGCCGGATAGCTACCCGAAATAATGCCAACAAAGAGGATCATCACCAGGCAGGTACTCACCAATGCAGGATTCAGAAAATCAAATTTTAGGCTCCATCCAAAATAGGAGTTTAGAAAGTGCAGGCCAATGTAAGCAAACGCAATGGCCAGCACCGCCGCCAACACACTCGTGAGCAGCGACTCGGCGAGAAATTGGTATACTAGCGCACTTTTTGCTGCTCCCGAGGTTTTTCTGACCCCTACTTCTTTGGCCCGCAAACTTGCCCGTGCAGTACTTAGGTTGATAAAGTTAATGCTGGCAATCAACAGAATAAATAGACCTACAAATCCGAAAATATAGAGGTACCTGACATCAGTTCCTGTACCTATTTCACGGAACAACTTTGAGTACAAATGGATGCTGGTGAGGGGCTGTAAAAAGGGTGTATACATATCAGCCTCCCCGGGTTTCATGTTTTGGGTAAGCATGTGTTTAAGCTGACCTTCCACTTTCGGGTAGCTAGCTCCATCCTTCAGCAAAAAATATGTATAAAAATGATTGAATCGTACCCAATCCTGCTGTTCCGGATCTTTAAGCGTAGCCATCGAGATCAGGTAGTCGAAGGTAAAGTGCGAGTTAGCGGGAACATCTGCAAGGACGCCAGTTACACGATATTCTTCCTCGTTATTCGTACGCAGTACCTTACCAATGGGATCTGAATTGCCGAAATATTTATTGGCCATAGAACGGCTAAGGATGATGGTATTGGGTTCACTCAATGCTTTCTGCAGATTACCCTCCTCCAAATTCCAGCTAAAAACATTAAAAACTCCGGCGTCAGCAAAGAATCCATTAGATTCATAGAATTGCTTTTCATCGTAGTTCAATACAAGTTTGCTGGCAAACACAAATCGAACTACTTTCTCTATCTCCGGAATCGTTAGCTGAGCAGTAAGCCCCCAGGGGCCAGATACTTTGGCAATTCCATTTTCAAAAGAAGAGTTTTTCATCTCCGTAGCTAGCCGAAAGATCCGGTCTTTCCGGCTATGGTATCGGTCATAGCTTAGCTCATTCTGCACATATGTGAAAATCAGCAAACAACAGGCAAAACCAATGGTAATACCTAGGATGTTCAGGCTACTCAGCACCCGATTTTTAATCAGGTTCCGCCAGGCGATTTTGAGGTAGTTCTGGAGCATAGTTTTTTAAGGATAAAGGGTACGAAAGAAGGAAAGGAGGAATGGGAAAAAGGAAAACTACTTTCCTGCTTTCCTCCCTTTCTCCTTCTATTCCGTTTTCAATGATTTCACCGGATTCATAACGGCGGCCCGAAATGAACGGTACCCTACCGTAAGGCCGGCAATTACCAGTGTAGCGGTGATAGCCAGGGCAAATATGCCGAATCCGATTTCGATTTTATACTTAAACTCCGCCAGCCATTTATTCATGACCCACCAGGCCAGCGGTGCCGCCACTACAAAGGCAATAATGACCAACCGCACAAATTCTTTTCCAAACAGCCACAAAATGCTCTCCACACTGGCTCCCAGTACTTTGCGAACACCTATTTCTTTCGTCTTCTGCACCGCCATGAACGAAATCAGACCGTATAGCCCCAGGCAGCCAATGAAGATAGCCACCCCCGAAAAGAACTGAATCAGTCGCAGCATAATGGCGTCCAGCTCGTAGAAGGAGGCAATACGCTCGTCCAGAAACTCCTGCCGGTATACAAATTCGGGGAAAGTCTCACTCCATATTTTTTCAATAGCCGTCAGCGTGGGTTTTACGTTGTCCAGGTTAATTTTTACGCCGTAGTTCTGGTACCGGTTAATGTCGGACATGATGCAGACCGGGCTGATGTCGGTCCGGAACGAGTAGTTATAAAAATCCTTCACTACCCCTACGATGGGGGCCGTAATAGTACCTCCGTTGACGCTGAGTTGCTTACCAATAATCTCCTCCGGCGATTTTAGCCCCAGCTTCTTAACCAGCATTTCGTTTACCACAAATTCGCGGGTGGTGTCGGAGGGAATAATGTTGCGGCCCGCTACCAGTTTCAGACCAAAAGTAGGTATGTACTGGTCGTCGGCATTCTTCATGTTGATCGAAAATACTTCGTCTTCGGTGCGGGTGTCGAAGCGGAGGCCGGTGCTGCTGTTGGAGGAAGCCGCCGGGGCCTGGTAGCAAAAGGAGCTTCCGGTTACGCCCGCGACCTGCTCAATCCGGCTGCGCAGGGTACTTAGCTTGGCCCCATCCCGGACCGGCACGGGCAGCATCACCACCGCATCTTTATTAAAGCCCAGATCCGACTCCTTGGAGTAGCGCATCTGGTCGGCTATGACGATAGTACCAATAATAAGTACCTGCGAAATGGCAAACTGCGTAATAACCAGTCCGCGCCGCAGGCTAAAACCCCCTACGTTTTTCTGGGCTAATTTGCCCTTTAGCGCCTGCATGGGCTGGAAGCCCGCCAGAATCAAACCCGGATACGAGCCCGAGAAGAAAACCACTACCACCAGCAGTACCCCTACAAAAGTCAGCAGGTAGTAGTCCTGAAACAGATTGATAGAAATCTGCGATTCAAAAAGCTGATTGACGTACGGCAGCGCTATCAGCGCCATACCAAAGGCAACGACCAGCGCGAACAGGGTAATTAGGGCGGTTTCGGAAATAAACTGCCAGAACAGCTGCGCGCGCAGACCGCCCAGTACTTTGCGTACGCCTATTTCCTTGGCGCGGGTCAGGGCCTGCGCCGTGGCCAGATTTATAAAGTTAACACAAGCGGTAATAATCAGGAACAGCCCCACCAGCGCCAGCGCCCACAGGTTTTTCTTTTCTACGTAGCCACCCAGGTCCGGGTTGAAGTGGATATCAGAAATGGGCTGGAGCTTAAACTGAAACACCTTGGCCCCTTCGGCGTCGTAGTACTTTTTGGACATGGCCGGCAAGGCCTTCTCCACCGTAGCCTGCGTCACGCCCGGCTTTAGCAGCACAAAGCAGTTCATCCCGCTGAATACGCCCCCCCAGCTATCGTCGCCAGCCAGCCAGGCATTCTGGTCTTTCAGGTTAGCGTACGAAAGGTAAATCTCCTGACGGCGGTCGGTGGTAGCGGGCAAATCCTGCAAAACACCCGTCACTTTGTGGTTGAACCGATTGTCGAGCCGGATGGTCTGGCCGATGGGATTTTCATTGCCAAAGTACCGGGTAGCTACGCTTTGGGTAATTACAGCCGTATTGGGTTCGGACAGAGCCGTTTTCTTATCGCCTTTTACCAGTGGAAAATCCATAACTTCAAAAAACTCAGGATCAGCATACGCCACTCCCTGCTCTTCCTGAAACTTCTTGTTGTCCCGTGACTGGGGCAGCGACAGGAGCTGATTTTCGTAAGCTATCACGCGGGCTACTTTTTCGGCAAAGGTATAGTCATTCCGAAAGGCCTTTCCCAGCGGGCCGGGTACGCCACCCGAGTAGCTCACTTCTTCGCTATGAAACTCGGTAATAACACGGTATATCCGGTCCGAATTGGGGTGAAAGGTATCGTAGCTCAGGTGGTACTTCACCAGCGTAAAAATCAGGATCGCGCAGGTAATACCCAGCGCCAGACCGGCAATGTTGATAAAAGCGTAGGCTTTGTGACGCTTTAAGTTCCTAAAGGCAATTTTAAAGTAATTCTTGATCATGGCTATATTAGGTAGTTAGCTAATAGCGGTTAGGTATTAGTTATTTGAATGCAAGAGGTCGTGTATTCTTCCTGAGAAAAGCGGCCGCCGCGCGGCGATGGTCCGCCATTACGGCCGCCTTTCCCGCTTTACTCCGATTTTAAACTTTTCACCGGGTTCATCAGAGCGGCTTTCAGCGATTCGTAGCTGGCGGTAATCAGGGCCACCAGGAACGTCAGGGCAATGGCCAGCAGCATGATACCGGCGCCAATGGGTATCTTGTACTCGTAGTCTTCCAGCCAGGCTTTCATCAGGTACCAGCCCGCGGGCGCGGCAATCAGGAAAGCCACGGCAATCAGGACAACGATTTCTTTGCCAAACAAGGCCAGAATACTACCCAGGCTGGCCCCAAGTACTTTGCGCACCCCTATTTCCTTGGTTTTTTGCGAAGCCATAAACTTCACCAGACCGTACAAGCCCAGGCAACCTATTAAGATGGCAATGAAGGAAAATACCCGGATGAGTTTCAGCATCACATTTTCGAGCTGGTAACTTTCGGCAATGCGCTGGTCCAGGAATTTCTGCTCGTAGAGGTGGTCGGGAAAGTACTCGTTCCAGAGTTTCTCCACTGCCTGCATGGTCTGCTGCAGGTTGGCGGTGTTGAGTTTTACGCCGCAGGCATAGTGTATATTCTTGGAGGTAAATATGGCTACGGGGTCAATGTCGTTCTGGAAGGAAGTATTGTTCCAATTCTTGAGTACCCCATAGATCGGCGCGGTAGTACCCCATAATTTAAGATTTTTGCCTACGGCCTCGCTGGGCGACTTCAGTCCCAATCGTTCCACTACTTTTTCGTTGATCAGGTACCCCCGGATGGTATCGCTCTCGGGAATATTCTGTCCGGCTATCAGTTGCAGGCCAAAGGTTTCGATATAGTGGTGGTCGGCATTTTTGGTATTCATCTGCCACACTTCGTCTTTCTGGCGCGTATCAAAACGGAAGTTGGAGGTATTGTTGGAATTGTCGGTGGGCATAAACAGGCAGAAAGAGGCATCCGCTACGCCGGGAATAGACCGCAGCCTTTCTCGGAAAGTAGCCTGGTTTACCTTGTCCGGAGCGGGTACGGGTATCTGCACAATTCCTTTGGTTTCGTAGCCGACGGATTTATTCAGCATAAAATCGACCTGATTATTCACCACCAGCGTACAGATCACCAGCAGCTGAATCAGCACAAACTGAAACACGATCAGGGCCCGACGTACCGACATACCCCCGATTTGCCGGGTAGTGACGGCACCTTTCAGGGCCAGTACCGGCCGGAAGCCCGCCAGTATTAAGCCCGGATACGAACCAGCCAGCAGTACCACCACCACCAGAAGCCCCGACAGAAACAACCACAGAGTAGCGTCGTTCCAGGCTACGGTGGCGGGCCAGCCGTTTTCCTGATCGAGCCATTCGCCGATATTGGGCAGCAGCATGGTGGCTATACCCACCCCAACTACCAGCGCCGCCAGCGTAATAAGGGTTGTTTCAGTCAGAAACTGAACGAATACCTGCGAATGGGTACCGCCAATGGATTTGCGCACACCTACTTCCTTGGAGCGGCGCAGCGCCTGCGCCGTAGCCATATTGATAAAGTTAAAGCAGGCCGTTACGATCAGAAACAAACCGATGGCACCCATGATATAAATCCACTTCATGGGCATGGAGCCGTAGTAGGTCTCGGAGTGGTGCATGTCGGTGTAGGGTACCAGGTGGTGAAAGTACTGCTTGTAATCATCACCGTGGTACTTCTTGTTGAGTGCTTCCAGTTGCTTCCGCACCTGCGTGACGCTGGTGTTCGGGGGGAGCAGGGTGAAGCAGTAGGTATTGGAGTTAACGCCCCCCCACTGCTCCAGGTCGGGGCCGCCGTACCGGTACTTGGGGTTGGCGCCCAGGGTAGCAAAGGACACAAAAAACTCGTAGGGCAGGTCGCTGTTGGGGCTGGGGTTGCTGACAATGCCCGTTACTTCCAGATCCAGCTGATTGTCCAGCCGGATTACTTTACCGATGGGGTCCTGTTTGCCAAAGTACTTCTCGGCCATTTTCTCACTAAGTACTATGGTATTGGGTTTGGTCAGAGCCCGCTTCGCATCATTGACCAGCCAGGTATAGTCAAAGATGGAGAAGTACTCGGGTTGCACGTAGGCTGATCTTAACCCTTCTTCCTTGAACTTCTTCCCGGGCTTGCCTTCGCTGTTGAGCGTAGCCAGCAACAGGTCATAAGCTCCTACGCACATGGCGGTGGTGAGGTTGGGCATCTCGGTACGCATGGCCTTCCACATCGGCGGAGGTACCCCCCGCGAGTAGCTGCTGCCGTCAAACTTAAACTCCGTGGTTACCTGGTAAATACGTTCACTGTTGGCGTGGTAATCGTCGAAGGTGGTTTGAAACCGGACAAACCAGAAAACCAGCAGGGCGCAGGCCAGCCCCAGCGACAGACCCGCTACGTTGAGCAGCGCGTAGACCTGGTTACGAATCAGGTTTCTCCAGGCGATCTTTACGTAATTAAACAGCATGGTGAAAATAGTTGTGGCTAATAAATAGATAGACTTGTTGATAGTGTCCTCCTGTCGGAGAAAATGTTCATGGCTAATAGATGGATTTGTAAAGTGCTCCACCCGGGCAGGTACTATACTTTAATTAAAAGCTATGCCAAGCTTTACTATCTTTTGATAATCAGCATTTTAACCCGCCTATAAAAAACAAAAGTGTCCGAAATCGGACACTTTTGTTCGCCTGTGAACAGGCTATAAAACCTTTATTTAATCTGATTCCTAATTCACGTATACGCTACCGCTGTTGGCTGTTAATTTTACCGGAATGCCACCGCCGTTCATACTACCCTGCACGCGGTCTTTGTCGGCGCGGCCGTTGAAATTTTTGAGCGGTGAATTTATATTTACTTTGTTACCGCGCAGATCCAGGTCCAGTCCTTTGTCCATGGGCATGTGTACCCGCACACTACCCGCCGAGGTGGACAGGGTCACGTAGTCGCCGAGGCGGTCAAAATCTACTTCGATGGCCCCCGCGCTGGTGCTGGCTCTCAGGCTGCCGGCAACCTTAGCCAGCCGAATAGACCCACCCGAAGTACTGGTATTGAGTGCGCCTTTGATGGCGTCCCCTTTGATACTACCCCCGCTGGTCATAGCCTCGATGTCACCATCCAGGTTATTAAGCGTAATGCTACCGCCTGATGTTTTAAGGGCAATTTTTCCGTTCAGATCATTCGCTCTGATACTGCCTCCGCTCGTGGTCAGTTCCACGTCTTTGGTACATTTGTCTACCTCTATGCTACCGCCGGAGGTACGTCCGCGCACTACGCCATCCAGGTCATGTACCTTTATGCTGCCGCCGCTGGTGGTAAAATTCTGCTCGCCCGTCAGGGAGGCGATCCGGATGCTGCCGCCGCTGGTGCGGAGGTTGGTCTGCATGGTACGGGGGGTATATACTTTGAAACCGATAGAAAGTCCGCGCTTCCAGTCGTTGTTGTCACGGTTGCGGCGTTTGGCGGTGGCGATTACGGTACTGCCTTCGGTACGGATATCAATCTCATACTCTTTGAGGCGATCTTCCAGCTCGGCCTGGCTCAGGTTGTCACGGCCGTTCCAGTTGTTGGCCTGCACGTACATATCGACCTTAACGCCGTTGCTGTTGGTACCTTCCACCGCAATGGAGCCGCCGGAGGTTTCCACGCGCAGGTTGCTCAGGGAGCCCGAAAAGGTTTTGGTCGAGTAGGGAGTTTCTTTGTTGGATTGGGCGTAGGCCGCAAAAGTGGCTACCAGGGCCAACAGAAGTACAAGTACAGCTTTATTTTTCATGGTTGTTGTTTGGTTATTTTTGGAAAGATGTAAAAATGGAGCGGTAGGTTGCTTTACCGCTTATTATTTTCTCTCTTCTCCTTATTAAAACAACTATACCTTTAAGTACAAGTACTTGATTAACAATTTTTTAAGTAAAATACAAAATAAAAAAGTGCCCGGTATCGGACACTTTCTGTACGCAGACGAACAGTAGTTTCTGCTATTTCTTTTTGATTTCAAGTACTTCAATTTCGGTAAATTCACCCGTTTTTCCCCAGCCGCACTGTACCTTTTGGGTGCCACTGGTGGCGCGGTACTTAATGGTAATGGGCGTAAAGCTGTAGCTGTTCTGGGTTTTCCATTCCGGCACCGCCGCTTTCACTTTACTTTCCGTAGCTTTGGTGGGTACGTAATTTTGAAAATTGGCTTCTTTACCCGGCTGTACTTCAATGTGCCAGTCGCAACCGTCGGCCGCCAGGTTACTAACAATGGTAGCTTCCGTTTCTACCACATTTTCTAAGGGTACTTCATTTTCCTGGCAACTTACCCAGGCCAGCAAACCAAACATAAGAATTAAGACTTTCATCACGGCTATTATTTAAGAGTCAAACATTAGTAAAACAAAACTAATCGGCGGCGGCGCAGGCCCCTTTGGTAAAGCGGGTAATACCTACGGCCAGGGCCTCACAATCGTTTGAATAGGTTTTTCCGTTGCACCCACACACCGGAGCATATATCTGATAACAGATTTCGTCGCCCCGCGGCTTTTCCTGACAATCTGCCACCACCTCCTCTTGTTGACAGCCCAGGAAACTGCCAACCAGCATTAGTACCAATACGCTTATTCTCGAAAACGGCTTCATAGTTTCACCTCCTTTCA
Organism: Telluribacter sp.; assembly: GCF_035998675.1. Taxonomy (NCBI): domain Bacteria; kingdom Pseudomonadati; phylum Bacteroidota; class Cytophagia; order Cytophagales; family Spirosomataceae; genus Telluribacter; species Telluribacter sp. The sequence continues at coordinate 58,349 of NZ_DASYHI010000013.1, forward strand.
TTTTCATAGGTTAACCTCCTTTTATTTCTGATTTCTCTAAAGATTCTTGCCAGCTCCCATTGGTTGGAATAGCTGCTAAAAATTTTAAACCAGAAAAGTGGGAAAAGTGGCTTACAAAACAGACCATAGCCAAAAAGGTCACCTGCCGATTAGATGACCTAAATGGAATCAGATACTGAAAGGGAGAAGTAGAGTAATTACGATAAGTCTCAGGCGTGGGTAATGTACTGCTCCAGAAACTGTATGTGCTGCCGCTGTTCGTACATAATGGAGTTAACTATGTCGCCAATGCTCAGTACGCCTACTACCTTTTCCTGATCGACCACGGGCAGGTGCCGGATCTTTTTTTCGCTGAACATTTTCATACACTCCTGAATACCCATGTCGGCCGACACGGTAAATACGTGCGCCGTCATAACCTCGCTGATGGGCGTGCTTTTGGCTTTGCGCCCCTGAATGATTCCTTTGCGGGCGTAGTCGCGCTCGGAAAAAATACCCGCCAGTCTTTCACCGTCCAGTACCACCACGGCCCCGATGTTTTTCTCGGACATGAACAGCAGGGTATCAATGACCGAAGTTTCCGGCGCTACGCTCCATACGACGGAGGTAGGCTTGTCATCCAATAATTTTTTTACTGAAATCATAACAGTTTCATTTTGAGAAGGTAAGGGAGAAGAAGAATCTGCCGAATATAGGCAATGGCTACATATAATCCAAATAGTTATAGGATAATTATTAAATTTTTATTTAAGGCAAATAGCTTTATATTTACTAAAAAAGAAAGCTATGGTTCCTGTCCTCATTGTATCGGTGGTGCTGGTGCTGATCGGATTTTTCCTGTTCAGTCTGCGCCTGCTCTTTGTCAAGAATGGGGAGTTCAGGGGTACCTGCGCCAACAACAATCCCTACCTCCGGAAAGATGGCGCTGCCTGCGGGGTATGCGGGCGAAAAGCGGGGGAAGCCTGCGAGAAGCAGGAGGATCTGGTGAAAAGCGAAGAGTGAAAAGCGAAGGCTGCACTGTCTCATTTTCCTCATCCCTCGTCCGAAGCCAATTCAGCATTCTACACTCACTCCTTCTCCTCCACGAATCCCGGCGTACTGTAGGTCTGTAAGGTACCTTCATCTCCTTCGTAAATTCCGTAAAGTTCCAGATTACGCGCTTTGGCAATCGGCAGGGCTTTTTCCAGTCCCATCACCAGAAAGGCCGTAGCGTAGGCGTCGGCGGTCATGCAGTCGTCGGCAATAACCGAGATACTTAATAAGCGGTGGGTAATGGGGTAGCCCGTGTGCGGGTCAATAGCGTGGCTGTACCGGCGGCCGTCGCGCTCAACGAACTTGCGGTAGCTGCCCGAAGTAGCCAGTGCACGCCCGCTGAGGGGTACTACCGTCTGTAGAGGACGACCCGCCTCGCCCTTATCGGTGGGCTTGTCGATGCCGATGTGCCAGGTTTCGCCGCGTTCGTTCTCACCCTCGGCCCGTACTTCACCCCCCACCTCGACCAGGTAGTTTTTGATGCCTTTGCTTTTGAAAAACCCGGCGATAACGTCTACCGTATAGCCCTGGGCGATGGCGTTGAAATCAATTTCTATTCCGGAAATATCTTTCAGCAACCTGCCCTCTTCCAGCCGTGTCCTCTGGTATCCTACCCATCGGAGCAGACTATCTACCCGGGCCGAGTCGGGTTGGGGCAGGCCTTTTTTGTAGCTAAATCCCCACGCTTTTACCAGCGGCCCCACGGTAGGGTCGAAGTACCCTTCGGTGTCGGCTGCTACTTCCTGCGCCCGCCGGAACACAGTTGTAAAATGCGGATCAGCGCGTACATAGGAGCGGTTGGCATTGAAGCCACTAATGACGGAAGTACTATCCCAGAGCGACATACTGTGGTCAATCACCCGAAAAAGGCTGTCCACAGCATGCGAATAGTCTCTGGCTAACGAATCGTTATAAACGATCCGGAAGGTAGTACCCTGGGCCTGCCCTTCGAGGTGCGTATAGTTCTTCCGGGTAGACTGGCACCCTGCCAGCAACCCCGCCCAGATTACTATTATAACACAGATAAACTTTAACTTCATTAACCACCAAAATCATCAAAGGCCACGTTCTCGGAAGGGATACCCCAGTCGTCCGCCATTTTGAGTACTGACTGGTTCATCATGGGCGGACCGCAGAAGTACACTTCCAGGTCTTCGGGGGCCGGATGCTTCGCCAGGAATTCTTTGATAACCACATTGTGCACAAACCCGATAAAGCCGTCGCCTTCCGGATCATCAATATCTTTTTTGACGGTCCAGTTATCTTCCGGCAAGGGGCCGTCCAGCGCTACTACAAACTTGAAATTAGGAAATTCTTTTTCAATCTGCCGAAACTCATCAATGTAGAACAGCTCTTTACGGGTACGGCCGCCGTAAAAGAACGTTACCTTCCGTTTGGTCCGGAGCGTATGGAACAGGTGGAACAAGTGCGAGCGCATGGGTGCCATACCCGCGCCTCCGCCCACGTACAGCATTTCGCGGTCGGTTTCTTTGATAAAAAATTCACCGTAGGGTCCCGAAATCGTTACCTTGTCGCCGGGTTTCAGATTGAAAATATAGGAGGAAGCTACCCCCGGGTTTACGTCCATCCACCCATTGCGGGCGCGGTCGAAGGGCGGCGTGGCAATCCGGACGGTCAGCTTTACGATGTTGCCTTCGGCGGGGTGGTTGGCCATGGAGTAGGCCCGGAAGAGCGGTTCGTCGTTGACCATGCGGAGGGGCCACAAGCCAAATTTGTCCCAGTCTTCCTTGAACTTCGTGGGCGAATCGTGGTAGAGCGGGTGGGCCGTAATGTCCATATTTTTGTAATCCACGGCCGTTTCCGGAACGTCAATCTGAATATAGCCGCCGGCTTCAAAGTCCAGGTGTTCGCCCTCGGGCAGCTTTACCTCAAATTCTTTGATGAAAGTAGCCACGTTGTAGTTGGAGGAAACGGTACATTCCAGTTTTTTTACTCCGAATACTTCATCCGGTACCCTGATGGTCATATCGTCCTTCACCTTTACCTGACAGGCCAGCCGGATATGGTCCTGAACCTGCCGCCGGTTGAGGTGGTTGGTTTCGGTGGGAAGTACCTCCCCGCCTCCTTCGTAAATCTGGCACTTGCACATGGCGCAGGTACCTCCCCCACCGCAGGCCGAAGCCAGGAATATTTTCTGGTCGGCCAGGGTAGACAGCAGCGTCGCACCGGGCTTGACGATGATAGGCGTTTCCTGATTTCCGTTAATGACAATAGCCACGTCCCCCTGAGGTAGCAGCCGTTCCTTGGCCACCAGAATCATAAAGGCCAGAACCAGAATGATGAGGATAAATACGATAACACTGGATGAAAGAACTGGTAGCATAGGGGATCAAAGTTGAATTCCGGAAAAACTTAAGAAAGCCATACCCATCAGCGCCGTAATAATCATGGCGATACCCAGCCCCTGCAGGGGCTCCGGAATGTTGGAATAGCGAAGCCGCTCCCGGATACCCGCCAGCAGTACAATGGCCAGAAAAAACCCGATACCGGCCCCGAGCGAAAACACGGTCGTTTCCAGGAAGGTATACTGCCGCTCCTGCATAAACAGCGAAGTACCCAGGATGGAGCAGTTAACGGTAATGAGCGGGAGAAAAATACCCAGCGACGCGTACAGGACCGGCACAAACTTCTCCACGGACATCTCGACCAGTTGCACGGCACCCGCGATGGTAGATATAAACAGGATAAAGGCCAGGAAGGTCAGGTCGACTGAGGCCAGCGACGGATGTACCCACGCCAGGGCACCTTCACCCAACATATAAGTCAGGATAAGGTAGTTGAGCGGGGTAGTCAGCAGCATCACGAAAATAACCGCCAGCCCCAGCCCGAAGGCGGTTTTGATTTTTTTGGATACGGCCAGGAACGAACACATCCCCAGAAAAAAGGCGAAGATGACATTCTCAATAAAAATAGCCCGGATGAAAATATTGATTAGCTCTTTCATAGTAGCTGTTAGAAGTTAGCCAGGTAGCCCATAGCTTAGTTGAAAATTTGACAAACTGAGCAGCTACTCTGCCCAGGTACTTACCAGCAATCAGGCAATAGTAGTAGCCTGTCAGGACACATTCACGAGCTTGGGTTTTCGGCTGCGCTGCCACCAGATATAGATCCCGATCACAAACAGCGCCGCCGGGGGCAGTACCATCAGGCCGTTGTTGACGTAGCCCATATCGTACACCCACTGCGGTATTACCTTGTAGCCAAACAAGGTACCTGCCCCGAATAACTCCCGGAAAAACGCGACCATAATCAGGATTAGTCCGTAGCCAAGGCCGTTGCCGACCCCGTCCAGAAACGAAGGCCAGGGTTTCTGCCCCAGGGCAAAAGCTTCCAGTCGTCCCATTACAATGCAGTTGGTAATGATGAGTCCGACAAATACCGACAACTTTTTACTGATGTCGAACATGAAGGCTTTCAGCAACTGGTCCACAATAGTCACGAGCAACGCCACTACTATTAACTGCACAATTATCCGGATCCGGTTGGGTATGGTACGGCGGAGCAGGGAAATAATGAGATTGGAAAAGGCAACGACAAAAATAACTCCGAGCGTCATGATCAGCGCCGGCTTTACCTGCACCGTTACGGCCAGGGCCGAGCAGATACCCAGTACCTGTACGGTTACCGGATTGGTGTCGTCCAGTGGGTCCCGCAGGGTCTGGATATTTTTTTTGGAAAAAAGCGCCTCTTTCTTCTTCACCGGAACCGCCAGCGGCGGGGCCGCCTCTTCCCTCAGGGTGGTTAGTTCTTCTTCTTCGTTCATAGTCAATTACATAATTAGCTTATACATAACTTACTGACTCTCTTACTTAGGTTGATTGGCACTCACCAGAGCACCGGAACTCTTTATTTTTTCAAAATAGGTCAGGTAGGGAGCCAGTCCATCTTTGATCATCTGGTCTGTGCCGCGCGAGGTAATGGTCCCGCCCGAAATGGCATCTACCCGGTACATTTGGCCGTATTCGAGTTTGTCGGTTTTCTTGATTACGCTCACCGACACAAACTGCCCGTCGTCCGTCATGATCTTTTTACCTCTGAACTGGTCCTGAAAGGCCTTTTCGGAAATCTCAGCGCCCAAACCGGGGGTTTCGCCTTTGTGGTCAAAGAAGGCACCGTAGATGGTATTGAAGTCGCTTTCGAGCGAAAGGTACCCCCAGATAGGCCCCCAAAGCCCCACGCCACGCACCGGAACAATGAAGTACTTCTCCTGGTTTTCGCCGGTATAGATGTACAGCGGCAGCCGGCGTTCTTTCCAGTCTTTATCGTTTTCTTCTTTCATGTCAATGGAAGTAGCCGCTACGTTTTCCAGCTTTTCACCGGAGGCATTAAGTACCAACTCTTCAATGCGGCTTGAATACGTTTGCTCAATCTCCTGCCGCTCCGACAGGTCGAGCCGGACGGCTTTCAGAATATTAGACTTGGTATCCAGCGCGACGTTGATTTCCTGGGCGGGCCGCAGGCCCTCGGCGGTTACGGCCAGAATCACCGCCGTTACTATTGACAGTACGGCGGCATATATAAGGGTATATTGGTTGCTATGCACGTTTGAGGCGTTTTTTGATGTGTTGTTCCACTACTACATGATCGATCAGGGGCGCGAATACATTCATCAGCAGAATAGCCAGCATCACCCCTTCCGGATAAGCTGGATTGAATACCCGCAGTACCACCGTAAATGCTCCGATCAGGATTCCGTATACCCACTTACCCTTTTCGGTATGCGCCGCACTCACGGGATCAGTCGCCATGTACACGGCCCCAAACGCGAAGCCGCCCATGAGCAGGTGGTAATAGGCCGGGGTGTGCATGGCGTGGGTAGGTACATCAACCGGCGCCAGGCCGTTCAGCAGTAGCCCCATCCCCAGTACTCCCAGCACGCAGGATACTATGATTTTCCAGCTCCCTACCCCTGTTACAATGAGCAGTATTGCCCCCAGCAGACAGGCAAAGGCGCTGGTTTCGCCGATGGAGCCCGCCTCAAAGCCCCAGAACATATTCGCCACCGAGGGGGTATTGGCGTAGTTGGTGTCAAAGGCTACCAGGCTGGTAGCGCCGGAGTAGGCGTCAACCAGGGCATAGCCGGGCTCGGGCGAAAGGTCTACCCATACGTCGCCGGTCATGTAGGCCGGGAAGGCAAAAAACAGGAAAGCCCGGGCCAGCAGCGCCGGATTCATGAAATTCATACCCGTACCGCCAAATATTTCCTTGCCCAGTACGGTACAGAAAATAGCCGCCAGGCCTACCATCCAGAGGGGAATGGTGACGGGCAGGGTCAGCGGAATCAGCAGGCCCGTCACCAGGTACCCTTCGCTTACCTGATGCCCCCGCAGCACCGCAAAAATAAATTCAACCCCCAGCCCCACGGCGTAGGATACAATAACAATGGGAAGTACCTTCTGAGCGCCGAAGAGAAAATTGTCCAGAAAGGAAACCTGCATGCCGTAGGCCAGGTAGTGCTGGTTGCCTACGTTCCACATACCGAACAGCAGCGTAGGTATCATGGCCACCACCACTGTAAACATGGTGCGTTTCAGGTCCATGGCGTCGCGGATGTGTACCCCGTTGTCGCTGGTATGACCGGGTACAAACAGGAAGGTTTCCAGAGCATCAAAAGCCGGATGAAGCTTTTCGAGGCGACCACCTTCTTTGAAGTGTGGCTTTACGGTGTCGACTAGGGTACGGATTTGTTTCACGGGCACAGGCAGTCTTTGGGTTTCAAATAGGTCATAGTACCGTCAGGGGACCAATTGTCCCGGCGGGTTACGCGAATTCTGGCAATCTGGTAAGCTATATACCCAGGGTCTTCTCCCGTCAGGGATCAGGCTATGAGTTACCGATTCAGATAATTCCTATCAAAATACTGCTGTACGTTACAATCAGGGTCTGTTACCCTTCGAGGCGGACGTACTCCAGCCCCTCAGCGATGATACGCTGTACATCAATCTTGGAGGTACACACAAATTCGCACAGCGCGAAATCTTCCTCCGATACTTCATAAATCCCCAGCTGCTCCATGCGCTCAATATCGCGGGCCAGAATGGCTTTCAGCAGCATTACGGGCAGGATATCCATGGGTAGTACCTTGTCGTACTGCCCGGTCATCACAAAGGCCCGCTCCTCCCCGTGCATGTTGGTGTCGAGCTCATAATTACGCTTGGGAAACAACCACGATAAGTACGTCCGCGACAGGCTCAGCTTATTGACGCCCGGCAACAGCCATCCCAGAAATTCCGGCTGATCGCCTTCGGGTACCACCGTGATCTGGTTCGCATAATGCGACAGAAAATCTTCGTTTGACGAAGTAGCGCCGGTCAGTATGTTTCCCTGAATGATACGTACGCGCTCTCCTTTCAGGCGATTTTCCAGGATAGCGCTGAGCCGTTGTCCGCTTATTACTCTAAAGTATTGGGGGTCCTCTACACAGCTACCCGTCAGGGCTACTATGCGGTCGGCGCGGTAGCGTCCTTCGCTGAACAGCCGCCCTATGATGACGACATCCTGCGGATGCACGTACCAGGCTACTTCATCTTTACGGATGGGCGACAGGTGGTGAATCTGTACGCCAACGTTGCCGGCCGGGTGCGGCCCCTGGAAGTAATGGATGTTTTCAGAAGGTACGCCGGCCAGTTCTTTTTCCGTCAGCTTTTCGTTGGGCCTCAGGCTCAGGTGCAGCTTGCCGGAAGCCAGCTGCGCCAGCACCGCCAGGCCCGTATTAAAATTATCACTTTCCTGCTGCAGTACGTACCCCAGGTCGGGTGCCAGCGGAGCGGTGTCAAAGCACGAAACAAATATACCTTTCGGATGGCCTTCGGGGCTGGCAATCAGGTCGTAAGGGCGCTGCCGGAGGTAGCTCCAGCAGCCACTTTCCAGCAATCGTTCTATGATGGCTTCACGGGAAAGTTCTATTGGATTAGCGGGAGTAAAATTAACGTAACGACGTTCATCCTGGTCCGGCATAATCCGTATTTCCATGATGCGCCGCTTGGCTCCGCGAACTACTTCCACGACCTCCCCACTTACGGGAGAAACCACCTTTATGGCAGGGTTATTTTTATCAAAAAATACGGGCTGGCCTGCCAATACCTCATCCCCCACCTCCACCATAAGCTTCGGAACAACTGACTTAAAATCAGTTGGTTTGACGGCAATAATAGCTAAGTCTGGCTGTGGTGTGAGGGTATAAGCGGCCTTACCGATAAGATTAATATCGTAGCCTTTTCGTAGGGTAACTGTTTTACTCATAATGCTACAAAATCTTTTAATAATTCAATGATAAGATTTTCTAACCTATTTCCTACTGTATAAATAAAACATTTTTCATTATTTTCAGGTAACCTTTCCGGCAACAGCTACCTATCCCCTTGCTTGCTTCCTATTTCCTTGAAATCAGGCACTTTCATGCTTCTTTCTAAAGTACCATTCGTAAAAAAACCCATAGTTCCAGCCGCATTTTTTCATCCCTACCCTTCCTGTCCCTGTCCGGCTCCTGACAATAAAAAAAGTGCTCATAAATGAGCACTTTTAGAAACAGATAAATAATCCTGCGCGACAAAAAGCTCCAACTGGCCCTTAGGTACTTGCCCCGGTTCCGGTCCCCAGCATAATAGCCGGGAGTTTTTTAAGCCGTTGCCCCCTGCAAATACCGCCGGCTCTCTTTCTTGACAAAGGTAATGGGCACAAATTCATCGGTTGGTGCCCCGATATAGTATACCGTCCAGTCGGGATCGTGGTGCGACAACATCTCGCTGATGCAGTCGGCGCGGTGGCCCTGGGGATTGCTACAGTCGTCCCAGTAAAACAGCTCCACGCGGTAGTGCAGCTGATGCTTCTGACCATTGATCGTAACTTCAACTTCAATCTCCTGCTTGCCTGGAAGCGGAGGAATGGGGATAGCTATGTGGCTCATACGTGTTAATTATTAAAAGGTTAAGTATAAATTAATTTAAAGGTTAAAAGGTGGCCTCCCAGAAGAGCGCCTCCCGGAGGAGCGCCTCCCGGAGGAGCGCTCCGCTTTTCATTTTTAACTTTTCACTCGCTCCGCAGCGACTTCACCGGATTCGTCAGGGCAGCCTTTATACTTTGGAAACTTACCGTCAGCAGCGCAATGGCGGCAGTAAGTACTCCTGCTGCCAGGAACACCCACCAGGACAGGGTAATCCGGTAGGCAAAGTCCTGCAGCCACTGGTCCATCACGTACCAGGCCATTGGTGTAGCTACCACTATGGCTATTAAGACCAATACCAGGAAATCACGGGAAAGCAGGGCTATAATACTCTTTACCGACGCCCCAAGTACCTTCCGGATGCCAATCTCCTTCGTACGTTGCTCGGCTGTAAAGGCAGCCAGACCAAACAATCCAAGACAAGCCACCAGTACCGCCAGTCCCGTAAACAGACTGAACAGCCAGCTAAACCGGCGTTCGGCACGGTACTGCTCGTCGAACTTCTGGTCCAGAAAAAAGTACTCAAAAGGACTGTCGGGATAGAGCTGCTTCCACAGGCTACCAAGCTGGTCGATACTACGGCTATACTGCCGGGTGTCGAGTTTCAGCGAGAAGTAAGACATCTGGCTCGACGGAGCGCACAGGTACAGCGTGGGGCGGGTGGGTTGTTTGAGCGATTCAATGTGGAAATCTTCCACTACCCCCACAATCTGCTTATCATTCTCCCGGCTGGCTTCGCTTCCTCCGAATACCAAAGCCTCGCCCACGGCGGCCTCGGGCGAAGAAAAGCCCATGGCCTTCAGCGCCGCCCGGTTGATGATGTACCGGCTCCGCCACTGAGGACTTTGCCCTCTGAATGACTCTCCGGCCAACCGTTTTACGCCGTAGGTATCCATAAAATGTTCATCCACGTTGACGAAGTAAAAGGTCTGTTTCTGGTCGGTGATATTTTTCTTCCAGTACACCCCTTCGCTGGTACCACCAATCTGGTTGATGCCGTCGCCGGGTACCACCGACGACGTCGCCATCTGTTGCACGCCCGGCAGTTGCTCCGCCTCCGCCCGGAATATATCAAACCGGGTCTGGTAGATAGAGTCCTCACGGTAGTCGTGCAGGGGCGCTTTTACCACCAGCATCTGGTCGGTTGTGAGGCCCAGGTCGTGGTGCTCTATGTAGATTAATTGCCGGTAAATGGTCATCGTCGCTACCAGCATCACGACCGTACACACCAACTGAACCACCACGAGTACCCGCCGCAACGCTACCCCCTGCCCCGAGCGGGCAAAGCTGCCTTGCAGCATAGAGAGCGGCCGGTAGCCCGACAAGACCAGCGCCGGATAGGTACCTGACCCCAGCACGCTCAGCACAAAAAGACTTACAAGTACTCCTGCATAGAATGGGGTTTGGGCAAAGCCACTTCCTGACAGGGGTCGCCCCGTCAGTTCATCGAAGGTCGCCCCGAAGCTTTGCGTGAGCAGAATTGCCCCTCCTACCGCCAGCGCATTAATGAGAAATGCCTCGGCCAGGAACTGCCCGATGAGCTGGCTTCGTCCGGCACCGATGGTTTTGCGCAGACCAACCTCTTTGGCCCGGGTTAGCGAGCGGGCCGTGGTGAGATTGCTGTAGTTAATCCAGGCAATCAGCAGGATGACCACCGCCAGCAATACCAGAAAGTAAACAATACGGGCGCTGCCGTTGGGCTCGTGCTCGTAGGTCAGGTCCGAGTGGAGGTGGATGTTTGTCAGGGGCTGCATCTGGAGCCGAAGACTGCTTTTGCTCAGGTACTTCTCATTGAGTTCAGCCAGTTTAGCCTGTACCCGTTCCGAATTAGCGTCGGGACGGAGTTGAAAGTAGTTATAGTCCCAGTAGTTATCCCAGTTGTCCTCGTGGCCCGCGCTGTAGAGCGTCTGGTACGACAGCAGCATCTCAAACTTGAAGTGCGTGTTGGGTGGCACGTCCTCTACCACGGCCGTTACGGTGTGCAGGCCGGTGAACCAGCCCCCGGCCAGGCGCAGCGTCTGACCCACCGGATTGCGGTTGCCGAAGTACCGCCGGGCCGTTGATTCAGTAAGTAATATGGTATTAGGCTTTGTCAGCGCCCCTTCTGCCCGGCCATAGATAGTCCGGTACGGAAACATCCGCAGGAAGCCTTCGTCTACGGCGTAGGCGCTTTTCTGGAGCAGCGGTGTCGTGCCCCGGAAGGCGGCCAGGTCACGGGCGCTGTAAATACGGGTATAATCCACTACCTCCGGTACCTCAGCCTTTAGGGCTGGCCCGATGGCGCTGTGCGAGTTGGCATCGCGGCTCTCTACGGTACCGTTGGTGTAGTTCTCGGTGTAGATACGCCAGATGTCGTTCGCATAAGGACTTTGCCGGTCGTAGCTCTTCTCAAACCACACGTACTGCATAATCAGCAAACAGGCCGCTAGACCAATAGCCAGCCCCCCCACGGTAATGACCGTGAACCCCCGGTGTCGCCACAGATTTCTAAGCGCTATTTTCAGGTAGTTTGTTAACATGAGCTGTAGGCTGTATGCGTTAGGCTTTATGCTTTTTTGTGTCTCTGCGTTGGGTATTATCCCTCCCCGGGCTACTGCCGGGGCTGCTGTGAAAACTTGGGCGGCGACTGCGCGTTGGTACGGTTGCCGTCCTTGTTCCATACTTTGGCCAGACTAATCAGCGCCGGAAACGGCATTTCCAGCTGTCTGGAGTAACTGTTGTCCGTTTGTGTTTCTGCAGTGGTGCGCTTCCGAAGCCGCGTCCTGTCCCACGAAACCAAACGTAGAACGGAGATAAAAAACTTATAGCTTACACCTCGCCGCACCATTGCAGAAACATTTTGTTAGCAACATGTGCCCTTCTTCTCGCAACTTGTAGCCGGTCGTTACATTGTCGTCATGGTGTCACGGAATAGAATTAATTGTCTCGCCATCGTCACAGCCTGCCAAAGAATGTTCTACCTTTTTTACTCTGCTTTTAAAACTTTCACAGGTTCAATTTGCCCCGCTCGAATGGTTTGGGAGAGGACAGTCAGTAGCCCGACTAGGGCAACCAAACCAAAGCCCAGGCTCAAATTTATAAAACCCAAATCAAGCTCACTGCCCATTTCTTGTCTTAATAAATCACCGCAAAACAAGCCCAATGGAGCGCCAATCAGCCCGGCAATTAGCATAAGTATGCCAAATTTTCTGGTAACTATCCACACCAATTTTAGGTTATTTGCTCCCATTACTTTTCGTATACCCAACTCTTTGGTGCGTGTTTCTACGGAATAACTTGCTATGCCTAAAATACCCAAAGCAGCGATTATCATGACAATCAGGGCAGCGCCTCCAAAAATTTCCATTTCTCCACTGATTTCTCCTGAATAACGGTGCTCTTTTAAGTTATAAAGATTTGCTGTTTTTTCAGGAAAATTATTTTTCCATAAGGACTGAATGGCTTTGGTCACTTCCAAATCTGTATTTGGCTTTATTTTAATGGTCAAGGTGGCTATTTCATTTGGTAAATACCGATACATCAAAGGGGTTACTTGACCAATTGTTTCATTGGGCATAATGCCAATAACTTGTACATAGGCAGAGTCCAGTACTAGATTTTGCCCCACTAAATTCTCCGATTTAGATTCGAATAATTTTGCGGCAGCTTCATTCACCAACACATATTGCTCCGTACTTTGGGGCATATTTTCAGGAAAATTTTGACCGGATTTTAAGCTGATACCTTCCGTTTCAATTGTTTTTGGATCAATACTTACGTAATTTATTTCCAGAGTTTTATCGTTTAATCTTACAGAATCTTTGCCCATTTTAATCGGTTCGTAATACCAGTTAGTTGCCAAAGCCGTTTCTACCTGACTTAACTGACTTATTTCGTTTTGGAGATTGTCATATTTTTCACCTTTTAAATCCAGTGTCAGAACATTGGATGGCACGGTTGAGCTAATGGTTGCATTGTTTTTTATATCATAATCGGCTACTATGACAACCAATATCATAAACAGGATGGTCACTGAAAATTGTACAACAATCAACGCTTTGTAGACTTCAACACCCCGGAACAGCTTTATATTCTTCATTTTACGCAAAGTCTGTATGGGCTGAAACGCTGATAATAGCCATGAAGGAAATGCCCCAGCGACTAAACCTGTGATAACTGCGTAGGTTAAAAGGGCTAAAATTAAGATTGGATCCCAGGAAAACCTCACATCATCCATATCGGGTATATAGTGGGCTAAAATAGTAACACATGGCACTGTAAACAACAAAGCAAATAGGGCAACAATGGTCGATTCCAGTAGAAATTGACCAATAATTTGTCTTCTTTTAGCACCTATCGTTTTGCGAATACCTACTTCCTGCGCCCGGGAGAAGGCACGCGCCAATGCCAAACTGATGTAGTTGAAAGCAGCAAAAACGGTCAAGGCTAGAATTAATAATAGCTGTGTGTTTATGCCATCCCAATCTGTGCCTGCATTGCGGTCATTTTTAATGTCCTTGTTTCCAGGGGTAATATCTTCTATGGGTTGTGCCAAAAATTGAAGATTGCTCTTATCCAATTTCCGATTATAGTTTTGGAGCGTTGTATTGAGCTGCTTTACATTATCTTCTGATTTTAAACGTGCGTAAATTGCTGAACTCTTGAAGTCTCCCCAATTTTGTGAAATAGTACTAATTGCTCCTTTTTTTTCAAGAATTTCAGCAGAACTGATAGATAACATTGCCTCAATGCGTAGATGTGTTTCCAAAGGCGGGTCCTGGATAATTCCCTCAACGGTATAAGAACCTAAATTTTCAAATTGAACAGTTTGTCCTAAAACATTGGTGCTGCCAAATATTTTTTCTGCTGTTTTTTCATTTAAAAAAAGAGAAGTGTTGTTATTGGTAAGGCTTTGTGCATTACCTGACAATAATTTAAAGCCAAAAACTTCAAAAAAAGAAGGCTCTGAAAATTTTATGTCAACAGGTACATCACCCTTGTCTGTTTGCAAGTTATATTTTCCTGCCAGACGAACTTTTACCGTTTGTTCAACCAGAGAGATGCTTTCGATTTGAGTCGCCAATGGCAATGGAGCTGTTGCCCATTTGGTTTGCTCACCCTCATTTGTTTCCTGCGTTAGTATTCGCACTATTTGATTTAATTTTGGATGAAAATGGTCTGTATCAAAAGTGGCTTGTAGGCCTGTAAAAAGAATAACACCTACCGCCATACTCAATGACAAGCTCAGTATATTGACTACTGAAAAAAGTTTGTTTTTCCAGAGTATCCGTGAAGCGATTTTTAGATTGTTCTTTATCATGGCTGCGTTAGGTGGTTAGGCGTTAGCTATTAGCTGTTAGCTGTTAGTTCTTTTTTCTGATATCTTGGGCCCAAGTTTCTTCACCGTGACCTGTATCCCTACGAGTCACGGTGAAGAAACGCAGGGTTTTTGCGTCTCTACTGCCGGGGCTGCTGCGTAAACTTGGGCGGCGACTGCCACAGCACATTTACAATGTACCAGGTACCATTCTCCTTCATGAGGTGGATGTAGTCAATGCCCCACACGGCCTTTACCCTGGCTGATGCCGTCTTGTCGGCTATCTCGAATACTTCCACCTCCCGCGGCGACTGCGCGTTGGTACGGTTGCCGTCTTTGTTCCACACTTTGGCCAGGCTAATCAGCGCCGGAAACGGCATTTCCAGCTGTCTGGAGTAATTATTTTCCTTCGTGCTATACGAGAAGCCCCGCTTCTGCAGGCTCGGGTGAATACTCTGGTACGCCAGCGTGGTGTCTACTTTATAAAAAGCATCAATATAGTTGAAGCAGGCCTGCTTGACGGCCACCAGGTCTTCGGTTTGGTTGTTTTGAGCATAAGCAGCGGAAAAGGCCGCGGCAAACAGGATAGTTGTCAGTAGTTTTTTCATGGCAAGTGATATAGATAAGTTCATGACTAAAATTATTCTGAACGTAAATTATTGACTGGATTAGCGGTAGCGGCCCGATATACTCTTGACCCAATGATCAGGCTGCCACTGAGCAGGACAATCAGGAAGGTGGCAATGTATGCTTCGGGACCAATGTCCGGATGGTACTTGTAGATGAAATTAAAAATAAGTTTGCTGGTAAAGAGGTATCCCAGCGATGAACCCAGCACAAACGCCACCAGCAGGATTCGCCCGAACTCCCGGTTGATTAGTACCACAATCTGCCATACCGACGCGCCCAGTATCTTTCGCATACCAATTTCTTTGCTCCGCTTGTCAATATTCAAGGAAATCAGGGCGAACAAACCCGAAGCAGACAGCAGTAAGGTGACAATCGCCAGGAAAAAGGCAATTGATTTAAAGCCCTGCGTCAGCCGTACTTCCTTCTCAATCATTTCGGATTGTAAGAAACCCTTGTAGGGTACATTGGGTACGGCCTTGCGCCAGGCTGCCTGCAAAAAGCTGGCAACCTGAGGCAGTTCCTTCTCGTTGGACCGCACCACCATCAGCTTATACTCCTCGGGCCGGGCCAGACGTAGTACACAGGGAGGTACCAGCCCGTGCAAACCGTATTCTTTGTAGTCTTTCACTACTCCCACTATGTTGTAGTAGGTACTGTCCAACTGGATACGCTGCCCTAGTGGCTGCGTCAGGTTCAGTTGTTTCAGAAAGGTTTCGTTCACCAGAATGGACTCCTCCGCATCGGCTCCGGATTCGTAGAAGTGACGGCCCTGCGCCAGGCGTACACCCATGCTGTTCAGGTACGCTTCGCCCCCCACATGGGCGACCTGGGCTTGTATGTGCCGGTCCGGCAGAGCGGCCTTAGCGGTATACGAGCCATCGCCAATCTGGTGGGTGGTTCCGGCTACACCGGCTACCTGCGGGTGGTGCAAAATCGCCTGTCGGAAAGCTGTATACTCCTGCGGGCTGTTGACTTCAACCACGGCTACCTCCTGGATAGCGTACCCAAAATCCACTTCCTTTTGAAAGGATGCATTTTGGGTCATGACAATACCGACAATCAGCGCAAAACAGGAAAGACCAAACTGGGCAATTAGCAGGAAGCGGGAGAATCGGTTGGTCGAGCCAAAAGTTGTTTTTCCTTTAAGAATCTTGACCGGTTGGAAAGAACTGATGTAGAGGGCGGGATAGAGGCCCGAAAATACAGCACTGACAAGGGGCAACAGCAGCAGAAACAGCCACAGCTTATAGTTATGGCTAAAGTCCATGGTCAGATTTAGCTCAGTGGCCTGATTCAGAACCGGCAGTAGCATCCCAACGAAAAGCAGGGCTATCAGGGATGCCAGCACACACAGAATGATATTTTCGGTCAGGAATTGCCGAATGAGCTGTACTTTAAGGCCACCCACTACTTTACGAATTCCTATTTCCTTTAACCGGCCACTGGAAAACGCGATGGAGATATTGGTAAAATTAAAGCAGGTAATAAGCAGGATAAACAATGACATCAGCGCCGGTACAATCACCAGTACTCCGCGGGGATTGGTCGTGAGTTGTCGGCCATGTACATAGCCCGGCATATCTACATCCGAACTGGTAGCCAGTTCCCGAAACGGCTGCAGATAAAAGTTAGCCACCTGCCAGTCGGACCGGTTTCGGTTATGGATAGCGACGTAGGGCTGCGTAGCCGCCATACTCTTATGGGCAATCTGCTCGTCTTTTACCTCCACAAACGTAGTAATCAGCGTCGGATTGGCCCAATCGTTAGGATCGCCCCCTGCGGACCTCAGTCCGTTCTCAAATGAAGTAATCAGGTCAAACTGAATGCTGGAATTATCCGGAATCTTCTGAGCCACGGCTGCCACCGTATATACTCTTTCGCTCTGGTCGGACTGTACCACCGTCAGTGATTTCCCGACCGGTACCTGACCAGGAAAGTACTTAGCGGCCAGCGTTTCACTGATGACTACCTGGTTGGGCAGGCCAAAGCCGGAAAGATTACCAGACTTGAGCGGAAAGGTAAAAAACTCAAACAGAGCCTTGTCGCTGTAATGGATGCGCTCTTCAAAGGTATGCTCTCCCCGCTTTACTATGACGCTAGCACTATGTAGTCGGGCAATCCGGTCAATACCAGCTAAGTTCTTCTGCACGGCCTCGCCCAGGGGCACCGGCGAAACGCCCCAGGGCTGCTGATTTCCTTCAACTATCCGGGTGCTGTTGAGCCGGTATATCCTCTCGGTCCGCTCATGATTCCGGTTAAATTCAGCGCGGTAGTTGTAGTTGAGGTACGCCAGCAGACAGCAGGCGATGGCAAAGCCCATCCCGACCAGGTTGACGACAACATATATCTTGTTACGCCAAAGAATGCGGAATGCAATTTTTAAGTAGGTCGTTAGCATGGGCTTTTCAGGATATTATATAGTGTTATTTATACGCTTTTTTATTACTCAGACCGCAAACTCTTCACCGGATTCATCAGCGCGGCCTTAATACTCTGATAGCTCACCGTGGCCAAAGAAATGACAATGGCTGTCAAGCCCGCCAAAGCAAACACCCACCACGAAATAGTGATATGGTAGGCAAAATCGGCCAGCCATTGTTCCATGAAGTACCAGGCAATCGGACTGGCGATTACCAAAGCAATCAACACTAGCAGCACGAAGTCTTTGGACAACATCCCGGCGATACTGGCAATACTCGCCCCCAGTACCTTGCGGACGCCGATTTCCTTAGTTCGCTGGAAAGCCGTAAGCGTGGCCAGACCAAACAATCCCAGACAGCTGATGAGGATGGCGATGCCCGTGGAGAGATTGATGATCTGAGTCATCCGGCGCTCGGATTCATAGTACTGCGCGATCATGTCGTCGTAGAACTTGTACTCGAAGGGCGCATCGGGGTAGGTCTGCTTCCACAAGGCTTCCATTTTTCGGATACCCGCCTGCCAGTCGGACGGTTTGTTGGAAGCTAGCTTTATGTTGAAGGAGGCTCCGATATCTTTTTGAGTATAAAATGCCAGCGGGTCGATTTTTCGGTCAAAAGTGGACGAATGAAAATCGGCCATGACTCCCACAATTGGGGTAGGTATAGAACTTCCGATAAATTTACCCACCGCATCCTGCGGGGTTCGAAAACCAAATTCCCGCATAGCCGTTTCGTTAATGATATATTCCCGCACGGTGTCGCTGGGTAGGATATTTCGGCCGGCCAAGAGTTGTATACCGTACGTCTGCAGGAAATCGACATCCCCAATTTTGAGATACACATTGCGCTCTACCTTGCCTTTAGAGCCTTCGTAAATCATCGTCGAACTAGCAAAACCTTGGCTGAACGGTGCGTTGCCCAGGCTCACTTTACCTACCTCAGGAAGGTTTTTGATCTCCTCCTTTAGAACAAAATGCTTGTTGCGGTAGGCTTCTTTTTCTGCCAATTCATAAGGAACGCGAAAGGTAAGCACGGCTTCCCGATCGAAGCCCAGGTCCGACTCAAGTACAAAATGCAGTTGCTGGTTCACAACAATAGCTCCGATTACAAAGGCTTGTGCAATCACAAACTGAAAAACAATCAAACTTTTGCGCAGTGAAAAGCTGTTTTTGCCGATTCTTACGTCGGCCTGTCCGCGTAGCACCTGAGTGGGCTGAAAACGGGTAATGAGCAAGCTTGGATACCAGCCCGCCAGGATGCTTACCGCGACAATTAACAATGCCATAAAAAATAGCGTTTGCCCGATGTTGGGATAAAGATCCATTCCTTCCGGAAACAAATCACCCAGGCTGTTGCGGAAGGTCATCGTCCAGACATACGCGAAGCCACAAGCCAGGAGCGTAGTCAGCAACGTCTCGCCCAGAAAATGCCCTACCAAGCCACTCCGCGAGCTACCCAGGGTTTTACGGATGCCGATTTCGCGGGCCCGCTGTGGAATTTGCGCCGTAGTGAGGTTGATGTAATTGACTACCGCTAACGCCAGCAGGAATGCCGCCAGCCCCATGAGGGCAATTAGTACTTTTTTGTCAACTACCCGGTTCTGAGCTTCATAAAACGTGTTAAAATGCTCTTCCGCCAAGGGAATTAGTTCATACGTTGCCGATGTTCCGCCTGATTTTTCGATTATTGCTTTGGCTTTTTTAGAAACCAATGCGTTAATCTTAGCGGCTAATCTTGTTGCGTCAGTACTCTGGGCTCGCAACACATATACCTGGTCATTGGAGCCTGTACCGGACCAGCCTTCTTCAAAATCCCTACTCCATTGCCCTTGCTGGATAGTAGGCAACGATAGAAACTCCTTGCCCGTAAACGAAGTCGAGCGCCCCAAATCCGCCACTACGCCCGTTACTTTCACTGCCAGCGTGTCCCAGTACAAAATCGTTTTACCCAGCATCTGCTCGGGCGTAAGGCTGGGGAAATATTTTTCGGCACTTGATTGGGTAAGTACTACTTCATTGGGTTCTGTTAAGTTTTTGGCAGGTGTCCCCGCCAGCCATTCATAGGGCACCAGTTGAAAGTACTCGGCGTTGGTAGCCAGCACCCCTTCTACGCCCGAAAATAGTAGGGGCTTACCTGAAGGCTGTGGCACCTGTAAACTCTGCACCCATTGGCCGTACAGTCCGACAACCATGTCCACGCCGCCGATTTCCTGCCGAATGGCAGCGGCCATCGGCTTGGGTACCCCCGCATTGCCGCTTTCCTTACCATCGAACGAAAAACGCGAAACGACTTTATAAATCCGGTCACGGTGGGGCTGGTCGGCATCGAAGCTGAACTCGTAGTTGACCAGTTGGAAAATCATCCAGCAAGCCGCCAAACCAATGGAAAGGCCCAGCACGTTGAGCGCAGTGAACAGACGGTTGCGCCACAGTTGTCGGAAGGCGAGTTTGAGGTAGTTGGGGAGCATGGTTTTCTATTGATTTGAGTTTCGGGTTAATGGGCAACGGGTAATCGCAAAACGGCATTTTATATAAACTTTATGGATCATTCTTGATAAAGAGAAAATCGGGAAACGTCGTTTGTCCGGTTGACGCCTCGGGGTACCCCGCGCTAACGTTTTGACCCAAAATGAACTGGCGTATATCGGGTGTCATTCGCTTCTTAACGATTTCACCGGATTCATCAAGGCGGCTTTGATGCTTTGCGAACTAACCGTCGCTAGCGCAATCAGTACCGTAAAAAGAGCGGCACCCAGTAGCAGCCCTGCACTCAGGTCTACGTGCAATGGGTACAGGTCGAGCCAGCGGTTCAGCGACCACCAGGCCACCGGCAGAGCGATGAGCAAAGCCAGGACAATCAGCCACAACAGGTCGCGGGAAAGCAGCGTCGCTATTTCGGCTACCGAAGCTCCCATGACTTTACGAACCCCGATTTCCTTGGTACGTCGCTCAGCAGAAAAGGTAGCGATGCCGAATAAGCCGAGACACGAGATAAACAGGCATATACCCGCGGCCAGGGTAATAATCTCCCGCAGGCGCGTTTCCAGCTCGTACTGCCGGGCCAGCACCGAATCCAGGTACTGGTAGTGGTAGTAGTGGTTGGGTACTATAGACCGGTATGTCCGGTCCAGCAGGGCTATTGTCTGAGCCTGGTTTTCGGGTTTGATTTTGACCCATACTTCACCAAAGGTCATATCGGCGTCGCCTACAAATACCTGTGGCTTTATCTTTTCGTGCAGCGATGAGAAATGGTAATCCCGCACCACCCCAACAACCGTATAGCTTTTGTTGCTGCGCTCGGGGAAAAAGACCTGCTGCCCCAGTGGGTTTTGCCAGCCCGCTTCCCGCACAAAAGCTTCGTTGACCAGCGCGTTGTGGAGGGTATCGGAGGCGTAGGTATTAGAAAAATTACGCCCCTGGGCCAGCTTTATCCCCAACGTAGGCAGGTAGTTTTCGTCAATACGTACGCAGTTGATGTCCAGCTCTTTGTCATTGCCCCGCACACTGGTGTAGTTATCGAGGTAGTCTTTGGTGGCTACACCTTCAATACCGGGTTGATTGGCGAGCTTTTGTCTGAAAAGCCGGGCGGACTGGTCGTTGCCGGGGCGCAGTGCAGGTAGTTCTATACGAACCAGGTTTTCGGGATTGTACCCCAGGTCTTTGGTCGTGAGGAAATCAAACTGGGCAAACACCGTGATTGTCGCGGCAATGAGAAAAACCGACAAGGCAAACTGCACCACGATCAGCCCCTGGCTAAGGTAGTTTTTGCCCCCAAACCCAACGCGGCCGTACAAGACCCGCGCCGGATTAAACCGCGCCAGCACAAAGGCCGGGTAGGAGCCCGCCAGCAGGGTTATGACCACCAAGAGCCCCGCGTATACCAGTACTAGTTGGGCGTCGAACAGGTACGACAGACTAAGGCTTGTGCCAGAAAGGGCATTGAAGTAGGGTAAAACGAGCTGAGCCGCTACCACCGCCAGTGCAAAGGCGAAGAGACTTAACAGCAGTGATTCAGCCAGAAACTGAACCATAAGCTGCCCCCGCTTCCCCCCGATTACCTTCCGGACGCCTACCTCCCGGGCGCGTCGCAGCGAGCGGGCCACGGTCAGATTGACAAAGTTGATGCAGGCAATAAGGAGAATAAATGCGGCTATGCCTCCCAGCAGGTACAGAATCATGGGGCTGGTGGGCATGGCCAGTTCGTTGCCCCCTCCGTAGTCCAGCGTGAGGTGGATGTCGGTCAGTGGCTGGAGGCCAAACTTCCGCTGCTCCTGGTAACCGCGCGCTTCGGCGGCCTTAGCTACCTGCTCCCGCCCCAAAACGGCAAACACCCGGGCCATTTTTTTCTCTACTACTGCCGGGGAGGCGTCGGGGCGTAACACAAAAAAGGTAGCAAGGTACTGGTTAAGCCAGTCCTGATCTTTGAACTTGCTTTCGTGATGCTTGTACGACAGCAGCATTTCAAACTGCAGCGAAGAGTTAGGGACCGGATTACGCGCTACGCCTGTCACCACAAAAGGCTCAAATTGCCCGTTCATTTCCAGACCGAGGGTCTGCCCGAGTACGTGGGTACTGCCAAAGTACTTCATAGCCCCCGCTTCCGTCAGAACAAGGGAGTTAACCCCAGCCAGGGCCGACCGGGAAGTACCTTCCAGGAGAGGGAGCGAAAAGGTTTCAAAGAAGTTATCATCGACGTAATGGGCATCCTGATAAAAACCTTCGTTGTCCCGCCGGACGTTGAAAAACACACCCTGCATTCTGGTTACCGACTCAATCTCGGGAATGGCCGAAGCAAACTCTGGTCCCTGGATGGCTCCGGTGTTGCCCGTCCGGCTCCTGATTTCGGTACCCTCAGCATTGGTGGTAGTATTGGTCAGTCGGTAAATCCGGTCGGCCTTATCATGAAAATTGTCGAAGGTCAGTTCATTCTTGAGGTACAGTGTAATGACCAGCGTACACATAATCCCCAGGCTTAATCCGGCCAGATTAAGCAAGCTGTACACCCGCTGATTAACAGTATTCCGCCAGGCTATCTTAAGATAATTTCTGAGCATGGGTGCTTTAGGTGGTTAGGCTATTAGCTGTTAGCCATTAGCTTTTATGGTTTGTAGAGACGCAAGATATTGCGTCTCTACGTCTGGATTTCTTCTTATACTATATCCTCAATTCTCTCTTACTCCGAGCGTAGCGACTTCACCGGGTTCATCAGCGCGGCCTTGATACTTTGAAAGCTGATGGTGATAAAGGCAATGACTACCGCCAGCAGGCCCGATACCACAAATACCCACCACGGAATATGGATCTTGTACGCGAAGTCAGCCAGCCACTGATTCATGGCGTACCAGGCAATGGGCGAAGCAATGACGATGGCAATGAGTACCAGTTTGAGAAAGTCTTTTGAAAGCAGTAGTACAATGCTGCTCACCGAAGCTCCCATAACCTTCCGCACACCTATTTCCTTGGTCCGTTGTTGTGCCGCGAATGCCGCCAACCCGAACAGGCCCAGACAGGAAATCAGGATAGAAATAAGGGTGAAGTAGCTGACGATACTCGAGGTACGGGCTTCGGCCTCGTAGTTCTTCTGAAAATCCTCATTCAGGAAGGTATATTCAAAGGGCTCATCGGGCCGCAGGGTTTTCCATTTCTGCTCCATAAACCCGAGCACGTTCTGCATGTTATCGGTATTGACGTGCACAATGAGGTAGTTGAATCCGGCCTGGTTTTTCAGCAGGAACGCGTAGGGCTGGATGGTCTGGTGCAGGTTTTCGTAATGAAAATCTTTCACCACCCCCACAATCTCAAACGGATAACTGACGCCTTCCCAGTCGAAGCTCAGCCGCTGGCCAATGGCCTTATCCGCCGGAATTTGAAATTCCTTCAACAGTGCTTCGTTCACCACCATCCGGTCGTTGGTATCGCCCGGAAACCCGCGGGAGAACATCCGCCCCTGCTTCAGCTCAAATCCCATCGTCTGCATGTATTCGTAGTCGACGCGGTTGATTTTGATGTCGTGTCCCTGGTCTTGTGACTGGTCGGGGCGGTGCATCACCAGGTCGGACCCATTGAAGATGCCGGGGTAGGACTGCGCACCTCCTGCTGCTACGACCTGGTTGCTGGAGAGTATTTCGTTTCGGAAGGCGGTGTAAGCAGCACGTGATTCACCTGACCGGAAAGGAATGGCTATCTGCTGGTCCTGTGTAAAGCCCAGTGAGGTATTGCGCAGGTACTTCATCTGCTCCTGAATAACGAACGTAGCCAGTACCAACCCCACCGACACCACAAACTGGAATACCACCAGGCTGCGACGCAAGGCCACCGCCGAAAGGGTATTGGTAAACTTACCTTTGAGTACAAGTGCCGGGTTGAACAGCGACAAATAGAAGGCCGGATAGCTACCCGCTACGAATCCCGTCAGCAGGGCCAGCCCCAGGAACGTCAGCAGGATAGACGGCTCGAGGAGTTCAGTAAAATAGAGCTGTTTGCTGGTCAGTTGGTTAAAAACCGGCAGCAGCAGTACCACCAGTACCAGGGCTATCACCAGCGCCAGCAGCGTTAGTACCATCGACTCACCCAGGAATTGCCGCACCAGCGCAAACTTCTGAGCCCCCATCACCTTACGTACTCCTACTTCCGCCGCCCGCCGGGCCGAGCGCGCCGTGGACAGATTCATAAAGTTGATACAGGCAATCAAGAGCGTAAAAATGGCGATGGAAGCCAGTATGTACAGGTAGGTAGTAGTATTAGTGGGAGTAACGACACTCTGAAACTGGTCGTACAGGTGCAGGTCTTTTATTGATATCAATTGCAAATCCACATCAAAGCCATACTGCTTCAGGTCGGCCCGGGCGTACTTCTCCACAAAGGCCGGTAGCTTCTGCATCAGTTGTCCGGGCTCGGTACCCGGCCGCAACCGCAGGTAGGTAAAGAACATGTTGTTATTGGCAAAATCCAGCCGCCCCTCCCGCAGGAAATTACCAATGCCGCCAGCGTAGATGGGGACAAAGAACCGACCGTCAATATGGGAATGAGCGCTGGCATCGCGGTACACGCCGGTCACTTTGAAATCTTCGCCTAAGCCCAGATCACCACTGATGCGGACCATTTTGTCAAGTGCCGGACTGTTCCCAAACAATTTCTGAGCTACCTCCTCCGACAGTACTACCGAGTTGCGGTCAGCCAGCGCATTGGCAGCACTACCTTCCACAAACTCATAGGAGAACATGTTGAAAAAATTGGAGTCAACCTGATAGCCTTTGCTCTCGTAAAACGAAAGTACCTGTTTTCCCTGCTCGCGTACCTGGATCAGAGCTTTGTTTTCGGGAGCAAACAGGCGGGTACTTTCCTCAATCTCGGGGTACTCCGACTTCAGCGTCGGGGCGTACGGGGCCGGAGAGGTAGCGAACTCCCTACCCGCCGACTGCCCAATCACCGATTTGAGGCCCAGCAGGTACAGGTTGTCGGCATGCTCGTGGTGCTTGTCGTACGATAGTTCGCTTCGGATGTACAGCAGCAGGAGCATACAGCAGGTCAGCCCCACCGACAGCCCCAGAATATTGATGGCAGAGAAAGTCTTGTTACGGATAATATTCCGCCAGGCGATTTTGAGGTAGTTCTTGATCATGGCATTTTTCTTAAAGGATAAAAGGTGAGAAAGCAGGAAGGGAGGAAGGGTACTTTTGGAGGTAGCTGATGCTTTCTCCCTTATGTAATTCACTTATTTCTGACTCTATATTCTTTTATATATTTCATCTTTTGTCAATGTTTCTGTACCGGGAGGCAGCTTTCAACGACTAAATACTTCTTATTTAACTTCACTTTCCTCCCTTTCTCCTTTCATTCTTTCCTGCATCACTCCGAGCGCAGCGACCTGACCGGGTTCATTAAGGCGGCTTTGATACTCTGAAAGCTCACGGTTAGTACGGCGATGGCGATGGCCAGCAGGGCCGCCAGGGCAAATACCCACCATTCAATCGCTACCCGGTTGGCAAAGTTCTGTAGCCACTGCTCCATCGCGTACCACGCTATGGGCGAAGCAATTAGGATAGCCACCACGACCAGCTTCAGAAAATCTTTGGAAAGTAACGCCACAATACCACCCACACTGGCTCCCAATACTTTACGGACTCCAATCTCGCGGGTACGTTGCTCTACCGTAAAGGTTACCAATCCGAAAAGCCCCATACAACCAATCAGAATAGCCCACAGGGACGCTGTGGTAAACAGGTTCCCGAATTGCTGCTCGGAAGTATACTGCTTGTTGAAATTGTCGTCTACAAAAAAGAACTCGAAAGGATTACCCGGAAAAGTAGTTTTATACAGCCGCTCCACGGCCGCTATTTTGTCGGGTACTTCACCCGCGGTGAGCCGGAGGGTATAAAAGGCGTTGTTTTGCTGCGGATAAAAGATAATGGGGTCAATGGCCCGTTGCACGCCCGTGTGGTGGTAGTCCTGCACTACCCCGATAATTTCAAGCTGCCGCTCGTCCCACATGATGCGCGTACGAACCGCCTCTTCGGGTGTTGCAAAGCCCAGCTGCCCGATGGCGCGCTCGTTCATAAGTACCTTGCTGTTCTCATTCCAGGGTACTTTACATTCTTCGGGCGTAAAGTTACGACCGGCCTTCAGCGTCATACCGTAGGTAGCCAGGTAGCGGTCGTCCACAATGGCGAAGGAGTAGGCTTTGAACTCGTCGCCCGGTCTAAAGTCAGGTCTGGTAAATCCATTGGTAATAAAATTAAACCAGCCGCTGGGTACGCTGCCCGATACACAGTAGTCGCTGATAAAGCTCTGCTGGGTTATTTCATTGATAAAACCCGTTTGCCGGTTGCCGTAGGTACTGTCCTTGCCTACGTCCGGGCCCTTCACTACCAGGAGCTGAGCGGTGTCTATGCCCAGATTCTTATTTTTCATGTAGCGTAGCTGGCTGTAAATCACAATGGTGGCCAGTATCATTACAATAGAAATGGTGAATTGCACTACCACCAATGACTTACGCAGAAGTACCCCGTTCGCTGAGGTAGTCAGCTTCCCTTTCAGCGTTTCGACTGGACTGTAACCCGACAAACGGAACGCGGTAAAGGCGCCGGCCGCCAAAGAACCCAGTACCAGTACCGCCAGGCCGGTAGCCCAGGCCGACGTATAGCCCAGCATGGCCAGGGAAAGTTCCTGGCCAATCAGCTCATTAAAAAGGGGCTGGAGCAGCTGAATCAAGACTAATGCCGCTCCCAGAGCCAATACCGTAATCAGAATTGATTCGCCCAGAAACTGACTGATGAGCATCTGCCGGGTGGCCCCTATTACCTTCCTGACACCTACTTCCCCGGCCCGCTTAAGCGCGTGCGCCGTGGAGAGATTGATGTAGTTGAACCAGGCAATCAGAATAATCAGGACGGCAATTATCCCCAGCATGTACACGTACTTCAGATTGCCGGTGGTATGGTAGGTATCCGAGAGCGACTCGGCCAGATGCGTATAGGCGAATGGTTGCAGCACAAATCGGGCACCATCGTTTTCCTTACTCAGTTCGTTACGAAATTTGGTGATTCTTTTTGCAAATGATTGGGGATTAACGCCCTCATTCAGCAAAAAGAAAGTGTTGATATACTGCGAATCATTATCCAGCGCCTCCCAGTCGTCTCCCTGCGCGTAGCCTTTGCTTTTCAGCGTGGCCAGCGAAAACACCATGTCGTAGCGGATGTCCGAGTTCAGCGGGATGTCTTTATAAATACCTTCTACCGTAAAAGCAGCCGACCCAAACTGATTGGATAACATCAGGGCTTCTCCCAGGGGATTCTGGTTACCGAAGTACTTTCGGGCGGCCGATTCGGACATAAACACCACATGCGGCCTGGCCAGCGCTTTAGCCTGACCGGCCAGAAGAGGAAAGCTAAAAAATCCGAAAAAATTCTCCTCCACAAAGCCAATGTTCTTCTCCCGGAAGGGTTCCTCATTGCTGTGGGCGGTTTTTACTACGCCCTGCGATACCCCAAACTCAAAGCGGCAGTAGTCCCGGACTTCCGGAAAACGCTCCTTGATGCGGGGTGCCCAGCCCGGCTCAATCTCCGGCCAGGTTTGCCCTTTTACGTCCTCATTCAGCAGCCGCACCATGTGGGGCAACTCTTTGTGAAACTGGTCGAAGCTCCGCTCGAAGCTGACGTATTCAAGAATCAAAAGAAAAGCTGTAATGCCCAGAGCCAGCCCTGACACATTTATAAAGCTATATACCTTGTTGCGAACGAGGTTCCGCCAGGCGATTTTGAAGTAGTTTTGGAACATGACAGTATCCGGGATAGTAGTCTGTGGAGAATATAGTTTTACTCTCTATTCTTTCCATATGATAACAAGGTCGTGCCAGCAACTAAAAGCAACTGATTAACAATATGTTATACCTATGTAACCAAACAAAACTGTTCGAAAACGGACAGTTTTGTTCAAGTGCGAACGCTGGCGGATAGCCTCTGCTTTCTGGTTCTACTTATTCCATTTTGGTTTTATGTTCTGTCACATACTTCCCGACATAAGAGAAATAGACTTACCAACTATATACAGGTACCTCTCCCCTTCCTGCTTTTATTCTTTCCTCCCTTCCTCCGCGCGGTGACCACATTTTCTGGCTTACTCCGTTTTCAAGGACCTCACCGGGTCCATCAGGGCAGCTCTCAGGCTTTGCAGACTTACCGTCACGAAGGCCACCAGTACGGCCAGTACCCCCGCCAGCATAAACACCCACCACTGCACGTCAATGCGGTAGGCAAAGTCCTGTAGCCATTTTTCCAGGGCGTACCAGGCCGGCGGCGAGGCAATGACAATACCGATAAGTACCAGTAGCAGAAAGTCCTTCGAAAGCAGCCCCACAATACCCGATACCGAGGCACCCAGTACCTTCCGGATACCGATTTCCTTGGTGCGGCGCGCCACGGCCAGCGTAGCCAGACCGAACAGCCCCAGGCAGGCAATCAGGATAGAAATCAGAGAAGCCACCGTTACGATGCGGCTCAGGCGCGCTTCCGCCTCGTACTGCCGCTGCAGATTATCGTCCAGGAAAGTAAAGTTAAAGGGCTCACCCGGCGCCACCTCTTTCCACGTCTGCTCAAGCCGGGCTACCTGCTCCGAGAGTTGTCCCGGCGCCAGCCGCACCGACAGGTCCAGCGCGGTGGAAGAGCCGAAATTAACATTTTCGGAGTACTTGAAGAGCGAGTCCGGCCGCATTGCCAGCACCAGGGGTTCTACCCGGGAGTGCAGCGAGGCGTAGTGAAAATCTTCGGTGACGCCAATGATGCGGTGGTCGTGGAAGCGGCCGGGTATCTTTTCGTTCAGCGGGTCCTTCAGGCCAAAGTACTTCACAAAAGCCTGGTTGACGATAATGCCCCCGTAGGTATCGGCGGTGTTGGCCGGGTCGAAGTTACGGCCCTGCACCAGCTTTATGCCGTAGGTAGGTACGAACTGCGGATCCACCGCGTTGAACTGAAACTCCCGGTACACCTTCTTGTTGTCGGTAAAGCCCAGCGTGCCCCAGCTACCCCGGGCTTCTTCGGCAAACGGAAAGGCCGAAGCGGCCACACTCCGTACATCTTTCTGACCGGCGAGCGCGTTCTGGTACCTCTCGGCCAGTTGTCGTCCCTCCGGACCTCCTACGCCCACGGGTATAATAACGGTTTGGTCGGACTGGTACCCCAGGGAAGTACCCTGCAGAAAGTCCAGTTGTTGATTAAGTACTATGGTACCTGCAATCAGGAAAATAGACAGGCTGAACTGCACCACCACCAACGCCCGGCGGAACAGGCTGACGTCGCCCTTCAGACTGATTTTGCCTTTCAGTACCTCCACCGGCCGGAACCCCGACAGTACCAGCGACGGGTAGCTTCCCGCCACCAGCCCTACCACCACCACCAGCCCCAGCAGAAACAGCGCCATGGTAGTATCAAAGCGGAAGGTAAGTACCTGATTGGCCAGTGTACTAAAGGTAGGTGTCAGCACAAAGGCCAGCACCACGCCCAGCGTTACCGCAAAAACCGTCATGAGCAAAGCCTCGCTCCAGAATTGGTACATGAGCTGTCCGCGCAGTGCACCCATGGCCTTGCGTACACCTACCTCCTGCGCCCGACTGATCGACCGCCCCAGCGACAGGGTCATGAAATTGATACAGGCAATCAGCAGGATAAATAAAGCGATAATACCCAAAATGTACGAGTAAGCCGGATTACTGGTGGGTTCGATCCCGTCCGTTAGCTCGGTATTGAGGTGAATATCTTCAATAGGCTGTAGGTTAATGATGTAGTTATCGTCCTTATAATTGTCGCCTATCGCCGTCTTCAGCAGAGCCGGAAACTTTGCCTTCAGCTTCTCCGCATCCGCTCCCTCGCGCAGCAACACGTAGGTTTCGGGATCAATCATAAACCAGCTTTTCAGCATACGGTCCGAGCGGTACGGTAGTACATTTTCCATCGGAATGACTATCCCAAAACGAATGCTCGAATGGGTAGGTACATCTTTGGCAACGGCCGTAACGGTATAGGCTTCCATGGCGCTGTCGAGCTGCATGAAAAGCTGCTTACCAATGGGATTTTCGTCACCGAAGTACTTCTTTGCTGTTTCCTCGGTCAATACCACCGAGTACAGGTCCTGCACCGGATTGCCGCCCGTGGAGCTGACCAATTCAAAGTCGAACATCCGGAAGAAGTCTTTGTCTACCTCATGCACCCGCTCGCTCAGTACCTCGCTGCCCTTCTTCACATTGAGGGTACTTGTCCTCACGCGGGTCATGGCTTCTACTTCCGGATAGGTTTCTTTCAGCGTCGGCCCCAGTACATAGGGAGTGACGGTATTGGTAAATATTTCTCCTTTATATACCTCCCTCGTCCAGGAGCGGTACAGGCGGTCGGTTTTGGAATGAAAGCGGTCAAAGCTCCACTCGTGCCGCACGTACATCCCCAGTAGCAAACAGCAGGTAATAGCCAGTGTCAGCCCACCCAGGTTAATGAATGAGTATACTTTATGCTTCGCAAAGTTGCGCAGCGCTATTTTTAAGTAGTTTCTGAACATGGCTGGATTAGGTAATTAGCTATTAGCCATTAGTTTTTAGTTTTTTGATTGGAGATGACATAGGGTACATCTCTAAGCTTTTCCCTCTCAAAGAGGCTCTACATACTTTTCTGGGTCAGGCCAAGGCTCTTTTCGGTTTCCTCGAGGAGCTTTTTGATTTCCCGTTCGGAACGACCTTCGGTGTTGATGGTGCGCTCGAAGATGTGCTCTTCGCCGTCCTCGAAGTACTCATAGCGTACCTTTATGCGCTTTGCCTCGGTATCTTCCTCAATGGATTTCTGGAACGGTACCTGTTTCTCCATGGCCGGAGCAGCAGAAGCGGTAGCTTCACCCGCCGCGGTTGTCCAGGTCGTTGGTGCGTCTTTATGAGCTACGGTACTCTTTGCTTCCGCGCAATCCGCCGATAGAGCGGATTTGGGAGTTTTGGCGGAGCGGGGCGTATTCACCATACTACGTTCTTCCTGCGCCTTCCGGCCCTTCACCGACTCAAGCGTACGCGACACCAGTTCTTCTTTTTCTTCCTTGCTCATGCCGCTTACGTTGAAGGTATTGGCGTAGTGCACCGACCGCCCTTTTTCCTCAATATCCACTTTTATCTTAAGTCGCTTGCCGTCGTCGTGTACCTCTTCGTGAAAAGAGTACTGCTGCGCTACGGCGGTGAGGCTTATCGCCATCAGGAAGAGTGTTGCTACTGTTTTCATAGTATTAGGTTGATTGGTTATTCGGATCGTAATGATTTAACAGGATTCATTAAGGCCGCTTTGACGGCCTGGAAGCTGATGGTAAACAGGGCAATGAGTATGGCCACGATACCGGCCAGGGCGAATACCCACCACTGGATATCGGTACGGTAGGCAAAGTCTTCCAGCCATTTATCCATGGCGTACCAGGCGATGGGGCTGGCAATGACAATGGCGATGAGTACCAGTTTCAGGAAGTCCTTCGAGAGCAGGGTCACCACGTTCCCCACCGAAGCGCCCAGTACCTTGCGGACGCCAATCTCCTTGGTACGCTGCTCGGCCATGAACATGGACAAGCCCAGCAGCCCCAGGCAGGAGATAAATATGGCAATACCGGCAAAGACGCCGAAGAGTACCTGCTGGGTCTGTTCCCGGGCGTAGAGGCGGCCGAAGCGCTGGTCCAGAAACTCGTAGCTGTACGGCCGGTCGGGGAAGTGCTTCTTCCAGGTAGCCTCGATATGGCTCAGCGCCTGCTGCACATTTCCACCGGAAATATGCACGGATGTCCAGTTGAGCCGTTGGGGTTCCAGAAACAGGGCAATGGGTGCTACCGTTTGGTGCAGCGACTCGAAGTGGTAGTCTTTGGTCACGCCAATAATTTGTCCCCTATCACGGCCGTAGCCGAAGCCTTTCCCGACGGCCTCGTTGGGGTCCTTCCAGCCCAGCATTTTCACAGCTGTTTCATTCAGGATAAAACCGGCGGAGTCGTCGGTGGTGAATTGACGGGAGAAGTTACGCCCGGCGGCCATTTGGATCTGGTAAGCCGGAATAAAATCATGGTCTACCGTCAGGGCCTTTATACCTATATCCGCTGGAGCCATGGAGTCGCCCTTCGTAACGTACGCATCCCAGGAGTCAAGCAATCGGCCCGAGGGTATGCGCGACGAGCGGCCTACTTCTATGACTCCGCTGCTTTGCATTAGCTCCTGCCTGATGGTTTCGTAATTGGTACTGGTATCATTTCCCATGCGCAGCAGCACCATCTGATCTTTTGAGTACCCCAGCTTGTAGTCCTGGATGTACCGCATCTGATTGTACACCACCGCCGTACTGATAATGAGCGCCACGGCAATGGCAAACTGCGCTACAACCAGCGTCTGCCGGAGTTTTCCGTTTCGCATGGCCGAGGCTACCTTACCTTTCAGGACACTGGTGGGCTGGAAGGAAGTCAGGAAGAAGGCGGGGTAACTACCCGCGGCCAGGCCGGTCAGGAGGGTAATGGCCAGAATAATAGCCAGGAATACCGGGTCCAGCAGTACCCCGAAGGATAGCTGCTTCTGTGTAAACTCATTCAGTATGGGCAGAAACAGTACCACCAGTCCCAGCGCCAGGATGACCGACACCGTCACCAGCAGCAGCGATTCGCTCAGGAACTGGCTCATGAGCTGGTTGCGCACGGCCCCTACTACCTTGCGCATCCCTACTTCCTTGGCGCGGGAAGAAGAACGGGCCGTGGCCAGATTCATGTAGTTGATGCAGGCAATGAGCAGGATAAACAGCGCAATGGCTGAAAACAGGTACACGTACTTAATATCGCCGTTGGCTTCTATCTCGGAGTCGAGCTGTGAGTGCAGGTGAATATCCGTGAGCTTCATCAGGTTCAGGACAGAGTAGGAAGAAGCTTTGCCCCCATTGTCCTGTGGTAAGTGCCGGTCCTGAAACGCCGGGAAGGCTGCTTCCAGCTTCTGAGGGTCGGTACCTTTGGCTAGCAGCAGGAAAGTTGAGAAAGAATTATTGCCCCAGTTGGTACGCAGCCTTTCGGCACCATAGACACGCTCGTCGTTCAGGGTCGAAAACGACAGCAGAAATTCGGGGTGAAAGTGCGACTGGGCGGGGAATGGTTCAAACACGCCCGTAACGGTAAAGTCAAACTGGTTGTCCAGCCGGATGGTCTTGCCCACGGGGTTTTCCTTGCCAAAGTACTTCTCCGCCATGGGCCGGGAGAACATGATGGAGAAAGGATTTTCCAGCGCCTTATCCGGATTACCACTTAGTACATTAAAGCTAAATACCTTGAAGACATTCGCCTCCGCCATGAAGGCATTCTCTTCGTTGAATACTTTGTCCCCGTGCCGAACCAGCCAGCTCGTTTCCAGCAGCCTGACTACCTCCTCCACCTCGGGGAAGTCCTGCTTCACTAGCGGCCCAAAGGGCGGCGCGGCGTGTCCCAGCCGCAGCGACTCGGTACCATCCTTGGACAGGAACGTCCGCGACAGGCGGTAGATTTGGTCGGCGTTGGCATGGTGGCGGTCGTAGCTCAGCTCATCCTTGACGTATAGGGCCAGGAGCAGAAAACAGGCCAGGCCAATGGCTACGCCTATGATGTTGATAAAGCTGAACGCTTTGTGCTTTACCAGGTTTCTGAGGGCGATTTTGAAGTAGTTCTTTATCATGGCTTTGTTAGGTTGTTAGCTATCAGGAATTAGCTATTAGCTTTATATAATTTTCAGAAATATAGAAAGCTAACTTTTTGTATATAAGTCAATTATACATTATTAATTCTTAATTATACATTACTCGCTCCGTAAGCTTTCGGTTGGATTGGACAGGGCGGCCCGGTAGGTTTTAAACCCAATGGTCGCACTACCTAATACCAGCAGTACCCCTACGCACAACCCCAGGGTTTCGAAACCAATAGAGACGTGGTAGGCAAAATTGATCAGGAAGGCGTAGCCCGCCAGGTATCCCAGCGGCAGGGCTATCAGAGCCGCAATGCCCAGCAGTTTCACAAAGTCACGGGAGAGTAGCCATACTAGCTGAATGACCTCCGCGCCCATTACTTTCCGTACGCCTACTTCCTTGGTGCGGGTCTGGGTGTTGTAGGTGACCATGCCCAGCAACCCCAGGCAGGCAATGGAAAAGGCGAGCCCAATCAGCAGGAGCATAAAATTGGTGTCTGCCGTATGCGAGTGCCGCTGGTACAGGAAGTCGTCGTACCACTGTCCTTCGAAGGGCGCGTAGGGTGCCAGCCGCTTCCATATCTGCTGTACATCGGCCAGTACTGCGGCTTCGGTTCCGGGTGTTACCCGTATAGTGAGGTAGCGGTATTGGCTGGGTTGATTGAGCAGAACCAGTGGCTTGATATCCCATTTAAAAGTGGTAAACCGGAAGTCTTTGACTACCCCGGCTACCTGTACTTCGGTGCTGTCGTTCAGGCGGAGCTGCTGGCCCACGGCTTCGGCCGCCGTACCCAGGTGGAAGGCCTTGACGGCTTGTTCGTTAATTAGTATAAAGTGGGAAACCGAATCCTGACCGGAAAGAGTTGAAGTACCCGATGGAAGGCCCTGACCGGCTATAATGTCCAGGTCGAAAGTAGAAGCAAACTGCGGATCCACCGAAAACAGGAACGTGGCAGCCGAGTCACTGCCAATCCGGACCAGGCCGTAGCCCCCTCCATTATGGCCAAAAAGATCCGAAGTGGCCGCTACCTGCTCTACTCCCGCCAGCCCATCCAGCTCATTGATCAGGCGGTGGGCAGGTACTTCGTTCAGGGGAATATTCAGGATGCCTTCCCGGCGGAAGCCGTAGTCAGCCGTAGCCATGTAGTTCATTTGCCGCACCATGGACAACAGGCCAATCATAGCAATGAGTGAAATGGCAAACTGTACTACAATTAATGATTTACGCAACGAGATGCCCCGGATTACCCGTAGCCCGGTCTGACTTCGGAGTACCTGGGCGGGCTCAAACGCGGACAGTACCCGCGCCGGAATCAGCCCCGCCAGCAGACCGGCTATGATACTGAACAAGACAAATACGGCCCATAAAGTCCAGTCCCACTCGACGCCTCCCACCAGCCATTGCTGCACAAAAGCCATGGGTTTGACCAGTTCCAGCATAACGATAGCCAGCCCCAGGGCCAGCAGCGACAGCACTACCGACTCGGCCATAAACTGACCTACTACCTGCCAGCGTACCGCACCGGATACTTTACGAATACCTACTTCACGGGCCCGGCTCAGCGAGCGGGCCAGGGTAAGGTTAATGTAGTTGAATGCGGCCAGCAGCAGGGTAATCAGGCCTACGCTCATTTCAACCAGCAATCCTCCGATTTGAGGTTCGTAGGTACCATGTACCAGGTCTTCGTAGGAAGGAGAAAAATCAGCCAGTCGCTGAGCCCGGAAACTATACCCCTTCTCCGCTGAAAAAGCCAGCCCCTTGGTCACGCGGCTTTGTACGATAGGTAGTACCTTATTCAGCGTTTCGGCCGTAGTACCCGGTTTTAGCAGTACGTAGGTATAGCCGGTTTGGTACTGCCGCCAGTCTTCAAAAGCAGCCCGGTGTTCTGCCTTGTAAGGCGTCTGTAGCGACAGCAGCATATCGAACCGCAGATGCGAGCGGGCGGACTGCTCGGCTAATACCCCCGTGACGGTAAAGATACCGAGGTCTTTGTCCTCTACGGTTTTACCAATGGGGTTAGTAGTACCAAAGAACTTTTCGGCCGTTTCACGGGTGAGTACTACTGTGTTGGGTTCGGTAGCGGGCTGCCCCTGCGCCAGTTTGTACCCAAATATCTGAAAGAAAGCCGGGTCCACGGCGAAGCACAGCAGGGAAAGCTGCTTGTGATTACCCGAAAACTCCCCGTAGGTCTTCACAACCCGGGCCGCCTCTTCCACAAAGGTATATTCCAGCTCTAAAAGCGCCCCCAGCGGCATGGGCGAGGTGGCGTATTTGGTTACATCGTTATTCTTACCTACTACATCGGTTAGTATCCGGTACGTACGTTCCCGGTTCGTATGGAAATTATCGTGGTCAAAGGCTCCCTTTATATGCGCGATGGCCAACAGACATACCGTTAAGCCCGACGCCAGACCAAATACATTGATAAGCGAAAACAACCGGTGTTTCCACAGGTTCCGCCAGGCTATTTTGAAATAGTTGGTTATCATGCTCGTATATAGTTCGGGTCCGGAGTTCCCTGAGAAATCTGATACTAGCCCAGGCGTCCGTACGCGAAGTATTAAAAAGCTATGCCAAAATTATAACTATCTGGCTATTAGTTAATTAATTAAGTTTATTTATAAATAAATGTTCATTATCGGACAGTTTAAAGCCATTTGCGGACAGT
Organism: Telluribacter sp.; assembly: GCF_035998675.1. NCBI lineage: Bacteria > Pseudomonadati > Bacteroidota > Cytophagia > Cytophagales > Spirosomataceae > Telluribacter > Telluribacter sp. Next base: position 94,538 of record NZ_DASYHI010000013.1, read on the forward strand.
CCTATAATGAGCTGCCGGTAGATACGCATTTTCAAAATGAATCGCTTTCTATTCAGACAAAGTACCCCCCTCCTTTGCCGTTGGATAAATTTCTACTTCTCTCCTTTTATTTGGACCTGATACTCAGTAGATTTACTGAGTATCAATTGCTTGCTTGATCCAGATTTTAAATCCTGTATCCCATGAGCTATAAACAACTACTCTGGTTAGGCCTGGTCTGGCTGATTGCCGGCCTGACCATAGCGTGTCAGCCCCAACAAAAAACGGGTGACAGCACGTCCATTGCCCAGATTATTTGCCGTACCGAGCCCATTGATCAGGCCTGGTACGCTTCCGGTAATAAAGCGCCTCTTTTTGATAGTTTAGGAGATCTGCATTTTTCCATCAGTACTCAAAATCCGGAAGTACAGCGCTACTTTGATCAGGGAATGATGCTGGCCGTTGGTTTCAATCATGCCGAGGCAGCACGTTCGTTTCATGAGGCAGCCCGGCTGGACTCAACCTGCGCCATGGCTCATTGGGGCTTTGCCTACGTGCTGGGCCCGAACTACAACGCCGGCATGGAGCCCGATAACTACCAACGAGCTTACGCTGCCGTACAACGGGCCCTAAAACATTCGTCAACCGCCACGGAAAAGGAGAAAGCCCTGATCATGGCACTGGCTAAACGCTACCCCGCTCAACCCATCGAAGACCGCACACCCTATGATGAAGCCTATTCCAAAGCATTGAGAGAAGTTTATACACGCTACCCGGACGACGTGACGATTGGAGCGCTCTTTGTCGAATCCATTATGGATATGCACCCCTGGGACCTGTGGGGCAAAGACGGCAGCCCCCAGCCCTGGACTCCTGAAATTGTCTCCACACTGGAAAAGATGATCGGGCAAAATCCCGACCACATCGCCCCGCACCACTTTTACATTCATGCTGTAGAGGCCTCTACCACCCCGGAACGGGGCCTGAAAAGTGCCTCGGTACTTGGTCGGCTAGCTCCGGGAGCCAGCCACCTGGTACACATGCCCTCGCATATATACATTCGTACGGGAGATTATCATGAAGGTACCCAAGCCAATCAGCAGGCCGTATTGGCCGATAGCTCGTACCTTACTTCCTGTCACGCACAGGGGGCATTTCCACTGGCCTACTTTCCTCATAATTACCATTTCATGGCAGCCACTGCCACCATGGAAGGCGATAGTCAGGCAGCTATGCTGGCAGCCCGTAAAGTAGCCGAATTTACCAATAAAAAACTCCTGGGCGAGCCCGGATGGGGTACGCTCCAGCACTACTATACGATCCCCTATCACGTAGCGCTCAAATTTTCATTGTGGGATGAAGTTCTTCGCATGGCCCAGGCCGATACGCTACGCCTGAAATACCCGGTTGCTATCCGCCATTATGCCCGTGGCCTGGCTCTACTGGAAAAAGGACAGACAGATCAGGCCAAAGCAGCACTGACACAGCTCGAAAAATTAACGGCTGACCCGGAAATAGCCTCCCTGACTATTTGGGATATTAATACAATGACCTCCATTCTGGATATTGCCCGTAGGGTACTAAAAGCCGAAATCATGGCCCGCGAGGGGCGCTATGATACCAGTATCAGCCTGCTTCGCGAGGCGGTAGCACTGGAAGACCAGTTGAATTACAACGAGCCACCCGATTGGTTCTTTTCGGTGCGTCATGCCCTGGGAAACGTTCTGCTGAAAGCCAACCGACAGGCCGAAGCCGAAGCAGTTTACAAGAAAGATCTGGAAATATTCCCCCGCAATGTGTGGGCATTGAAGGGCCTTCAGGCAGCCCGCAAAGATCGTATTACCAGGCGCTGACGGCAAGGCAGGTTTACTCACTCCGTTTTCAATGACTTCACCGGATTGACCAGGGCGGCCTTAACCGCCTGAAAACTGACCGTCAGGAACGCTACCGTCAGAGCCAGCAGGGCGGCTACCACAAACACCCACCACTCAATACCAACCTGGTACTTAAAGTCTTCCATCCAGGCCTGCATCAGGTACCAGGCTACGGGCGTGGCAATGACAATGGCGATGACAACCAGTTTCAGAAAATCATTGGATAGCAGCGTTACCAGGCTGGGAACCGACGCGCCCAGTACTTTGCGGACACCGATTTCTTTGGTACGTTGTTCGGCGGTAAAAGCGGCCAGTCCGAACAGGCCCAGGCAGGCTATGAATACCGTAAGTCCCGCAAAGGTGCGGTACAGCAGCCCCATCTGCGTTTCGGCCCGGTAGTAGTTTTGGATGCTCTCTTCGTAAAAAGTACCATTGAAGGGTACTTCAGGAAAAACTTTCTCATAGGTTGCTTTCACCTGGTCTACCGTCTGGGACAGGTTTTTGGACTGGATCTTGATCCCTCCCGCCCAGTAGAATTTCTCATCGGTAGTAATCAAGATAGGATCAATGTCTTCCTTGGCCGAACTGGTATGAAAATTCTTTACCACCCCCACAATGGGAGCCGGTTTCCAGTTACCTACCCGCATCTCTTTACCAATGACCGAGCCGGGATCTTTGATACCCAGTTTTTTGAGGAGCGTTTCGTTCACTACAAACTTTCTGAGGGTATCGCTGGCCGCGTAGGGCCCGCCCGCCAGGAACTGGAGACCGTAGGTAGCAAAGTAATCGCCGTCGGCCATTTTCATAGAAATACTAAAATCCTCATCCTCCGAAATCTTCGTGAAGGCAAAATTACTCTGCCATTTATTTCCCGAAGAGGGCTGATCGGACGAAAAGGACACCGAACTAACGCCCGGTATCTGTACTACTTCGTTACGTAACGACTGGTACCGCTGGCGGTACTCGGTATCCATGGTAAAATTGTACACGCCTTCCTTTACAAAGCCCAGGTCCAGTTTACTGAGGTACTCCATCTGCCGCAGGTTGATCACCGTACCAATGATGAGTACCAGGGCCGTGGCAAACTGGAAAACGATTAGACTCTGGCGCACCGATAGTCCGCCCATCCAGCTTTTGGAAATGTGTTTACGGAAAATATCGAGCGGCGAAAACGAGGAAAGGATCAGGGAGGGATACACGCCGGAAAGCAAGGTAATGACCAGCAGGAATCCCACTAAGGCCAGCCCGAGCTCGGGAGTGAAATACAGAGCCGGATTGGCCGGTACATTAAATATCTTTTCCAGTAGCGGCAAAGCCGAATACGCTGCCACGATACCCACGACCATCGAAAAAGCCACCACCAGAAAGGTCTCCGTCAGAAACTGTGCGACCAGCTGGCTTTTATGGCTTCCCAGTACTTTACGTACCCCTACTTCTTTGGCGCGTCTGGAGGCCAGCGCGGAGTAAATGTTGATGAAGTTGATGCAGGCCATCAGCAGCAGCAACGCCCCGACCGTGGCTATATTCCAGATGCGCTGCCGGGGTACTACCTTATTCTTATAATTGTCAAGCCGCTCGTCGTGGTGTACATCCGCCAATGGACTTAGGAGGTGGGTCTTGATATCATTATCCTTTCGCTTATCGTAGTGCTTACGCGAGAATTTTTCGAGCAGGGTATTCGCGGTGGCTACCGTGACCTTTTCGGGTAAGAGCACAAATATCTGATCGTTGCTGCTGGTGCTTCCCCAGCTATCAAACTGTCCAAACCCAAACAGTTCCGGCTTGGCCCGCTTGGATTCGTACGAGAGTACCAGGTTGAGCGGAAAGTCCGTCGTGGCGGGAGCATCTTCCAGTACGCCCGCTACGCGCATGGTGATAAGGTTGTTGATTTTCAGGTACTGTCCCACTGCTTTCTGATACTCTTTAAAGTACTTCCCGGCGTACTTCCGCGAAAGCACCACCACATTGGGCTGGGCAAGTACCTGGGGGCTACCCACCAGCCACTTGTAATCAAACATTTCAAAGAACTCCGGACCAACCAGCAGGCCCTCGTCGTCTTCGATGAATTTGGTGCTGACATCCGCGGAGTTGGGGTCACTGCCCAGCACGGTCACCTGCGGATCGAAGGTACCAAACACGGGTACCACTTTTTCAAATTGAGGTATATCCGTTTTCAGGGCAGCTATGGCCGGCAGTGGATTACCCGGTGAGAGGCTCTCCTGCCCACTCGCATACACCTGCTTTCTCACTACCCGATAAATCCGGTCGTAGTCGGTATGGAATTTGTCAAAGCTCAGCTCGTACCGAACCACCATGAACAGCAGCAGCGAGGCCGCCACGCCTACACTGAGTCCCAGTACATTGAGAATCGTAAATCCCCGGTGCCGGGACAGGTTTCTGAGGGCAATTTTGAAGTAGTTCCTGATCATGGGATTGTTAAGGCTGTATGCTTTTGGCTATAGGCTTTTTTATGTCTTTTGTAGAGACGCAAAATTTTGCGTCTCTACGGTAAGGTATCGCTCCTACGGAGCTTGGCGTCATTCTTCTTATTTATTGCTTTCTACTGAGGTTTCGCCCCTAATGGGGCTAATTCCTATGGCTTCTCTATCCCTTTATCATTATTAATTATACATTTTACGTTATTCATTATTCAGAGCGCAGCGACTTCACCGGATTCATTCGGGCGGCTTTGACAGCCTGAAAACTTACTGTTAGCAGGGCGACAAGTATGGCCAGCAGGCCGGAAAAGAAAAAGACCCAGCCGGGTATTTCGATGCGGTAGGTATAGTTCTGAAGCCAGCCCTGCAGAAAGTACCAGGCTATAGGCGAGGCAACGAGGGAGGCTATCCCGATCAGATATACATATTCTTTAGAAAGCATGATGACGATGCTTGACAGATCAGCGCCCAGTACTTTGCGTACCCCGATTTCCTTGGTCCGGCGCTCAGCCGTATAGGCCGCCAGCCCGAATAAACCGAGGCAGGAAATAAAAATGGTCAGCAGAGCAAAAGCATTGATAAGGTTTCCAATGCGCTCTTCGGTGGCGAATTTTTTGGCATATTCTTCGTCAACAAACTGGTAGGCAAACGGATAGGCCGGTGCCAGACCTTCAACTATCTTTTTGGTACCGGCCAAAGCCTCCTGCATTTTCACACCATCCCGGAAGCGTAGGTTAATGATGTTGCGGCTTTCTTTTTTCAAGAAAACTCCCGTTGGGCGAACATGGTCATAGGGTGAATCCATAAGTACATCTTCGATTACCCCGACTACGTGGTAGTTCTTCCCCCCGTACTCGATTTCTTCGCCTATGGGGTCCGTAAGATTCATTTCCTTTACCGCTGACTCATTCAGCAACACGGCCGAACTGTCGGTCGCGAACTCGCGGGAGAAGTCCCGTCCGGCTTTCAAACGGATACCGAAGGTCTTCAGGTAGTCATAGTCGGAGCTTACTGTTACAAGAGAAGTACTTTTGTCGTCGCCATAGCCCACCCCGTTCGTATTCCTGATTTCGGTCATAGGAGCCTGTGTAGCCGATACTGCACTTATGTAGCCGGAGTTCAGCAATTCATTTCTCAGTACCTCTTCGTTCTGTTTTAGTTCTTCTGTGAAGTCCGCCATGATAAGGTTGTTCCGATCGTACCCCACCGAGCGGTCTTTGGTGTAGTCCAGCTGCTTACTGATAACTACCACGCTAATGATGAGCAATATCGAAATTGTAAACTGCAACCCAACCAGTACCTTGCGGGGAATACTGGCATTTTTGCCCAATCGGACCGTACCTTTTAAAACCCTGACCGGCTGGAAAGACGACAGGTAAAAAGCCGGATAAAAGCCCGCCGCCATGCCGGTAATCAGGGTAATACCCAGTCCGATGAGCCAGTACACGGGACTGGTATAAGGAATCTGGATGCTCTTATCCGTAAGCTCATTAAACCACGGAAGAATTAAACTCACCAGCATAACCGCCAGTACAAAAGCGAAGAACGCCAGCCAGTTTGATTCGCCCAGAAAATGCAAAATCAACCGTCCACGCGATGAACCGATCGCTTTCCGGATACCCACTTCTTTGGCGCGTTTTTCAGACCTTGCCGTAGCCAGATTCATGAAATTGATGCAGGCAATGAGCAGTACAAACCCGGCTACCCACAAAAAGATACGGACATAGTCGATCAGACCTCCGGCTATTTTTCCATTCTCAAAGGTATTGCGCAAATGCCAGTCGGGCATGGCGTGCAGCATCAGGGTTTGTTTGACCGTTTCGTCGTGGGAAGTCAGGAAATGCTCAATTTTGGCCTCCGTTTGCGCTGCTGTTACGTTGGGTTGGAGCTGGATATAAGTTCTGACTACATTATTACCCCAAACGTTATCCAGCGTCAGAAACCAGGGGTCCATAACAGCTTTGAGGCTATATGGAAACAGACAATCAAACTGGAATGATGAATTAGCCGGTATCCCGGCCAGTACACCCGTTACTTTTACATCCACCTCGTTGTTGAACCGGATGATTTGCCCCACTGCGTTCTCTTTTCCGAACAGAGCTTCCGCCGTTTTTTGACTTAATACAACGGAACGAGGATCGGATAAAACCGAGCTGGTTGAGCCTTCGGTTAAGGCGAAGGTGAATATGTTCAGAAAGTCAGGGTCAGCAAAAATCACTTCCCGGTACACCATCTTCTCCCCCGCGGTCAGTAGTCGGGCATCGTCCCGATCTACCCGAGTGGCGTATTCAATATCAGGATAGGTTTGCTTTAAGGCGGTTGCCAGCGGATAAGGAGTGTTCTGACTTACAAAGATCTGCCCGTCCCGCTCCGAGTTCCGATTAACCTGATAGATAGATCTAAAATTTTCATGAAACTGGTCGTAAGTCAACTCATCATACGCCCACAGGGCCGCCAGAAAACTACAGGCCATACCCAGCGCTAACCCAACTATGTTCAGGGTTGTGTATCCTTTATTCTTCCAAAGGCTTCTAAAGGCTATTCTAAAATAGTATTTAAACATGGCTGTTTTCTTTTTAAAGGAGGAAAGAATGAAGGGAGAAAAGGCACTTTTGGAGGTAGCTGACACTATCAACATTATGTATTTTCCTCTTTTCTAACCTTCTATTATTTCCAATTATTTAATTTATCTCTTATCAGTGTTTCCGCACCAGGAGGGGACGGCAACGACTAACTGATTTTACTTTTCTGCTTTCATTCCTTTCATTCCATTACTCCGACTTTAACGACTTCACCGGATTCATAAGAGCTGCTTTGATACTCTGAAAACTGACGGTGAACAGCGCGATACCTACGGCCAGCATACCGGCTACTACGAATACCCACCACTGAATATCTACCTTGTAGGCAAAGTCACCCAGCCACTTGTCCATGGCGTACCAGGCAATAGGTGAGGCTATGACGATGGCGATAAGTACCAGTTTCAGGAAGTCACGCGAGAGCATGGTTACGATATCTCCTATAGAGGCACCAAGTACCTTACGCACTCCGATTTCCTTGGTACGGCGCTCGGCGGTAAAGGCCGCCAGGCCGAACAGACCCAGACAGCCTATAAGGATGGAGAGCAAGGCGAACGTGACGAAGATTTGTCCGACGCGATTTTCGGCGCGGTACTCACTGTCAAAATCATCGTTCATAAAGCGGTACTCAAACGGCTGCCCCGGAGCCATCCGCTTCCAGAGTTGCTCAACCCTAGCCATACTGGCCATTACATCGTCTGTTTTTAGTTTCAGAGCGATAATACCCGGACTACGGCCCAATACCATACTCACCGGCCCTATATTCTTCCGCAGGGACTCGTAGTGGAAGTTCTTTATTACGCCTACAATGGTATAGGCTACTCGATCTTCCGGATTGGGCCCGTTGAGGGTCATTACCTTTTTTCCGATGGGGTTGTCCGTAAAGCCCAGCAGCTTTACCGCCGACTCATTGACCAGCATCCCGAGTGAATCTGACGGAAAGTCCCGGCTAAAATCACGCCCCGCTACTATCTCAAGGTTCAGGGTCGTGACGTAGTCGTGGTCGACGGGCCAGTTCTGCATGGTCATGCCTTTGTCCTCCTGTTGCCCTTCCGGGTAGAAGGTGTTGTCGCTGCGGGAGGAGGGCGTAGGCATATTATACGAAATAGTGCTACTCTCTACCTGCGGCAGGTTAAGTACCTCCTGTTTGAAGGCCTCCGTCTGGGTCCCGAGGGCATAGGCGTTGTCAATCAGCAGGACCTGATCTTTATTGAATCCCAGTGCTTTGGTCTGGATGTAGTTGAGCTGCCGGAAAATAACGATGGTACCGATAATCAGCATCACCGATATCATGAACTGGAACACCACCAGCGTATTACGTAGCTGGCCGCCCCGGCCCTCTGCGGCCAGGGTACCTTTAAGTACTTTGATCGTCTTAAAACCAGACAGGAAGAAAGCCGGATAACTACCCGCCAGCATACCTACAGCAGTACCGGTCACTCCTAATATGACCCAGAAGGACAGGCTCATGGTAGGTACTTGCAGCTGCTTGCTGGCCAGCTGGTTAAACAGCGGCATAGCCAGGTAGGCAATAATCAGCGCCAGCCCCAGCGAAATAAAGCTCAGCAGCAGGGCCTCCGTCAGGAACTGCGCTACCAACGAAGAGCGCTCCGACCCCAGGGCCTTGCGTACCCCTACCTCCCGCGCCCGGTTAGACGAGCGGGCCGTAGCCAGATTCATGAAGTTGACACAGGCAATCAGCAGCAGGAACAGGGCTACTACCCCAAATATGTACACGTACTGTAAATTACTATTTACGCTCAACTCCGCCATTCGGTCGGAGTGCAGGTGAATGTCAGTAATGGATATAAGTGAATAGCGGATGTAGTTGCCGGACTTTTTCAAATCATCCAGCGTAGCCCCTAGGAAGCCCTTTACCCACGGACCAACATACTTCTCTAAAATAGTCTCAAAGTTCTTTTCAAACTGAGCCGCCTCTACCCCCTCCCGCAGTACCAGGTAGGTAACGAAGTTATGGCCGCCCCAGTTGTTCTGCCGGCTTTCGGCTCGCGAAGCCATCGACAGCAACATATTAAGCTCCGACAGGTGGGAATTGGCCGGTATATTGGCCATGACGCCTGTCACACGGTATGAATGCTCATTATCCAGTAGAAGTGTCTTTCCAAGGGGGCTTTCGCTGCCAAAGTACTTCTTTGCAGCCCGCTCCGAAATCACGAGTGTATTAGGTTCGGTCAGGGCCGTTTTAGGATCACCAGCCACCATGGGTATTGAGAATACGTCGAAGAAGGTAGAGTCCGCAAACGTTACTTTATCTTCCTTGATGTTTTCGGCTTTCTCAGCACGTCTGACCAGATAGCTTCCGTTCTCACGCAGGCGCGTAGCGGCCTCTACCTGCGGGTAGTCTTTCTGTAAGGTAAAAGCCATCGGATCGGAGGCTACGGCCAGCTTCATCTCCGGTCCGCCAAAGCGTATATCCGCATCCACGCGGTAAATGCGGTCGGCTTTGTCATAAAAACGGTCGTAGCTCAGCTCGTCCATGACGTACAGGGTAATGAGCAGGCAACTTGCCAACCCGAGCGACAGTCCGAAGATGTTCAGAAAAGAGTAGAACCGGTGCTTCCGCAGGTTCCGCCAGGCTATTTTGAGGTAGTTTTGGAGCATAGCTTTAAAAGGGAAAAGGATAAAAGGAGGAAAGTTGGGAATACAGATTAATTCCTTTCGGGACGTTTTTCATTTCCGACCTTTATTACCTATTATACCCTTCACAGCCTACCAACCCTATGCCAGCCAAGTATAGTATCTGACAATCAGACTATTATGACAGCGTACTTGAACAAAACTGTCCGAAATCGGACAGTTTTGTTCAAGTACGGACGCTGGGAGCAAAACCTGCTTAGCTTAGTACCTGGTCAGGCCGCTACTCCGACCGTAAACTCTTCACCGGATTCATAAGGGCAGCTTTGATACTCTGGAAGCTTACCGTCAGCAGGGCAATGCCTATGGCTGTGGCACCCGCCAGAACAAAGGTCCACCAGGGCACCCCAATGTGGTAGGCAAAGTCGAGTAGCCAGCGGTTCATGGCAAACCAGGCAATGGGTGAGGCTATGATGATGGCTACCAGTACAAGTTTCAGAAAATCCCGGGAAAGCAGTTCTACCAGGCTAGGAACGCTGGCTCCCAGTACCTTCCGGATGCCAATTTCCTTGGTACGTTGCTTGGCCATGAATGTTGTCAGCGCAAACAAACCCAGACAGGCAATAAAAATAGCCAGACAGGCGAAAAGCGTACACACGCGCCCAAATTGTTGCTCCGCTTTGTACTGCTCGTTGAAAAAAGAATCCAGGAAAAAATAATCAAAAGGATTGCCAGGGAAAAATTCCGCGTAGGTAGCCTTGACTTTCGCCAGCTGCTGGTCCAGCTGATCGTAAGAATTCAGTTGTAACGAAAAGTAGTTGGCATTATCGGGCAGGAGCCGTATCATCATAGGCGAGTGGCCTTTTTGCAAACCCTGCTGGTGGTAGTCCTTCACTACGCCCACCACCGTGAGGGTATCCCAAGTCCGGATTTTCTTACCCAGCGCCTCTTCCGGATTGTTGAAATTTAATAGTTTCGCGGCAGTTTCGTTCAGCAACACGCCCTTACGGTCTTCCCCAAACGACCGGGAAAAATTCCGGCCAGCCGCCATTTCAATTCCATAGGCTTCAACAAAATCATAATCGTAGGAAGTGAAATAGAAAATATTGCCGGGCGCGTCGGGCAGATCCAGCCGCCGGGCGCCGTTGGTCCACAAAATCTCGATACCCGGCACATAGGCCGAGCCGGTGGCTTTTTGCACCACGTTGGTGCGCACCAGTTCCTGCTTGAAGGCATTTGCCCGGGCTTCATAGGTAGAATCGCGAATCCCAGCTCCGCGTACAATCAGTTTTTGCGCTATCTGGAAGCCCAAATCCTGCTCCTGCATGTACTGCAGCTGCCGGTATACGGTAAGGGTTCCTATGATGAGAATGACCGACGCTGCAAACTGGAAAACGATCAGGCTTTGCCGTAACGATGCCCCACCCACCAAGCTTCTGAGACGGGATAACGGGCGAGTGGCCACGGTGCCGTTTCCTTTCAGCACCGCAATCGGCTGAAAACCCGACAAAAGAAAGGCCGGATACAATCCCGTCAGGAAAGTACCCAGCGAAAAAACGGCCACGGCTGGTAGCCACAGATCGTGCTGGAACCATTGCTGCAACGATAAGGGACGCCCCGTCAGTTGATTGAAATAAGGCGCACTGACCAGAACAATAACCACGGCCAGTACCGCCGCCAGCAGGTTAAGAAGAAACGATTCCAGCAAAAACTGACGGATCAGCTGTGGTCGCTCGGCTCCAACCACCTTCCGGACCCCTACTTCTTTGGCGCGATCCATCGACCGGGCTGTGGCCAGATTGATGTAGTTGATCCAGGCAATGACCAGGATGAACAGCGCAATAATGGATAGCACCGTTACGGCTTTTCCGTTTCCGTTAGCCTCTGCTTCCTGATTGAGTTGCGAGCTCAGGTGAATATCCCGGACGGGTTGCAGCAGAAGCTCATCGCGATTGCCGGGCGTTTTGAACCGATCGGGATTATACTGCCTGACCAGATTCAAGATCTTGGCCTGAAACTGATCCACCTTAGTACCCGGCCGGAGTTTGACGTAAGTGAAGAAGTCGTACCATCCCCAGCTGGTCTGGGCATCCGGCTCGGTACGGTACGAAAAAAGCAGGTCGAGTTCGAGGTGGGAGTTTTTAGGATAGTCTGCAAATATCCCTTTTACCAGGTACGGTTCCTGGCCCAGCTTAATGGTTTTGCCAAGGGGATCTTCTTTGCCAAAGTACCGGCTGGCCACGGTTTCTGACAACACCACCGTATTTTTTTCCGTAAGGGCGTTTTTAGGATCGCCACTCAGGAAATCTATTTTGAAAAAATCGAATACCGAATTGTCGGCAAAGTAAAAGTTGTCTTCCCGGAAGTTGATGTTATTATAGGTAATTACCTCGCTGTTGGCATCGTACAGCCGGGCTGTTTCCACTACTTCTGGAAAATCCTTTTTCAAGGTAGGGGCAATGGCCGGATAGGACGTCGCCGACCGAAACGCCAGTTTGCCGTTCTGGTAGCTGTCCAACTCAATGCGATAGATATTGTCGATATCAGGATGAAAGGCGTCGTAACTCCGCTCGAACGTAACATATTGCAAAATGAGCAGACAGGCAGCAATCCCAATGGCCAGTCCCAGCGTGTTGATTAAGAAGAAGGGCTTGTTACGAAGCAGGTTCCGTACCGCGATTTTAAGGTTGTTCCTGAGCATGATAGTAAAGGTTTTTAAGCGCAGACCACCCATTCAAACGCTGTCTGCATTAGGTTATAACTACTCGCTCCGCAGCGACCTCACCGGATTCATCAGCGCGGCTTTGATACTCTGGAAGCTGATGGTCAACAGGGCAATGCCCATAGCCAGCAGACCGGCTCCTGCCAGCATCCACCACTCTATGGCTATTTTATATTCATAGTTGGCCAGCCACTGGTTCATGAAGTACCAGGCGATGGGGCAGGCCAGGACAATGGCGACTAAAACCAGTTTCAGGAAATCGCGGGAGAGCAGTACCACCACGCTACCCAGGCTGGCCCCCAGTACCTTCCGGACGCCAATCTCCCGGGTACGTTGCTCGGCCATGAAGGCCGACAGTCCCAATAAGCCCAGGCAGGAAATAAAAATGGCCAGGAAGGCAAAGTAGTTAGCCAGACTACCCAGTACCGTTTCGGTACGGTACAGGTGCTGGTAGGCTTCATCGGCAAAACGGTAGGAAAACGGAAACTCCGGATTCAGCTGCCGGGTCAGGGCTTCCAGACTGGCCAGGGCTTCCTTCGTCTGGCCGGGTCCGGTGCGTACCAGTATGTTTTTACGGTCCGGGTCAGGGTCCAGCCGGGCAATCATCGGTTCGATTTGTTGGTGCAGTGAGCCGGTATGGTAGTCCTCAATGACACCCACGATGGTACCCGGCTTACCCCACATGGTCAGGGGCTTACCTAGGGGATCGTCGTAGCCAATGCGGCGGGCGGCGGTTTCATTAATCAGAAAATTAGTCGAATCCTGCCCGAATTCCTTTGAAAAGTCCCGGCCTGTTACCTTTACTTTCAGGGTTTTGGTAAAATCGTAGTCCACCGTCGAAAACATGAACTCTATGCTGGCGTTGGGGTCTTTGCCCGGCCACTGCACATTGCCCGTACTGCCGTAGCGTTCGGTGGGGGTACCATTCATGTAGGTTACACTCTGAATACCCGGCCTGGCGAGGAGCTCCTGCTTAAAAGTCTCGTACTTGCCGACCAGTTCGCCCTCGGCGGATAGGTAGATCAGGTTCTCCCGGTCGTAGCCCAGGTTTTTGGTCTGGATGTAGTCCATCTGGCGGTACACGACCAGCGTACCTACTATGAGCAACACCGACAACATAAACTGAACAACCACCAGCCCCTGTCGGAACTGCCGGGCCCCGGAGCCAAACCGTACGGTGCCTTTGAGTACCCGAAGCGGATGGAGCGACGACAGGAACAAGGCCGGATAGCTACCCGCTACCAGCCCCGTAAGGAGCGTTATGCCCAGCAGTAGCAGCCAAAAACGCGACTGCGTTACCTGTAGCAGAATTTGTTTCTCGGTCAGATTGTTAAAAGTGGGCAGCAGCAGCCACACCACCACCAGGGCCACTGTCAGCGCCAGAAAGGTCAACAGCAGGGCTTCACCGATAAACTGCCCTACCAGCAGGCTGCGCACCGCCCCTACTACCTTGCGTACACCGACCTCCCGCGCCCGCTTGACCGAACGGGCCGTGGCCAGATTCATAAAGTTGATGCAGGCAATCAGCAGGATAAATACGGCAACGATACTGAACAGCCGTACGTACTCGATACGGCCTCCGTCCTGAAATCCATGCTTAAAGTTAGAGTAGAGGTAGGCGTCCTGGTAGGGTTGCAGAAACAGTTGAATGTCGAAGGTACCTGCCTTGAGCTCAGGATTATATTTTTTCAAAAATGGTTTTAACCTGGCCTCCAGCTGGCTGACATCGGCTTCTGCATGGAGCTGAATCCGGGTCTGAGGCGCGTTGTTCCCCCAATCCTTCACCCATTCGTTCCGTTTGAGGAAGTCCTGCCAGTTGAGCAGGTAGTCGTAGGCTTCGGAGCTATTGGCCGGCATGTTTTCGAAAACAGCCGTCACCTGATAGTCGGCTTTGCTGTCGATGCGTATACTTTGGCCAATGGCCGCAGCCGGACTACCGTAGAAATGCTCGGCCATTTTGCGGGAGATAGCAATCCCGTTAGGAGCCGTCAGCGCCGATCCGGCGGTCCCTTCCAGCAGCGGGAAGCTGTACATGCTGAACCAGTCAGCGCCCGCAAAGCGTCCTTTTTCCTTATTTACCTTGTTTTTTACGGCAAAGGTGTGCTGCTCCTCCCACGATAGTGCGGCGGCGTGCTTCACCTCCGGAAATTCCTTTTTCAGCTCGTCGGCCAGCAATCCCGGCGTACCAGTACCCGCTTCCACCCGTCCGTCATACATCTGCCGCTCCATGACATTGTACAGGTAGGGGCCGTTGGCGTGGTAGGCATCCACGTTCAGCTCATCCTGTATCCAGAGGAATATGAGCAGACTGCTCGCCATGCCCAGAGCCAGTCCCAGCACGTTAATAGTAGAGAATGTTTTATTGCGGACGATGTTTCGCCAGGCAATTTTGAAGTAATTCTGTATCATGGCTTTTTTGGTTAAAGGAGAATTGGAGGAAAGGTAAGAAGGGAGGAAAGGGTAATTCGAACAAAAAAACTTTTCTGCTTTCCTTGTTCCTTTAACCTACTACACACCGTTCGCTGTACCAACCTCGTGCCAGCACCTACTACCATTTGATAATCAGATATTTATATAGCCTTATAACACAAAAACTGTCCGAAATCGGACAGTTTTTGTACGGCTGCGAACAGAGACTACGTACGGTTCATTTCTTCCAAACTGTTGTTTCTCCGCTTTATATCCACCTTCTGGCCTCTGCTGAAATTGTAGCGGAGGGTAGCACCCACGCTGCGCCAGCGGAAGTACTGGTCAAACTCGTTGACGTTGCCGCCGATGTCGGTGGTCCAGTAGTAGCGAAAGCCCCTAAACAAGTCGTTGGCGTTGAGCGTCAGGTCCAGCTTTTTCTTCATGAAGCTCCGCTTGAAGGCCACGTCTACCCGGTGCATGGGCGCCATGTGGTACAGGCCCGAAGCCGCCGGACCACGGTACAGCAGGTTCAGCTCCATGCGCACCTCCAGCGGCAACTGGATAGTATGGTTGGACTGCAGCATGAAGAATACCTGGTCGTTCACCAGCGGCCCCTCGGTAGACATCATTGAAAACTTGCTGTACGAAAGTACCGACGTATTCTGCGTATCCCACCACTTCGCAATTTTGAGCGGGGCTACCGCGGTAAATCCGATGTCATACCCGTTGTTGACATTGCCCGTGGTATAAATAGTGGTGGCGTTGGCAACATCCAGAATGGGTATTTCGGCCATGACATCGCGGTTGTAGTTGTAAAAGAAGTTCAGGTTATAGATTTTCTTAAACGTCTGATTGAGGCCAAACGATTGGGTATACTGCGGCCGCAGGTACGGGTTTCCCTCAGTGTAGGTATACGGGTCGCGGTACGAGCGGAAGGGGTTGAGGTTGCCGTAGTTGGGGCGCGTCAGGCGGCGGCTGTAGCTGTAGCTGACCTGGTAGTCCTCCCGGACCTTTTGCTGCAAAAACAAACTGGGGAAGAAGTTGAGGTAGTTGCGCTCGGTCACCTGCCCTGTTGTATAGGAGTTACCCAGTGACTGCGTATTCTCGGCCCGCAGGCCCGCCTGCATTGTAAACTTGTTACTGAGCTTGCCGTTCCAGTTGAGGTAGGCGGCGTAGATGCTCTCCCGGTAGTTGAAGTGGTTGGTCCGCAGCGGGTCCAGCCGTAGCCCTTCGTTGTTGAAGTAAAACCGAAAGTCATTATCCGATACCACCCGACTGACCTTGCCTCCCGCCTCCAGTTTGTGCCCTGGCTTTAACGGACGGGTATAGTCTACCTTGGCCGAATAGATGTTATAACCGTTGGGAGTACTGGTATACAGGAAGTCCCGCGTTTGTGTGTTCCGGGTCAGATCCGTAAAGTAGTTGTAAAAGTTGGCCTCGCCCCGGTTGCTGATGCGGGCGAAGTCCAGGTCCATCGAGAGCAAGGTACCCAGGGTATCCAGCTTGCCGGTATAGTGCAGATTGCTGGTAAAGCTGTTGAAGGTATTGCTACTGATATTATCGGCGTCAATAAACTGCGACGGCGTGGCGGGCGTGTTACCAATGTAGGTCTCCGTTAGGAAATCTGACTCGGCGTGGTTGGTGACGTAGTAGGACGTAAAACCCACGCTGTGCCGGTCGTTGAAGCTGTAATCCGTGCCCAGACGTACCGACGGCGGGCCTTCGACGGTAAAATTGCCCGTAGCTACCTGGTCGAAGTAGGTGGTGCGGTCCTGGCCGTAAAAGATGCGGGTGAAGGTAGCTTCGCGGCCTCCCACGCGGCGGGCGGCATCCAGATTCAGAAACGAATTCCAGCGGCCGCTCCTGTGGTTGATGTTGCCCCCGAACGTATAGCCGTATTGCTGAAAGTTGTTGGTATAGCCCGCGTACACGCTGCCGTTAATGCCCCGCTGGGTGTTTTTTTTCAGGTTAATATTCAGGATGCCCGAGGTACCTTCGGCATCGTACTTAGCCGATGGATTGGTGATAATTTCTATATTCTTGATATTCTCCGCTGACATGCCTTCCAGCATGGCCCGCAGGTCACGAGCTGAAAGGTAAGTGAGCCTCCCGTCTATCATGACGGTGACGCCACTGCGGCCGTTGAGCTGAATATTGCCCTCAGCGTCGACAAATACCCCCGGCGAACGGGCCAGTACCGTAAAGGCCGTGTTACCCGCCGCCATGGCGGTACCTTCCACATTGACCACCATGCGGTCGGCTTCCTGCGTAATGGTGGGCCGCATGGCCTGCACGTTGACTTCCTTCAAATTAGTAGCCGTCATCCTTAGCTGTATGGTACCTACCTCTACGTTGGGCCTATGTTCGGTGATGGCTATACCGCTAATGGTTTTGGTCGAATAGCCGATCAGGCTAACCGCCAGGTCGTATGAGCCTTTCTCAACTCCGGTAAACGAGTACTGCCCCTGACTATCGGTTATGGTGCCGGCCATGGGTTGTGTTTTGCCCTTTGGCAGCAGAGCGACGGTCACAAACTCAATGGGCTTGCTGGTAAGTGAATCAACAAGTACTCCGCGTAGTGTACCAGTCCCGTTAGTAGTTCGGGCAGGCGAAGAAACCGAATTCTGGGCGTATAAGGGTACCGCCAGTAGAAAACTCAGGCATAGTTGTCCCAGCCAGATGAGTAGACTTTTTTTCATAGCTAATAAATAGAAGTAGGTTGATTATGGAATCATTGGGAGCCAACAGCTATGCTCAAAGACACCGGAAGGCGCGTAGGGTTGCATCGCTGCTAGCAAATAGTGGGAGAAAATTGTAAAGCTGGTGTAAAGTGATTGAGTCTCTGTGCTTTTTATTCAGGCTTAATTTTTACTATTTTGTTGTCTCTCATGACAACAAGTTCACTATTTTTCTGCTTCTTAAACTCAATTAGCCTTTCATACACTTTTTCAAGTCCAACCATAATC
Source organism: Telluribacter sp. (assembly GCF_035998675.1). NCBI lineage: Bacteria > Pseudomonadati > Bacteroidota > Cytophagia > Cytophagales > Spirosomataceae > Telluribacter > Telluribacter sp. The sequence continues at coordinate 112,100 of NZ_DASYHI010000013.1, forward strand.
TTATCTCTAAGCTCATTTTGTTTTTCAACGGTGGTCATAGTACTTTTTTGGGTTGGATTTCATTCGTCAACCCAGCTTTTATAAAGCTGCTGTTGTGCGTTCGTGCTTTTCTTTGGTACTATTTCTCACTCTATTTATTGAAAGCCGGCAATATATACTTACTAATCAATTCGTCAGATGGTGATTGAATATTGTAATTGCCGCCTGTTATAATAGTCACCATATTTTGTTCTTCCCAAATGAATATTTTTTGTCCGCCATTACCTTGAGCTGCCTTTCCAAAATATCTGACTCCATCAGCATCTAAATACTTAATCCACCAAAAATAACCATAATCTACACCTTGAATTACTGAATGCTTAGATAAAGACTGTTTTATCCAATGGGGTGAAATGACCTGCTTGCCATTCCATTGCCCCTTGTTGAGAAACAACAGCCCAAACTTTGCCATGTCTCTTGAATTTAAGAACACCTCACAAATCGTTTCGGTACTTGATTTATCAGGTTTGAAGTTCCAAACATAATTTGTGATTCCTAAATCTTTAAATAGGGTCTGTTCTGCAAATTTAGGTAATGTCATTTTTGTTTGTTTCTCTATGATTCGTCCAGTTAATATGGTATTACCCGAACAATACCTTCCCATCGTGCCTGCACTGTCAATCATAGGCAGGTCAAGCGTAAATTTTACCCAATCATCACTATTGTTCATCTTGTTTTCATGTCCTTCAGATTTCGGATTCGTTATATCACAGTCCAAGCCACTTTGATTAGTAAGCAAGTTTTCAATTGTTATTCTTCTTTTTGCCTCTGAATTATTCTTAATCGAATATTCTGGAAAGAACGAAAGAACAGTCTCGTCTGTACTTTTTATGTAGCCTTTGTCGATGGCAATTCCTGCCAATGCAGAAACAAAGCTCTTAGTTGCAGAACGTAGTTCGTGTAATTTTTCTCTGGTGTATTCATAAAAATATTCTTCAAATACAAGTTTGCCGTCTTTAACAATGAGGACACTATGTACGTTGGCGTACGTTCCATTTATGATTTTTAGCATCATCTCGTTAAGTAAAGATGCGTCTAAACCTGATTTATCTATATTCCCTGACTGCAATCCATCATTACCATCTTTAGGCTGTTCATAATTGTATTCATTCAGGGTGTCTAATCGGGCATACCAGAGTACAATAGGGTACTCAACTTTTTTGCTTAATAACTTAAATTTGGTATCATCTAAAATATAGCCGATTATCTTATTTGACGAATTTCTGAAAAACTGTATTTTCTCCTGGGCTTTACTTATAAATAAATCTTTGCCAATTTGTGTCAGTTCAAATTTTGTATCATTGATGATCGCATACAATAACGTATCTTTTGGAGATGCTGCAATTTTGAAAGGCGATTGATTTCTGTATTCATACAAGCCTTCAAACTCTTTAAGTTGGCGGTATGTATAGATTGAGTATTGCTGTTGTGAAAAAGCTGCTATAGCTGTCAGCCAAAAAGTTATAAGTAGGGTGAACTTCTTCATTTAATTGCGTTTTAGAGTGTTTTATTGGCATAATGCACAACTCGTAAATATACGAACCTTTTGTAGTATTTTCCTCTTAACGATTATTAGAATAAATTTGGACAAAATCATGTACAACAGCACATAAACCAAGCCAATTGGATATCTATTACAACTATTTAAATAGCTCGCCCTTCAAACAATACAAGGTGCGTACTTCGCATTATGTATTGCTATGATTCAACAATACAAAATACGCATCTTGCAAGCAGAGAAGGCAAGGGCAAAGCAGCCTTACTTTGCCCCCGCCTTCCTCACATAAATATTCCCCTGCATGCTTTTCATCATAATCTCGGGGCCACCGCCGTTGATCTTGCCGTTTACCCAATTCTCAACGGCCACCCGGTACATACCCGACTGATTGGAGCGGGTCGCCTGGGGCTGACTCCGGTCAATATCCATGTCGAAATCGCTGAAAATATCGCCCCGGTCCGTCTTCATTTTGAAATTGGCCTTAGCCGCGGCCGGAAACGTGACGTCAATGCGGCCATTCAGGGTCGAAAAGGCCATGGGAGCGTCTGAATTGACATTGGTAAAAGTAGCTTTGATAGCCCCATTGATGGTATTAGCCACCGCCGAACCACCCACGTTCGTCAGCTCAATGGGACCGTTCACATTGTTAATTTCCAGCTCTCCGTTAACATTCTCTATGCTGATGGTACCATTGTTAATGGTACTTACTTTCAGCGAAAACTTCTGAGGTACTTTTATCGTCAGATTCACGGTTCGCGTAAAACTATTGGATTCAATCTTCACGCGGTTTCCCTTTTCCTCGGCGGTCAGCTCAAATCCGTTAGTAGGAGTAATGCGCCGCATGCCAGCCGAACTGGCCTCAGCAGATGAAGTACCTTCCCCTTTGGTCTTTACCTTTTCCTTCACTTTGTCGCTGCCGTCTTTATCCGAACCGGCTACCGCCTCTATAAGTACCTCTTTGCCATTATATCCCACTATTTGAATAGAACCATTGATAAGCCCTACCTCCAGGGTACCTGGCTTGTTGGGGTCGCTCAGGGGTACAGTGAGTTGTTCTTTAGCGTCAGTCTGGGCCATAAGGGGTATAGCGCCCGACAGGAGTAACAGGATGAGCAGGTTTACTATATTTTTCATGATTGGTTTGTTTAAAAGTCGTAGTTTTTAGAAAAGAAGTACTTAGGATTTTTTCTTGATGTACACGTTGCCGTTGAAGGTTTCAAAGCGTAGGTTCTTACCCCCGTTTCCAATCCGGACGGAGGTGTTCCGGTTGAGCTTGTACATCGTCTTGCCTTCCCGCTGCTCCTGGTTTTTGACTACCTTGGTGGGTAGTACTTCGGTCTGAGGATAGTCAGTGTAAAATTCACCTTGGAACGTTTTGAACTGCAGGTCTGCCGAAAGATTGGCCGGGTAGCTCACCTTGATGTCGCCGTTGAGCGTGTAGTAGGAGGAGGCGTCGGCGGGTGCGGTGGCGTAGGTAGCTTCCAGGTTGCCGTTAATGGTATGCGCGTCGGTTACGCCCACCGGGTTTGTCAGCTCTATGCCCCCGTTGATATTGCGTACCCGCAGGGCCCCCGCCACATCCTTCACCACCACGTCACCCCGGTTAATGGTTGATACGTTCAGGTTCATTTGTTGGGGTACTTTTACCGTAAAGTTCAGCGTGAAGTCGTAGTCGAGTTTGCCGCGGTCCCAGTTGCGCCGCTCCCGGTTGGGCCTATCCAGGCCGGGCCGTGTATCGAAAGGTTCGGCAATGTAGGCAAAAATGGTATCGCCTACCTGTTCGAAAGCCAGTTTGAACTCCTGCTTCCCCTCTTCCAGTTCCTGCTGGCTCTTTGCCGTCAGTTCCTTGTCAACTTCAATGGTTACTTTACTGCCCGAAGTACCCTCTACCCGGATAAAACCGTTGATGTTATAAATGGCCAGGGTACTGGCTCCGGCGCTACCCGTCAGGGTAAATTCCCGGTTAATTTTCTCTTTGAACTCCTGCTTTTGCGCTCTGGATTGGGCACAGCAAAGTACCAGCCCCCACAGCAGGGGGAAAAATAGCTTTTTCATAGAATGTCTGGGTTTAAAGAATAGTTATACGAATCAGGAAAGGTCCCGAATGGTCTGCTCCAGTTTACTTTTGACCAGGTCGTTGGTATCCTCCCTTCGCAGCAGTTGCCGCATGGGTTTAATGGATTTCTTCTCCTGCAATTGTACCATCACATCCGCCAGGGCCACCTGTACCAGGGGCGACTCCTGTTTCGTGAGCGATTGGACCAGTCCTTCGCGTACGCGGGCGTCGTTGGCCAGCTCGGCCAGGGCTTCCAGCGTCACCAGGCGTACGTTTACGTTCGGGTCGTTGTTGAGGGTCGTGAGCAGGGCGTCTATTACGCGGCCGTCCACGTCCGTAATTTCTTTGGTGTAGCTGACCGCCCGCAGCCGTTCGGTAGCCGAGGGATTTTCCAGGAGTGAGAGCATCATCAGCTGGCGCATTTCCTCTACCTGCGTTGAGAGCGTGTCAATCTGCTGTTTGTAGGCCACTGTGGGTGTTTGCCGGTACTGCAGCCAGTAGCCCGCTACCGCGCCTACCCCCAGCAGCAGCAGGCTGTACGCCAGGCGCATGGCCTGTCGCGGCTCCCACCACTGTTTCAGTTGCTGCACCAGCCCGGCCCAGCTACTGCGATGGCTCGCTTTCTCTTCCTTTTTAAATTCATCCAGCATGGCGTAAAACCGGGTCTGCATTTCGGGCCGGGGCTCCGGTACCGGCAGGGTACCCAGCCGTTGCCACAGTTGCCGCGTAGCGCTCAGTTCCTGCTGACAGTTGGGGCACCGGGCCAGGTGAGCGTCCAGTACGGCCCTTTCGGCGGCCGGTAGCTGTTCGTTCAGCCATTCGGGCAGTTGTTCCTTCACGTTATCGCAGTTCATGCTATTTCTTTTTACTGTTCAATCTTTAAATAAATCTTTTTCAACTCATTCATGGCCCGGTGCACCCGTACTTTCACGGCGCCTTCGGTCGTGTCGAGTATTCTGGCAATCTCCTCATACTTCAACTCCTGAAAGCGGCTAAGTACCAGTACTTCGCGGTACTCGGGGCTCAGGCTTGCCAGCGCGTCCTGCAGGGTGGCCAGGTCCTGCTCTTTTTGCAGCGGCTCGTCAGCCGCTGTTCCGTCACCAATCTTTTCGGCGTATTCGACCAAGTCGTGGTGGTAGGCCAGCCGCTTGTTCTTCTGCGCCGTATCGACCAGTACGTTGCGCGCCAGGTGGTACATCCAGGAACGAAACGCGCCCTCGCCGGTAAAGGTGTGGCGGTACTTCAGCATCCGGTAAAACACCGTCTGCACTATGTCTTCACTTACATCGGGCCGTCCGCTCATGTGGTACAGGTAGCCGAACAACTCGCGGTGGTACCGCTCAAAGAGCAGCCCCATCTTGTCCAGGTCGCCCGCCCTGACCTTTAGCATCAGGGCATTGTCCGTTAGTGAGTTCAAGCGTGTAGTTGGTGGTTTAGGAATTTAGGGTGAAAACCGGCGTAACCGGTGGAGGTTACAGCAAAATCTGAAATTATTTTTTTGGTGGTATCAGAAATAAGTCAACAGGTTGTAGCTGCTACACCACCGACCTGACTAAAAGTAGCACTACCACCCCCAGATGTTGCATCAAAGCGGAAGTTTAACCAGACAGAGACCAATTACAGCGCCAATTGTCATTATAAAATTTATTGCAACATTGTTGCATTATAAATCTTTGGGCTATATTTGCAACATCGTTGCAGCTAATAACAACTACATCTATATGGTCCTGAGAATTTTACTTTCTGCTCTATTTGTCGCTTTTGCCCCAACGCTTTTCGCACAAATAATCCATTACCAGGGACAGGTCAGGTCCTCCGCCAATGCAGTACTACCGGGAGCTACCGTTCAGCTAACGGGACAGAACGAGCTTAGACAAGCTGTTAGTGACCAGTATGGTAGTTTTAGTTTTACAAATTTACAGAAAGGCATCTACAAGTTGACCGTTAGCTCTGTGGGCTTTGCTACCGGTGAGAAAGTCGTTGATTTACAACGTGGCGAATCGCTAACCGAAACGATAGTACTGACCGCTGCCGAACAGCAGCTACAGGCCGTAGAGATACTGGGTCGTCAGGAGCGGGAATACAATAGTACTTACTCTTTTTCCGCCACTAAAATTGCCACCGAAAACAGGAACATTCCGCAGGCTATCTCTACGGTTACCAAAGAACTCATTGCCGACCGGCAGGCTTTCAGACTGGGGGATGTGGTTAAAAATGTAAGCGGGGTGAGTCCCGTCAGTTTTTACAATCACTATGCCATCCGGGGCATTACCCAAAGCTCAAGCAGTATAGAAAACCGGCTGGTGAACGGGATGCGGACTTCCCAGATTTATTTTAACCAGCCATTGAGCAGCAATGTGGAACGGGTGGAGGTGATTAAAGGCCCCGCCAGCCTTACTTTTTCCAATACCGACCCCGGCGGTAGTATCAACATAATTACCAAGAAACCCCTGCCCGTGGACCGGAAAGAGATTAGCCTGTCGGTCGGTAGTTTTAATACCCTCCGCGGTGCGCTGGATTTTACCGGACCCCTGAACGAACAGAAAACCCTGCTTTACCGCCTCAACGCTGGCTACGAGGACGCGCAAAGCTTTCGTGACCTGCAATTTAAAAAGGCGCTTCTGCTCGCACCCTCTTTTTCGTACGTACCCAACGACAAAACCCAGGTCAATATCGAACTTACCGTTAGCCATGATAATTCCCGCCTGGACCGGGGGCAACCTATTTTTGGGGCCACAGCCGGAAAAACAGACCTGAACAGTACTCCGGTCAGCTTTGCCATTGGTGCTCCCAATGATTACAATAAAACCCAGGAAGTGACTCTGATGAGTAGTCTTACCCATGCTTTTAGCCAACAGGTAAGTCTGAACCTTTCTTTTATGAGACAGGCCTGGTTTGAGGATTTATTTGAACATCGTACTTCCAATACTTTTGCGGCTGACTCAAGCAGCAAACCTATTTCTACTCTTGTTCAGATGCAGGCTTACCAAAGACAACAGAAATGGTATACCAATAACCTGAACGCTTATTTTAGCTTTGATTTAAAGACCGGCCCCCTCAATCACCGGCTCGTGGTCGGCCTTGACCATATCCGGTTTGAAATAGTCCGGGGAGCGGCGCAAAGTACGGCGCGCGGCTTTATAAACGCAGCCGGAAACGGAGTCATAAATACCTACAATCCGGCCAACGCGGCTCTTTATCGGTACACAAACTACAATGGACAGAAGATACCAGTGCCTGGTGTTCCCTACTTTGATTTAAAGAATCCTACGTATGTAATTCGTGATAGGGGAGATTACCTCTTCGAGAGAAGCCAGATTCTACCGGCCAGTTACCAGGTGAGCGGGCTGTACCTGATGGACCAGATTTCGCTCGGAAAATTTATTGCTAACATCGGCCTACGGCAGGAATGGTATACTGACCTGGCTAACTATAAACTGGACAATGAAACAAGGGTAGAGCAAACTAAATTTTTACCGAGGCTGGGCTTAACCTTTACCGCTACCAAACATATCAATGTGTACGGCGTATATACAGAAGGGTATCAGCCCCAGAGCATAACCAGCCTTACTAATCCCGAAGCGGGTGGCCCCTTTGACCCGCTGAGCAGCAACATGTATGAGTTGGGGGCAAAAACCGAGTGGCTGAACGGGGGACTTACCCTCAATGCCGCCTACTTTAACATCACCCAGCGTAACATTCTGATTAGTGCCAATGACCCGGTCAACGTAAACCGATTGATACAAAGGGGAGCTGAAAACAGCCGGGGAATGGAGTTGGATATCACCGGTAAAATTCTGCCCTCCTGGCAGGTCAACTTCTCCTATGCGTACATTGACGCAAGAATTACCGATGATGTGGAAACCCTGAAAGGTCTGCGCAAGGAGAATACCCCCCAAAATAGTTTCAGTTTCTGGTCAAGATATGATTTTACTGCTCCTGCCCTGCGTGGATTGGGGGTTGGTTTTGGGGTGAATCATTCGGGCGAAAAAATCCCCTGGTTTACGCGTGACTTTATGATACCGGCCTACACGCTGGCCGATGCGGCGGTGTACTATAAGGTTCGCGATATTCAGTTTGCGGCCAACATCAATAACCTCTTTAACACCTCCTACTGGTTTGGGGCGATTAACTACACCCGGCTGTATCCGGGGACGCCCCGCAATACCATGGTTAATGTTACCTATAGATTTTAAATAACCTGATTTACATGATAAACCTGAAATTTATCAGCCTAAGTGCGAGACAGGAGTGGAACTCTGTCTTCCGGAGTAAAGCGCCGCTGGTCCTGTATTTTATCCTGCTTGTGATGAGCGTGCTGGCTACCTACACGGGCTGGCAGTATGTGAGCAGTTTTAATGAGCGGCAGGCCATAGCCCGGCAGGAAGTGCATGAGCACTGGATGAACCAGCCCGACCGGCATCCGCACCGGGTCGCTCATTACGGTTACCTGGTTTTCCGGAAAAAATCTTCCCTGAGTTTTTTTGACTTTGGGCTGGATAGCTACGTCGGCAACTCGGTATTTCTGGAAGCCCACCGGCAAAACACGGTCAATATGAGTGAGGCCGGTTTTTCCAATGGTATGCTGCGCTTTGGGGAGTTGAGTATGGCTCTGGTGCTGCAGTTACTGGTGCCTTTGTTCATTATTTTTACCGGCTTTCACACGGTAGCGGGTCTGAAACAAAATGGCGTACTCAAAATTCTTTTGTGCCAGCGCGCAACTTATTTCGAGCTACTGGCCGGTAAAACCCTGGGGCTGGCCGCCATTACCTGGGTCTTATTTCTGCCCCTACTGCTCCTGAGCCTCCTGCTCGGTATCAGCACGCTGCCTGCTAGCGATGGTTCGGGTCTACCAGTGCGCATAGGGCTGCTTCTGCTGAGCTATGGACTCTATTTCCTCATCCTGTCCCTGGTGGTAGTGGCTGTATCTGCCATCAGCAAGACCGCCAAAAACGCACTGATGCTGCTGGTAATGGTCTGGATGCTGCTGTTTATTGTTTTACCCAAAAGCGCCCAAACCCTCGGTAACAATCTGTATGAGGCACCAGATAAGATTTCCTTTGAGCAGGCGCTGGAAAAAGACATCAGCCAGGAAGGTGATAGCCACAATCCGAACGACCCGCACTATACTCAACTAAAAATCAATACGCTGAAAAAGTACGGAGTGGATTCCGTTCAACAGCTTCCAGTCAACTACGGAGCGCTGGTGATGCAGGAAGGGGAAAACATTACGTCCCGCATATTTACTACCCACTACAACCGACTGATACAAACCTACAAAGCGCAGAACTCAATCGCTGAGCTGCTGGGCTTTATGGACCCGTACCTGGCCGTACGCAACGTTTCCATGGTTCTGTGCGGGGTGGACTTTGAAACCTTCTCGGAGTTTCAAAGACAAACGGAGAAGTACCGCTTTGAAAAAACAAGAACTCTCAATGAGATTCATGCCACACAAATCAGCTACCAGAACGACCGCAACCAAAAGGTAAGCCAGGCTACCTGGCAAAAGCAACCTGAGTTCCAGTTTAAGCCGGTCGGCCTTGATGAAAGCCTCAGAAATGGTGCCTTTGGCTTTGCTTCGCTGCTGGCCTGGCTGCTGGGTAGCGGCCTGCTCCTACGCTATATTTCCTCCAAACCTCAATTCATGGTATGAGAATCAGTCAGAAGGTACTATATCTGGAACTAAAAAACTTCCTGTCGGGCAAAATGGTCCTGACAGGATTCATCGGGCTGTCGCTGTTTGCTTTATATGGCTACTTTCACGGCAGTCAGGTAATCAGTCGTCAGGAGAATACTATTGCCGTGGTGCCGGAGGTGCAGCAAGACCACCTGAGCCAGGTAGTGAAACAAGGCCGGGGAAAATCGGCCGGGACTACCGCCTACTACCCTTTTTTCTACACGGTTAATCCCCCCACGCCCTGGGCGAAGTTTACCATTGGGCAGCGGGATGTCAATCCTTTTACGCTCAAAACCAAAATGCTGGCCATCGAAGGGCAACTCTACGACGCCGAGCTGACCAACCCCCTGACCTTACTGGTGGGTAATCTGGACGGTGCTTTTGTGTTTGTTTTTCTTTTTCCGCTGCTTATCATTGCTTTTACCTACAATGTCATTTCCGAAGAGCAGGAAAACGGGGTCTGGAGCATGGTGCGCACCAGCACCGCCTACCCGGGTATTATCATTCTTAGCAAGCTCCTCATTCGGCTGGCGGCCATTCTGTTTACGTGTGTTATCCTGTTTCTGGCGGGAGTTATGTGGCTGAACCTACCTTTGTCTACCCCTACCTGGCAGCTGCTGGCTATAGTGCTGACCTATGTCACGTTCTGGTTTATACTCTGTACTGCTGTGCTGTCGCTGGGAAAAAGTTCTTCCTTTAACGCCACTACCCTGGTGGCCATCTGGATTTTTCTGTGCGTGCTGTTTCCCGGAATTGCCAATATTCTAATCAATAAACAGATTCCTATTCCGGAGGCGGCCGAGACGGCTATTAAACAGCGGGAAGGCTACCACGCGAAATGGGACCTACCCAAAAAGCCTACCATGGAACTATTTTATGCCGCTTACCCGGAATACCGGAAGTATGTCATACCGGAAGACCGTTACTCGGCAGGATGGTACTATGCCATGCAGTACGCAGGTGACGCCGAATCGCAGCTTTCCTCCCGTAACCTCTTCGACAAACTAGGTCAGCGACAGCGCCTGTCGGAGGTTTTCGGACTACTCAACCCGGCTGTTGCCACGCAACAATTGATGAACAAAGTAGCCAATACAGACCTGGCCAGCCATGTGCAGTACCTGCAGTCGGTCAGGCAGCACCATAGCCGTATCCGGGAGTATTTCTATCCCTATATTTTTGAGGAAACACTTACCGAAGACATAAACTGGACTGGCTTTGCGCCCTATACCCCCACCGGCTACACCCGGTATTCATTGACAAATGGTATACTGGCGGTACTTGCCTTTGGTTGCCTGCTGCTGCTTTTTTCAATCTTTTCTATTAAAAAGAATCTCATTCATCATACCTGGTAAGAATTATGCTGGAAGCTAAAAATTTAACAAAAAAATATGGCAGCCATACTGCCCTGAACGACCTGAATCTGACCATCCGGGAAGGTGAAATATTTGCCCTGCTGGGCCAGAACGGAGCTGGAAAAACAACTACTATCAACTTATTTCTTGGCTTTATAGAACCTACCAAAGGGGCCGCTTTTATCAATGAGATCCGGGTAGATGAGCAGCCGCAGGAAATAAAGAAACATCTGGCCTACATTCCGGAAACGGTCATGCTGTATCCGAACCTGACGGGTATTGAAAACCTTGACTTTTTTGCTTCCCTGGCTGGATTTGATTATTCTAAAAAGGAACTGGAAGACCTGCTACTTTCGGCGGGTCTGCAACCCCAGGCTTTCGATAAGCGTATGTCGGGGTACTCAAAGGGGATGAGGCAAAAAGTAGGAATAGCCATCGCAGTGGCCAAAAAAGCGAAGGTGCTGCTGCTGGATGAGCCTACCAGCGGACTTGACCCCAAAGCCTCGAATGAATTTTCGGAAATCCTGAAAACTCTTGCCGTGCAGGGGACGGCCATTCTGATGGCTACCCATGATATATTCAGAGCGCGGGAAGTAGCCACCCGGATTGGTATTATGAAGGAGGGCTCCCTGGAATCGGTCCTAAGTGCACGGGATATTTCGGCTAATGAACTGGAAGCCCTGTACCTGCAAACAGTATGAGTTTGAAAGGGGTAGCATCATATCAGCGAATCCAGTTCTTATTTACCAGTAGCAGGTTTGATCGTAAGATTGGCAAAATCACCTTCTGAGTTATTGCCGACCCACAGCCCCACCGAACCCGTCTGCTGGGTACTTAGCTTGTCCACCACCAGGCTGGGCTGTTCGGCTCCGTTGACAAATACGCTTACTTTGGGCGACGCGACCACTACTTTTACGTGGAACCAGCCGTTGGGATCGGGAGCGTTGGCCAGGGGTTGTTCGTACTTATCGGGGAATTCGCTGCGGAGTTTGGGCCAGTCGTAGCCGGGCATGGATATGTACTGCACGCTGTGGCTGCGGCGGACGGGGTCATCGGCCCGGAAATTGAAAGGGCGGAAATAAATGGCATCGTAGGCTTCCAAATCTTTTCCGTGGAAGGCTATCCCCGGAAAGCTCTGCTGCAAAACGTCCTTGCCACGTACATCAAATTCTATTTCGCCGTTGCTAAATTCTACGTCATTGAGCCAGATGATCCCTGCGCCGGGTTTGGCGTCCAGGTGAATGGCTTTCCTGGATTCGCCGGTCAGGAGAGTTGCCTGCCGGTTTTGGGCCTTAAAGCTATTGGAACTAAGTACTTGTGATAAATCCAGTCCTGTCCTTTTTTGGGCGGTGGCGGTCGGGACTGCCACCCATTGAACCAATGTGCAGAGTACTAATGCTGTCAGGAGTTTTTTCATGGCTAAGTAGTATATATGTTTATTTAATAGTTACTCTTTCAAGTACTCACACCTCTCCTTCCGCACGTACCTCCAGCCGGTACCCCACCCCGTGTACCGCTACGAGGCGGAGGCTGGGGTCAGGCTGTAACAGCTTGCGCAGCCGGGACACGAACACATCCACACTCCTACCCACGATGACGCCCTCATCCTCCCAGACCGATTTCAGGATAAAGTTGCGCTCAAGTAGTTGATTAGGACGTTCGGCGAAAAGGTGCAGCAGTTTCGATTCCCGGTAAGTGAGCGACTGGCGGGTACCAGCCACTTCCACCGACTGGTCAGCAGGATAAAAAAGAGTTTGTCCGATCTGTATGCCAGCCGGGCGGCTGTCATCAGAGGTAGAAGGAGCGGTAGCCGGGTCTTTCGTGCGGGTACTTCGGTACCATACCAGCCCAACGGCGGTTGCCAGTAAAAAGCCCAACGCGCCCGCCCACCACCTACCTACGGGTGGGGGCGTTGGCTCGGGCGCGGCGAAGGTTACCTGCAGCAGGTGACAACCGCCTACCTGCTGCCGACCAGTACAGGGTACTTCGCCGGTTTCGGTAAAGTCAATAATGTTGTAGCCCAGTTGTAATTCACCCTTTTCACAATCCAGCACGGCGACATTGTAGCCGGTGTTGATGTGGTGAAGCGTAAGTGACTCCTGCAGCAGGCCCGGAATGCGGTCGTAGTCAAAGGATTCTTCTAACTGAATGATGTAAGTCGTTTTACTGACGTGGCGTACCGGCGCTATGCGGGTGGTAGAGTCGCCTTTTTCCAGCAGCAGGTGGTGGGCTGTGCGCCGCAGGGCCAGGTCTGCTTTCTGCGCAAACTGACGTTCATCCTCCCGTCGATTATCTTCGGGAGCCAGTCCGACAAACTGCGCAAACAACAGCACCGACAGCAACAGCACAGTACCCACCACGACTTTATTCATACCTACGTAGTTATTAGCTATTAGTTTTTTTAAGTACTTACTAGATAGCGTCTTATATACTTATTCAGCTAATCATGTTGCTTGTCCAAAATCACTACCTGCTAGCACCCACCACCGGCGGATACCGGGCCAATCGGGAACCAATGGTAAATTCTATATCCTCCTAACTTTAATACCCGACGCGTTTGTTCGGCGTTCTCTCCGATGGACTTTATGATCAGTTCATCGTCCTTTTTGGCTCCTAGTAACAGCTTCCCGACTTCAACTTCATTTGCCGTCCTGCTGGTCCTAGTAGAAGCCTGATTGATGATCACATCGCCCCGTTTGATGAATGCCTGGAACGGAATCTTTTTAGCATTCACATCCGCCGGATCACCCTCTACCATAGCCAGTACGCCCCTGGCGTCGAGCAGCATGGTAGAGGTAGTTAAGGGCATATTATTAAACATAACCTGGCGTCGGGAAATATCCCCGGCTTCTTTCCTGGTAAAGCTGCTCTGGGCCAGGGTCAAGATACCCACTATCAGCAGGACACCTGCTATTTTTCTGCTAGTTGATTGATTTCTCATTGGACCAGAATTTCGTTGTGAGGTAATGCGTACTGGTTATCCACGGAAAGCAGGACAATGGAGTCGCCGCGCTTGCACCGGGTCAGTACCTGCTGAATATCAACCTGCTTAAAATCCTCTTTCGCGTACATCACCAGCGTTTGGGTCTCTTTATCCCGAATAGCGACTTTGAATGGGATTTCGGCCATTCGGCTGATTTTGTCAGCAGACAAATTAACGGTCTGGACGGTGAGGGTACCTACCGAAGTGGAGGGTAGTACGCACTTGCCTTTGGGGCTGTATTCATTCACTACCAGCCGGGTATCCAGAAAAGCAGCGGTGCAGTGTTTGAAGGGGTCCTGCCCGTAGGTCAGACTGGTCAGCAGCCCGTAGGCCACCAGAAACATAAGTCCGGTTTTGTTTTTCATGTTGAATAACTATTTAGTGTACCAGACAAATGTAACGGCTGCTTTTTCAAAGACTCAACATCGCGCGTAAAAGAGTGTAAAGGAAATGTAAAAGTAAGTAATTATCACACTTCCAGTAATTTATCACCTACGACTTTATTACATTACCACTCCTTATTCTTAATTATACATTCTCCATTATACATTAAATCACTCACTACGTAAGCTCTTCACCGGATTCATCAGGGCTGCCTTGACCGACTGAAACGAGACTGTCAGTAGTGCAATCACGATTACCAGCATGCCCGCTCCGGCGTACATCCACCAGGCTATATCAATTTTATAGGCAAAGCCTTCCAGCCATTGATTCATGCAGTACCACGCCAGCGGCGAAGCAATTAGGATGGCAACCAGGATTAGGAGGATAAAATCTTTGGACAGCAACAGTACTACACTCTGAATACTGGCACCCAGTACCTTACGGATACCAATCTCCTTGGTACGGGTTTCGACGGTGAATGTAATCAGTCCCAGAAGTCCCAGGGCCGCGACCAGCAGCGTCAGCGCCGTAAAGCCATTGATAAGACGGGCGGTCCGTATTTCTTTCTGGTACAGCTGGTTATAGGCGTCGTCCAGGAAGTAGTAGTCGAAAGGGTATTGCGGCTGAAACCTATTGTATATTTTTTCGAGCTGGCTCAGCGCGTCGGGTACATCTGTCCGCGAGGGTAGCTTTACCAGCATGTGTCCGCCGTTCGCTACTAGCGCCCGGCTGGTGTCGCTCATGATGGTCATCCGTACCGGGCTCGCTTCTCCGTGCAGGCTTCGCAAATGAAAATCTTCCATTATACCATCCATAGACTCACCAAAAAATGGGTCGGGCTGGTCAATAGGATTTCCTTTCATACCAGTTTCCAGCATCACAGTCTTATTGAACACCAGTAACTCTTTCGTCACCGCTTTTTGATCCCAAGCCAGGGGCTTGTGTACCCACCCAATCCCCAGCAGGTTGAAGAAAGCTTTATCAGCTAAAACGACATTCACCATCATTTCCTTCTTGGTCTTCTGTACCGTCATGAATGAGGTCATCAGATTAAAGGTATACAAAGCCGTATTGGTCACCGCCACATTCTTATCTCCGGCCCACTGCCGTACATCATCGCGCAGGGCCGGAAAGCGACCAGCCATTTCCGGATCTATTTTGACCGAAACAATCTGGTCGCGGTTTATGCCAATGTTTTTGGTACGCAGCAGCCGCATCTGGCTATAAATAACGATACTGCAAATCAGCAGCCCCACCGAAGCCGTAAACTGGATAGTCGTAAAAATACGCCGCAGCCCCGCCCCGCTGTTCACCGAATGCACGGTACCTTTCAAGATTTCCTGTGGCCGGAACCGGGACAGCATCAGAGCCGGATAGATGCCCGACAGCACCGAGCACCCCAGCCATAGCAGCACTAACAGTAACCAGTAGGAAGGCTGGCTAAGTACCCGGTTGTCCAGGGGAAGCTCGAGGGCGTTTTGAGCCCAGGGAAAGAGCGCCTGCAGCAGCACAAGTGATAGCCCAAAAGCCAGCGTGGTACTTAGAAAAGATTCAAGGAAGAACTGCCAGATAAGCTCGCCGCTTTGCCCACCGACTGTCTTGCGTACCCCTACTTCCCGCGCCCGCTTGGTAGCCCGCGAGGTGGTAAGGCTGACGTAGTTAATCACCGCCAGTACCAGGATGAGCAGCGCGATGGTCAGGAAAATGTTGAGCGTCTTTCGGGCGTCTGATGACCCGATCCGGCTGTCAACGTGGCGGTCAGGCAGCGGGTCCAGCACGTATTTTTCTCCTAACAGGAACTTGGGGCCGGTACTGATACTTTTTAGCTTTTTTTCAAAGGCTTCTATGTCTGTTCCGGGGCGTAGCACCAGATATGTTTCCAAGAAACCTGAATACTCAAACACTCTCTTTGCAACAGGCCCTAAGGTAGGCCAAGTTGGGAGAGAAATCAGCGACTTGAACCCAAACACGCTGTTGGTAGGAAGCTCCTCGAATACCCCAGATACGGTAAGCGGGTACTGCTTGTCGTACAGGAGCGTGCGGCCGACCGGATTCTGGTCGCCGAAGTACCGCTCCGCCACGTCCCTGGTCAGTACAATCTGTCCGGGTCGGCTCAGGGCGGTTCGGTAGTCGCCTTCGGCTAACTTAAAGCCTAGTACCGTTAGTAGGGTACTATCCGCAAAGCCAATTTTATCCTGCTTGAACCGGTGCTCAGCATCGGACTGGAGCACTACGGCGCCAGAGCCTTCGGTGTAGCGTACTACCTGCTCTACTTCAGGTAGCTGTTGTTTCACCTCACGTCCGAAGCTTTCGTGCAGACCATAAGTTATTATATCGTTACCATCAAATTTAGAAACCGATACAGTCAGGTACGTACGCTCCGCAAAGGGATGGAAGCGGTCGTAGTGGAGCTCGTGCCATACGTACATAGCTATGAACATACTTACCGCCAGTCCCACGGTCAGGCCCAGGATAGTAAGCAGACTAAACAGTCGGTTACGCCAAAGCTGGCGCAGCGCGATACGCAGGTAGTTTTTTAACATGACTTTAGGCTGTATGCTTTATGCTGTAGGCATTTAAAGAGACACAAAATCTTGCTTCTCTACGGGATGTACCTCCATTCATTATACATTATAAGTTAAATATTATTCCGTTTTCAATGACTTTACTGGATTCATCAGCGCGGCTTTTATAGATTGAAAACTTACCGTCAGCAACGCAATCACCGTCACCAACAGGCCAGCGGCGGCGAACATCCACCACTTCATGTCGATCTTATATTCAAACTCGGCCAGCCACTTGTCCATGAAGTACCAGGCAATAGGCGAGGCAATGACCATGGCTACCAGTACCAGTAGTACAAAGTCTT
This sequence comes from Telluribacter sp., assembly GCF_035998675.1. Classification (NCBI taxonomy): domain Bacteria; kingdom Pseudomonadati; phylum Bacteroidota; class Cytophagia; order Cytophagales; family Spirosomataceae; genus Telluribacter; species Telluribacter sp. Next base: position 128,958 of record NZ_DASYHI010000013.1, read on the forward strand.
TGGAAAGCATCATTACTACACTCCCCACACTCGCGCCCAGTACCTTGCGGATACCGATTTCGCGGGTTTTCTGCTGCGTTACCAGTGATATCAGGCCATACAGGCCGAGGCAGGAAATCAGGATAGCCAGTCCGGCGAAGTAGCTGATGAGAGTACTACGTCGCTGCTCACGGTCGTAGATCTGCGCCAGGTTCTGGTCTACAAACCCATACTCAAAGCTCTTTTCGGGAAAGTACTTGTCCCAGGTAGCCTGTACAGCCTTCAGGGTACTCTCTACCTGGTTGGGCCGGAGCTTCACGGACACCAGCGTCAACTGTGGCTGTATAATACTCATGACCTGGCTGGTGATAGGCCCGTACAACGACTGGTTATGAAAGTCCTTGAGTACCCCTACTACCCGACCGGCCCGACCTTCCACGTTCAGCGTCTTTCCGACCGCCGCCTCGGGCGAAGGCCAGCCAAATTCCTTCACGGCCGTTTCGTTAATCAGGTACCCTTCGGTTTTATCGGTCCCGTACTGTTCCGAAAAATCCCGCCCGGCTACCAGTTGCAGCCCGTAGGTATCGGCGAAGTTGTAGTCTACCGCCAGCACCGACACAAACAGGTTGTCCTCGGCGGTGCGGCCTTCGGGTACTACGTTGCGCCGGACACTGCCGTTGCCCAGCGGCTGACTCGACAGCGTAACCGCTTCTACCTGCGGGTTACGGAGCAGGTTTTCGCGGAAGGTACTCAGTCGCTGATAGCTGCTGTCTGAGGCAGTAGCGAATACATTCGTGATCTTGGGATTACGGATATTGGCCGTAATGATAAAGTCTTTGTTGAAGCCCAGGGGCTGGTTCTGCAGAAAATCCAGCTGCTGCCACATCACCAGCGTACCGATAATCAAAGCCACCGACGTCACAAACTGTACCCCCAGCAAAACCTGACGCAGTACCCCACCCCGCGCTTTGCCACTCAGGAAGTTGCCTTTCAACGTCGTGACCGGCTTGAAGCTTGACACCACCAGGGCCGGGTACATTCCTGATAGCAGACCCGCCCCCAGCGCTACCCCAAAAAACAGCAGTACCAGCAGGCCGTCGTTCAGGAAGTACTGCATGGTTAGTTGCTTGTCGGTCAACTGGTTCAGGAGGGGCAGCAGACCGCCAATCAGGGCCAGCGAAAGTACCAGCGCCAGCGCGCTCAGCAGCAGCGACTCACCCAGGAACTGCATCACCAGCTGCTGCTTCTGACTACCCAGTACCTTCCGGATGCCTACCTCCTTCGCGCGTTTAAGCGAGCGGGCCGTGGACAGATTGATAAAGTTGATACAGGCAATCAGGAGCGTTAGCCCCGCAATACCCAGAAACACGTAAATCCGGGACATACTACCTACCGGCTCGGGTGTGTTGTCCGCTTCGGTGCGCAGGTAGAAGTCCTTTATGGGCTCAAGTTGGTACTCAATGCCATCGGCGACCTGTGCGTCGGCGTGGGCTTTGATAAACTGCGGGAAGCTGGCATCAACCTGCTCGGGCGAGCGACCGGGCCGGAGCAGTACGTAGGTAAAGGAGTGGGAAATCACCCAGTTGAACGGCAGGTTTTGACGCGCCCGCTCGTTTTCGGTGGCGTACATGGTTTCGTAGTTCGCCAGTAGCTCCGGGTGAATGTGGGAGTTATCGGGGAAGTCTTTGACCACACCACTCACCTTCATGGGGTACTTACCTTCGTAGGTGATGGTCTGCCCCAATGGGTCGGCTTCGCCAAAGTACCTCTGCGCGGTTTTCTCGGTCAGTACTATCGAGAATTTGTCCCGCAGCGCCTCCCGTGGATTTCCTTTTACAAACTCAAAGGAGAAAATATCCAGAATAGCGGGGTCCGTAAAAAAGAAGCGCTCCTCGTCGTACTTGGCCGCGGCCTCGCTGTCCGAGCCCTTTACTTCCACCGTAGCCGGACTCCGGAACATGCGGGCGGAGGTTTCTACCTCAGAGAACGTCTCGGCCAGCAGCGGCGACACCGGCGGGGGCGTCAGGGCCAGCGGCTGCTCCAAACCCGCGAAGCGGGGCAGGTACGTAACGCGGTAGATGCGGTCAAAACGCTCCTGAAACTGGTCGTAACTCAGCTCGTGCCGCACAAACAGCCCAATCAAAAAGCAGCAGGTCAGCCCCACCGTCAACCCTATAATATTGATAAAGGAGAACACTTTCTGTCCCCACAGATTCCGCCAGGCTATTTTGAAGTAGTTTGTTAACATAGCAGTAGGCAATACGCTTTTTGAGGTTTGACAGAGACGCAAAACTTTGTGTCGCTACGTCTCGCCCGATTTTTTTGTATTTTTGTTATATATCAAAAAGAGAGAGATGGTATGGAAAATCAAAAACTAAGTTCATTACAACTTGAACTGCTCAATGTCTATTCATTTCAGCCGGACGAAGAGGACCTTTTCGCTATCAGAAAACTATTGGCTGACTATTTCTCTGATAAACTTATCAGTAGAGTAGAACAGGCCGTATCTGAAAAGAACATAACCGAAGAAGACCTGAACCGCTGGCTTAATGAATAGACTAAGGGTTGTTCTGGATACCAATGTCTTTTTAGTTTCTCTTGCTCCTCATTATAAATACCACTGGTTGTATCAGTCGTTAATCCAGGGAAAATATGAGTTGGCTGTGTCTAACGAAATCCTGACGGAGTATCAGGAGCAAGTATCCCTGCGGTACGGCATCCAGCGAACTGATACTACTCTTGATTTCCTCCTAATGCTACCAAATATCCATTTGCACAACCCCTCTTATTTGTGGCAACTTATTGAAAATGATAAAGATGACAATAAATTTATTGATTGCTTCATTGCCAGCCAATCTGATTTTATTATCAGCAATGACCGCCATATACATCAGATAAAAACCATAGGCTTTCCTCCCATTCAGGTACTTCGTTATGAAGAGTTTGAGCAGCAATACAAGTCAATTTTAGCACCGTAGTCTGTTCTTCCTTCTCTATTTCTGAGTACGGTCGCCATTCTTCCTTTACTGCTTTTCTCCTTTCCACCTTACTACTCACTCCTCAGCGACTTCACCGGATTCATCAGCGCGGCTTTCAGCGACTGATAGCTGACAGTTAGCAGGGCAATACCTACGGCCAGTACTCCTGCCACTAGAAATATCCACCACTGGATGTCGGTCTTGTAAGCAAAATCCTGCAACCACCGGCTCATAGCGTACCAGGCAATGGGGGTTGCAATCAGCAGGGCAATGACCACCAGACGGAGGAAGTCGGCCGACAAAAGTGTCAGGATATTGGCCAGGCTGGCTCCCATTACCTTACGCACTCCGATTTCCCTGGTTCGGCGCTCAGCGGCAAAAGTACCTAACCCAAATAAACCCAGGCTGGATATCAAAACGGCTAACACAGCAAACAGGCCAAAAACCTGCCCGGCCTGTCGGTCGGCACGGTAGGTGCGCTGGAAAAAGTCGTCGAGGAACTCGTAGTCGAAGGGCGTAGCCGGGAATGTCTGCTTCCACAGCCGCTCCACCTGCTCCATGCTGGCCGGTACATTGCCCGCTTCGAGCTTCACCGACACCTGATTTTCCCAGCCGTCCAGCAACGAGAAAATCATGGGCGGAATGGTACTTTTCAGATTCTTCTGGTGGTAGTCGGCCACCACACCCACTACCTGTCCCCGCTGGGGTACCTCGCGGTAGCCGCCAGTAGGGTCGTACTCAAAGGTATAGTAACCCGTCATTTTGCCCTCGATGTTGTCCCAGCCAAAGTACTTCATAGCCGCTTCGTTGACCAGGAACACCTTGCGGTCGGTGGGGCGGTCAGCGTCGAGATTGCGACCCTGAATGAGTTTTATACCAAAGGTTTCCAGGAAGTTTTCGTCAATAGACTGGCGGTTGATGGTCAGGTCGGTGGCGCCCTTAGGAGCATAATCCGCTACCAGTTTTTCGCCACGCAGACTGCCGCTGCCCGGTACACTGTAACTCTGCGTGGCCGACACAACGCCCGACAGCTTCTGCACTTCCTGCTTAAACCGCTGCTTGGCCTCCACACTGGCGTCGTGCAGATTCAGCACCAGTACCTGCTCCCGCTGGTAGCCCAGATTCTTGGTCTGTACGTACCGCAGCTGACTGGATACCACCAGCGTCGCCACAATCATCACAATGGATACAGCAAACTGCCCCACCACCAACGCCTGCCGCAACAGGGGCGTACGGGTACCTCCGAGCAATCCGGCCAGACTTCCCTTCAGCACCGCCGCCGGACGAAATGATGACAACACAAAGGCGGGGTACCCTCCGGCCAGAAAGCAAAGGACCGTCAGGCCCAGCAGTAGTCCGGCCATCCGGCCGGTAGTGAACAGCCCTACAAGATTTAGATTTTTATCAGCCAGTTCGTTAAAAGCCGGAAGTACCATGGGTACTACCAGTGCCGTCAGGACCAGGGCTACCCCCACAAAAAGGACAGTTTCGCCAAAAAACTGGCTCCACAATTGCCCCGACGTAGAACCAAGTACCTTGCGAACGCCTACTTCCCTTGCCCGCTTAGTCGCAATAGCCGTGGCCAGATTAACGTAATTGAAAGCCGCCATGGCCATAATCAGCAACGCTACCACCGAGAAGATCGTTACGTACATCAGGCGATTGGGGGCAATGAGGCTGGTACGCAGGTAGAGGTCGGTCAGCGGAATCAGGTTAAATTTCCAGACGGCTGCGTTGGGGTCGTTCAGTGATTTGAGGTAGGCCGGAAACTGTGCCGCCAGAGCCTGCGAACTGGCACCGGGCGCAAGGAGCAGGTAGGTCCAGGTACTGCCGGCCCAGAGGTTGGTGGTGACGTCCCAGCCCAGCAGTTCGTTGGCATTGGCGTAATTGGCCAGAAAATGGATTTTATGGTGCGAGTTGCCTGGCAGTTCACGCATGACGCCCGTTACGCGCAATGTATGTTTGTTGTCGTAGCGCAGGGTTTGGCCCAGGGGGTTTTGCTTTGGAAAGTACTTCTGCGCCATCGTTTCCGACAGTACTACGCCGTAGCGCTCAACCAGAGCCGTTTTCGGATCTCCCTGTATCAGTGGCAGCGTAAATACTTCAAAAGCGCTGCTATCGGCGAAGAAGAAGTTCTCCTCGTACGAACTCAAATTGGGACTGGTCAGCAGAGGAGCCGCCTGTTTGAGCCGCACTACCTGTTCTACCTGAGCAAAGCGTTCCTTAAAATCAGTCGCTAGCTGGCCCCCGCTCACGCCCGATTCTTCAAATTGCTGAAGCAGTACTATGCGGTCTGCATTGGTATGGAAACGGTCGTAGTTGAGTTCGTCCAGTACGTAGGCCGTCATGAGCAGTCCACAGGTGAGTCCGAGGGTAAGGCCCACCACATTCAGCCCGCTGTAGAGCGGGTTACGCCACAGATTTCGAAGCGTTATTTTAAAGTAATTTCTGAGCATAGGCTTCGCAAGCTTGTTAGCTATAAGCTGTTAGTTATTAGATCTTTATGGGTTATAGTGACGCAACACTTTGCATTTCCAGGTGTAGGTACCTTGCCCGTTTTTCGCTTTTAGCTCTTAGCTTTTCACTCGGAACGCAGCGACTTCACCGGGTTCATCAGGGCGGCTTTTATACTCTGGAAGCTGACGGTGGCAAAGGCGATGGTCACGGCCATGACCGCCGCCACCAGGAATACCCACCAGTGAATGTCGGTGCGGTACTCAAAGTTCTGCAACCACTCGGACATGAAGTACCAGGCAACAGGCGCCGCAATGACAAACGCTATGAGTACCAGTTTCAGGAAATCCCTGGAAAGCAGCCCCACAATACTACCAATGGAAGCGCCCATAACTTTTCGTACGCCTATTTCCTTGGTACGCTGCTGGGCAGTGAAGGTAGCAAGGCCGAAGATACCGAGGCAGGAAATAAATAGCGCCAATCCTGCAAACCATTTTGCCAGCGTGCCGACCTGCCGCTCGCTACGGTACATCCAATCATAGCCCTGGTCCAGAAAAATGAAGTTAAAAGGAAAACCTGGATTTAGCTTTTGGTAGGTTTGTTCCAGCGTTTCTATAGTACCAGAGACATTTCGCCCATCAATTCGGGCAAAAAGGAGTTGCGTTTCCAACGGTTGGAACCGAATGATTAGTGGCTCGATACGCGAGTGAATACTGGTTAAGTGAAAATCTTTGACTACCCCAATCACTGTACCGGAAATACCATCTACCGTAATCGGATGACCAACCGGATTTTTAAACCCGAAACGCTTTACGGCTTCTTCGTTGAGTAAAACATTGGCCGAATCGGTGCCAAAGGAAGACGAAAAGTCCCGTCCTGCTTTAAGTTGAATTCCCATTGTAGCGAGCAGGTGCTCATCACCATTCAGTATCCCAGCCAAGGCTCGTGATCTGGAAGTTTGACCAGGCCAATTGGGATAGACTGCCCTGGCTACGCTTAAAAAATCAGTATTAGACCGAGTAAGACCTTGTACACCTGGAATTTGGGCAAAAGATTCCATAATGGGTTCAATATTAGAAATATCTATATTTCCTGTGTTAAAGTAAATCAAATTGTCTTTTTGAAAACCGAGGTTGATGTTTTGAATAAACTGAATTTGCCTATAAATTATCATCGTCCCAATTAGAAGCAGAATAGAAGCAGTAAACTGCACGACGACCAAAGATTTACGCAACCAAATCGTATTTTGGCCATTTTTGTCGTGCAAGCCTTTCAGCACTCGTGCTGGCTGGAAAGACGACATAGTAAAAGCTGGATACAGGCCTGCTGCTAGTCCCAACAGTAACAGAATTCCTACATAAGCAATACAGTAGCGTGGATTGTACCAATCAATGGAAATTAGTAACTCGGCGGGTGCGCCGAAATAGGGTTTTTCAATAAGCTCATTATAAAAGGGGAGAGCCGTCGAAACCAGTCCGATAGCCACTATGCCAGCTACGCCCGTTAGCATAAATGATTCGCTAAGGAACTGGCCAATCAATCGGCTCTGACTTGCTCCGGCTACCTTCCGAACTCCGACTTCTTTGGCTCGCTGAGTAGCCCGAGCGGTAGAAAGATTCACAAAATTGATTCCTGCAATCAATAAAATGAGTACTGCTACAAGGCTAAATAGCCAAACATAGACAATCCGTCCATTGCCACTGTATTTTCCGTTTTTAAAGCTAGAGCGGAGGTACCAATCGTTGAGGGGTTGGAGAAAGTACGTGCGGTCTTTCAAGGTAGGCAGTTGTCGCTGTACTATACGTTGAAGCTGCGCCTGAACCGTGGTCAGGCTAGCTTCTGGGGTTAGCAATGCGAATAGCTGGATGTTGTTTTCTCCCCAATCAGTCGATTGCAATTCTTCGGTTCGAAAGGGACGCAGATACCCAAAATTAAGCGATGAATTGGGGGAAATATCAGCGATCACGCCAACTACCCGGTAGGTCTCGGCTCGCTCTAATTGAATCTGTTTTCCAATCGGATTCGTATCGCCAAAATACTTACGGGCCAGCCGCTGGGTCAACACAAGCGTATTAGGTTCGGTCAATGCTGTCGCGGGGTTGCCCTTCAAAAGTTCAAAACTAAAAATCTTCAAAAAATCGGGCTCCGCGGCTCGTCCTTCCTCTATTATCGATTTGTCGCCAAAGGAAAAAAGTGACCGCTCTCCCCACGAATAACGTGTTGCCCGTTCAATGCCCGGTATATTGGCCTTGATTGCGTCTGCCATAGGCATCGGCACAGCGTCATAAGTTTGCGTTTCATTTGATAGAGATGATAGGTTCAGCATAATCCGATAAATCCGGTCGTGTCGGACATGGAATCGGTCATGACTGACTTCGTAATTCACCCAAAGCAAAATCAACACTGCACTAGCAAGCCCTATAGCCAACCCTGCGATATTTAGTAGCGTATAGTTTCTATGCCGAAATAAATTCCGCCAAGCGATTTTAAGGTAGTTTTTGACCATAGCCTTGGAGTTATTTTAAAGGACATGTAAAAAGCTATACCAACCTATTCATACTATTGTAAATCAGCTATTTATACTCCTACCTCTGAACAGAACCGTCCGATTACGGACGGTTCTGTTCAGAGGCGGACGCATGCCTGAAAGAGCAGGTACGACATAAAGAACCTTCCATCACTCACTCCGCAAGCTTTTCACCGGATTCATCAGGGCCGCCCTGATACTCTGGAAACTGACGGTGGCAAAGGCAATAGTAACGGCCATGACAGCCGCCACCAGGAATATCCACCAGTGAATGTCGGTGCGGTATTCAAAGTTCTGCAACCATTCGGACATGAAGTACCAGGCAATGGGTGAAGCAATAACAAAGGAAATCAGCACCAGCTTCAGGAAATCTTTGGATAGTAGCCCTACGATGCTGCCGATGGAAGCTCCCATTACTTTTCGAACGCCTATTTCCTTGGTACGCTGCAGGGTACTGTACGAAGCCAGCCCCAGCAGACCCAGACAGGAGATAAAAATAGCCAGAATGGCAAAGTTTAGGAATAGCTTCTCAAAACGCTCCTCGCTGCGATATTGCCGGTCAAAGAACTCATCCATGAAGTAGTAGCTGAACGGACGGTTGGGTACCAGTTGGTTCCACCTGGCTTCAATGGCCTTGATGGTTACGGGGAGGTTACCACCCGCTAATTTTACCGATACCAGACTGCTTCCTCCTGGTTCTATACGCATAGTAAGCGGCTTGATCTTTTCCTGCAAGGACCGGAAATGAAAATCCTTTATCACTCCTACAATTTTACCCTCACGTCCCCACTGTTTGAACCGGCGGCCGATGGCTTCCTCCGGTGTGCTATACCCGAATAGCTTGGTAGCCGCTTCATTCATAACCATAGCCTGGGTAGTATCGGTACCAAATTCCCGGGAAAAGGGCCGTCCCGCAGCCATTTTCAGGTTAAAATGCGGGATATAGTCAAAGTCAACAAAGTACAGGTCGAGATTGGCAATCTGCAGGTCGCCACTCTTATTTTCAATTTCTGAATAAGCTCCGGGATTACCTCCACCCGGTACGCTGGACGAAAGCGCGGTGGACATAACTCCGGAAATACTGGCGATGGATTCTTTAAAGGTTTCTTTGGCCGGGTCGCCCTGTGAGTTCACAATCAGCATTTGGTCCTTGCTAAAACCCAGGTCGCGGTCCCGCATGTAGTTCATCTGGGTAAACACCACGATGGTAGCGATGATCAGGGCAATGGAAATAGCAAACTGAGCGGCCACTAACCCTTTGCGGAGCAGGATACCACGGACACTGGTCGCGAAGCGACCTTTCAGTACCACCACCGGCTCAAAAGAGGAAAGTACCAGGGCCGGATAAAAACCCGCCAGCAAACCAATGCCGATGGCCGCTCCAAACATGCCCAGAATGTACCAGCCGTTCTGGAAAATGCCCGTACTGATGATTTTACCGGCCAGCGTATTAAACAGCGGAATCAGCAGGGCGGATAGCAGGATGGACAACACAAAGGCTATCATACACAGCAGAATGGACTCCGCGATAAACTGCCGGGCCAGCAGCGCCCGGGGAGCGCCTACTACTTTCCGGACGCCTACTTCCTTAGCCCGCTCGGCCGAGCGGGCGGTGGTCAGGTTCACAAAGTTGATACAGGCAATAAGGAGGATAAAAATGGCAACGATTGAAAATATGTACACGTTGTTGGCGCTTCCGCTTTCGCCGTCATTCCGGGTCGAGTGCAGGTATACATCTTTTAGCGGTTCCAGAAACAGCGTGTAGTGCATCTGGTTTTCCTTCATTAGTTTTCCGGCCCGGTTTTCCAGAAATGCCGGAAACTTCTTTTCCAGTGCAGCTCCGGTAGTGCCGGGCTTCAGAAGTAAAAACGTAGTGGCCCCGAAGTTACCCCATTGCTCATCAATGCCTTTGTTGAACCGTTCGGTAAAGGTGGTCATGGACACAAACATGTCGGCCTTAATCAGGGAGTTTTCCGGCATATCCTTGATAACGCCGGTTACCGTTGCCACCAGCCCTTCGCCCGTAAGCAGCAGGGTTTGCCCCATTGGGTCTTCTTTACCAAAGTACTTTTCGGCGGCTTTTTCGGTAAATACTATGCTGAGCTGGTCCTTCAGCGCGGTTTTAGGATTTCCTTTTATTAACTCAAAGTCAAATACCTGAAAGAGCGACGAATCGGCATAGAGTGATTTCTCTTCCTGAAACTTTACATCGCCTTTCCTGACCAGCAGACTACCGCCACTCACCCGGGTAAAGGCTTCTACTTCGGGCAAATCATTCTTGATGTTCGGGGCAAAAGCCCAGGAAGTAATTCCGGTATTGATGGTTTCAGAAGGGGTTTTTATATCCGTTGCCAACCGGTAAATACGGTCGACCCGGGAGTGGAAAGCATCGTAGCTCAGCTCAAAATTAACGTACATAAATATCAGGAAGCAGGCCGACATCCCGACCGTTAGCCCCATGATGTTGATAAAAGAGTAAACCTTGTTTTTCAGCAGGTTCCGCCAGGCGATTTTGAGGTAGTTTTTGAACATGGCTTTGGAGTTATTCTCAGGAACAAATAAAAAGCTATACCAACTTAATCATGCTTCTGTATATCAATTATTTATACTTATATACCTGAACAAAACTGTCCGATATCGGACAGTTTTGTTCAGGTACGGACGCAGGCCGGAAAGGGAATTCGGAACAGAAGGTACCCTTTGCTACTCGCTTCGCAACGACTTTACCGGATTCATCAGAGCGGCTTTGATACTCTGGAAACTGACCGTCAGAATGGCGATGATCAGTACTGCCACAAAGGGTAATACAAACAACCAGCCGTTCAGGTCGGCGCGGAAAGCGTAGCTTTCCTGCCAGCTGGTGATGGCGTACCAGGCCAGGGGTGCTGCCAGAAAGAACGCTACTATCACCAGCACGGCAAATTCTCTGTACAGCAATTGCAGAATCTCAGGTACCGAGGCGCCCAGTACCTTACGGATGCCGATCTCCTTGGTCCGTTGCATGGTGGTGAATGAAGCCAGGCCGAACAGCCCCAGGCAGGCTACCAGAATCGCCAGCGTCGTAAAAAAGCCGAATACCTGCCCGAACCGCTGGTCGGCGCGGTACTGCTCGGCAAAATGCTGATCCAGGAAGAAGTAATCAAATGGATTACCGGGAAAAAACTGGTTCCAGGCCGATTGAAGTGTGGCAATGGTTTTCTGAGCTTCGTCGGGGGCCATCTTTACGGAGAAGTACCCACGCACGTCCGGAATGAGCCGCAGAATAAGGGGCTCGTACGCTTCCCGCAGCGACTGCTGATGGAAGTTTTCGACAACGCCTACGACCGTAAAGATATCGCCCCAAAAGAAGATCTCCTTACCAATGGCTTCTTCCGGCTTGTCGAAGCCCAGTTGTTTAATCGCCATTTTGTTGAAGATAACGGCTTTGGGATCGGTGCCGAAATCTTTGGCGAAGTTCCGGCCTGCTACTAGTTTCAGACCGTAGGCGTTGAGGTAGTCATAGTCAACCCCAATAATGCGGTACTGCGTACCCTTGCTTTCATCCATCCCTTTCAGCCGGATGCCCCCGGCGTTCCAGCCCACGGGCTCGCCCGGAATGGCCGTAGACGCCGTAATACTACGGACGCTGGACTGACGCAACAATTCGCCCTTGAAGGCTTCCATTTGCTGCATAAAGGTAGAATCATCCCGGACGATGGGCGGACGAATCACCAGGGTCTGGTCAATGTTCAGCCCCAGTGACTGCTGCCGCATGTACTGGATCTGCTGGTAAACAGCCAGGGTACCCACCAGCAGAAACAACGAAGCCGCAAATTGAAACACTACTAACCCTTTACGCAGGAAGACACCCTGCCGCGTATTGACCATCCGGCCTTTTAGAACCACAACGGGTCGGAAACCGGAAAGTACAAACGCCGGGTAAAGCCCCGAGAAAAACACCCCGATCACAAACAATACCAGCAAAGCCAGCCAGAAACGGGCACTACTCAGCAGGGAAAGCGTCAGATTTTGTCCCGACAAATCATTAAAGACCGGTAGGGCAGTAGCTACCAGCAACAACGCCAGGGCTACCGCCAGGCCATTGAGCAGAAATGATTCAAACATAAACTGCCTGATCAACTGGCTCCGTTGCGAGCCCACTGCCTTGCGAATACCTACTTCCCTGGCCCGGTCAATGGCCCGCGCCGTAGCCAGGTTTACATAATTTACCCAGGCAATAACTACTATAAAGAAGGCTATCGCCAGCAGCAGGTACACGGTCTTGCCGTCGCCGTTGGGCTCTGTTTCGCCTATGTAGTGGGAATACAGGTGGATGTCGCGGAGCGGCTGCAGCAGGTAGATGGCCGCCGAGTTATAGCGCTTATGCTCCTCGCCTGCCAGTCGGTCAACGACCGTCGGGAACTTGGCTTCAAGGGCCCTGGGATCAGTGCCGGGCCGTACCAACAGGTAGGTAATACAGCCGTCCCAGTTCCAGGCGTTTTCCGGGTTGTTGTCGGGTCCCATGTTTTTTACAAAGGTGGCGTAGGCCCCCAGCATGCTGGCCTTAAAATGTGAGTTTACGGGAAAGTCCTTGTAAACACCCGTTACTTTAAAAGTCCGGTCACGGTTGGCCTGTATCGTTTTCCCCAGTACTTCGGTCGTACCAAACAGCTTGCGGGCTACCGATTCGGAGAGAACGACCGTATTGGGTTCGGCCAGGGCCGTGCGCGCGTCACCCACCAGTAACGGATACGAAAACACCTTGAAAAAAGCCTGACTGGCAAAGTATATTTTATCGATCTTCAGCTGCTCGTTGTCCTGACCATTTACCACCAGCGGCCCGGACCCGACAATCTTGACGTACTCCTCTATTTCTTCGAACGCATCCTTGAACGAATTACCGACGGCATAAGCCCCTGACACCCATTGGGTACTTAGTTTTCCGTCGTTGTAGCGGTCCTGCTGAACGCGGTAAATCCGCTTACCCTTCTCGTGAAAGTCGTCGTAGCTCAGTTCAAAAGCGACGAACTGAAGAATGAGCAAACAGGCCGCCATACCAATAGCCAGCCCGACGATGTTGATGCCGGAGAATACTTTGTGCCGGAGCAGGTTTCGCCAGGCGATTTTGAGGTAGTTCTTGATCATTGTTGTTTTAGGTTGCTAGGTAAGGAGGAGTTAGGCATTAGGTAAGGAAAAGCTAAGTACCTACCAGCTAATACCTAACCGCTATCACCTACTCCGTTCGTAAAGACTTCACCGGATTCATTAGCGCTGCTTTGATGGCCTGAAAACTTACCGTCAGCAGCGTAATAACAAGTGCTCCCAGGGCAGAAGCAGCAAAAATCCACCAGGAAATAGTGGTGCGATAATCGTATTTCTGTAGCCAGCCGTCCAAAAAGTAGTAAGCGATTGGAGCGGCCACCAGGCAGGAGATGACGACCAATATTACAAAGTCGCGGGAGAGCAGCGCCCACAGACCTGCTACACTGGCACCCAGTACCTTCCGTATGCCGATTTCCTTGGTACGCTGCTCGGCCACGAAAGAAGCCAGGCCGAATATACCCAGACAGGAAATAAGAATAGCCAGTAGGGCAAAGAAGCTGGCCAGTTTGCCAATGCGTTCCTCCTGTCCGAACTTTTTGGCGTATTCCTGGTCAACAAATCTGTAATCGAAGGGTACCGCAGGATTGTGGGTACTGAAAACCGATTTGATTTCTTCCAGAGATTCACTGCTGCTCTGATCAGGATTAAGTCTGAGCATAACTACGGCTTCTCCTTCACTGGAAATATGAAAAATAGAGGCCCTAACCGGCTGATAGGGTGACTGCATGACCATGTCAGCAATGACTCCTATGATTAAGTGAGTCACCCCATCCTTGGTAACTACTTCTCCCACTGCATGCTCAAAACCCATGAATTTTGCCGCTGCCTCATTGATGACAATAGCGGTGGAATCGGTGGCAAAGTCCCTGGAGAAGTCCCGGCCTTCCTTGAATTTCCAGCCTACTGTTTTTCCGTAATCGAAGGAAACACTTGTATTTGGAAAATCAACCGCCTGCGAGGGGTCCTTTCCCTTCCATTCGAAACCGGTACTGGTACTCCATACATCGGTGGGTGGACCGCTCGATTCGGCCATTTCTACAATAGCGCCTGCGCTTTTCAACTCATTTTTGATGGCATCAAAATGAGTGTGAATATCCTGGTTGGAGAAAATGGTTATTAACCCATCGCGATCGTAGCCAACTGGACGGTTTTTAGCGTATTGAATTTGCTGAAAGACAACGACCGTACCAATGATCAGGGTAACAGAAACCGTAAATTGTGCCACCACCAGTACTTTACGGGGAACCGCCGCAAAACGACCCACTCTGAAAGCGCCCTTTAGTACTCTAAGCGGCTGAAAGGAGGATAAATAAAGGGCAGGATAACTGCCCGCGATCAGGCCCGTCAACAAGCTAAAGCCAATTCCTATTCCCCAGAAAACGGGACTTGACCAGGGAAGGGCTATTTTCTTATCCGCTACTTCGTTGAACCTAGGCAGGGAAAGCTGTACCAGGAGCAGGGATATTACAAAAGCAATAGCTACGACGAGCAGCGATTCACTGAAAAACTGAACAACCAGCTGGCTCCGTACTGAACCTACCGCTTTCCGGATACCTACTTCCTTGGCTCGCTTTTCGCTGCGGGCGGTACTTAGGTTCATAAAGTTGATGCACGCCAGCAGCAGCACAAAAAAACCGATAATGCCAAAAAGCCACACGTACTCGATACGTCCCCCGGCGATTATGCCATTCTCGAATTTCGACTGCAGGTGCCATTTGCTCATAGGATGCAAAAACACTTCCGGCTTCAGTTTCTTTCTTACCGGATCAACCCTATTCAGTCTGACATCTTTTATTTTGGCGGATACTATATCAATAGCTACCTTATCCGTCAGTTGGGCGTAGGTCTGCGTAAAATTGGGTCTCCACGGATCTTCTATCTCCTTAATCCACTGATTCCGGCTGAGGAATAACTCCCAGGGTACAATGAACCCCATATCACTAAAACTTGAATTACGCGGTAAATCAGCATAAACCCCCGTAATCCTTACATCCGTTTCATTATCTAGTTTCAGCGTTTTATCCAGCGGATCTTCTTCGCCAAATAGCGTGTTGGCCAGCGACTCTGACAGCAGGATGGCGTAAGGTTCATTCAGGCCGGCCCGCGTGCCTTTAACCATGTCAAGAGTTAGCATATCGGTAACCTGAGGCTCGAAATATCTGCCTTCTTTACTGAGCTTAGTGTCAGCATACGCCAACAGGCTGTTGGTCCGGGCTGACTGCAAAACGTACTTAAAATCACTACTGTAGTGCGTCCGGATCTCGTCTGCCATCAGATAGGGGTTATCTGCCTGCGTCTCCTTTTTCCCATTGTACTGGATGTGTTGCATGACCTGTACAATGCGGCCGTAGTTCTGGTGGTAGGTATTAAAAGAAACCTCATCCCACACCCATAAGCTTATCAGCAGGGCTACCGCCATGCCAACTGCCAGTCCGGCAATGTTAATGAAGGAGTACACCTTGTTTTTGACAAGGTTCCTGAAGGCGATTTTAAGGTAGTTTCTGAGCATGACAATGGAGTTATACTTATGGACTGAGAAAAAGCCATTCCACCCGCTATACTCTACTGTTAATCAATAACTTAAAAATAAGTACCTGAACAAAACTGTCCGATATCGGACAGTTTTGTTCAGGTACGGACGCGGCATACCTTATCTGAATAAGGCAGGATAAAGTACCTGGTTAGTTCCCGGTCTGCACGTCGTCATTGCGGATGCCCCGCTTGTTTTTCTTGATGGCTTCCTTCAGCTTGCCGAACTTGTAGTTCAGGCTGAACTGATAGGACCGGAAATAATCCAGCCGCTCGTTGGACTGCACAAAGTCAGGACCGAACGATTCACGGTAGTCCCGTCTGAATTTGGTAAAAGGATTATTCACCGAGGCCGATAAGGACAGTTTGTCTTTGACTACATCTTTATTGACGCTGAACGAAGAGCTGATCATACGGTTGGAAGTACCCTGCAGGCTTAGGTTAGGACCGTTGACGTTTAGATTCGCATTGACGCGCCAGTCTTTCTCCAGCCGGTAGCCGGTCGAAAATGACATATTATACATTAGCCCCTGGTTTTTGAGCAGTACTCCGTTCACCAGCCCTTCTACCATGCCGTAGGCCGCCCGGCTGTTCAGGCTCATATTCCATCGTTTGGTAACCGGATAATTTACGTTCAGGCTTGCACTGGGTAATTTGGCCCGACCCGTGTTGCCATAAGTAGTTCGGGTGACCCGGGTACTGGAATCATAGACCGACACCGGAAAGATCAGATCCCGGAAATAGGTAAAACCCAGTCCAATATTGACCGATCCTTTTTTGGACCAGTTATAACCCAGCTGGAGATCATTGACCAGGGCGGGCCGCAGATTGGGATTACCCGTCCGCTCAAAATTCGGGTTCGATTTATCCACAAAGGGATTCAGCTGGTAAATACCCGGCCGCTGTATACGCTGTGAATAGCCCAGGTTCAGCGCCTTATTGCCTTTAAACTTCCGGTTAACGGACAGGGAAGGTATCACGTTGAAATAGTTCTGCCGTACCTTGAGTTCGGTAAACTGAAAGTCCGCGTTGATCACCGTTTGCTCAATGCGAACGCCCCCTTTGAGACCCCAGTTCTTGAAATTGTACTGGTACGTATTGTAAGCGCCAAAGACATTCTGCTCGTTTCGGAACTGATTGCTCAGGCCCGGCTGAATGTCAAACTGCCCCGTTTCGGCGTTATGGTTGCGGTGTTGAAAATCACTTTCATTGGCACGGAGAATGGCCTTGGCTCCCGCTTCAACCGTTAGTTTTTTCACCGGGTACAGGTAGTCAACCTGGTAGGTTTGCTCCGCGAAGCGCTGGTCGTTCAGCTGGCGGTAATCCGGCTGGAAGAAGGCTACTTCATCCGTTATGTCGATCGTGTTTCTTTGCTCATTCCGATACGAAAAATAGCGGTACGAAAAGGTAAGCATCCGGTTTTTATCCGCCCTGAACCCTTTTTGGTAGTTCAGCGCCGCATCCATACCCACGCCCCGGCCCTGGGTACTATTGCTCAGGTTATACCCCTGCAAAACAAGCTCCTCACGCGTGAGTCGGCTTTCCTGCCCGAGCCGCCCGTTTGAGCGGCTGCCGTTTATATTAAATTGTCCGGAAAACAGGTTCAGGCTGTCCAGCTCGTAGCTCAGTTCATATCCCAGATAGGCGCTGTTATTTCTTGCCTGCTGGCTGCCGTTCTGGAAAAGACTCGTTGGTTGCATTCCGGTGGTAGTGCGCTGGGTGGCAATAGAAATACGCGGAGAAGTATAGACACTGGCCCCGCCAAAGGCTGACATACCAAACTTGCCCACTTTGGCCGAAAATGAGCCCCCCAGGCCGGGCCCACCAATCGGGAAGCGCTCGCTGAGATTCACCGAACCATTATAGCCGTTGTCAATCTTTTTATTGGTAATGATGTTGATGATACCCGCCAGGCCTTCGGCATCGTACTTGGCCGGTGGCGTGGTAATGACCTCAATGCGTTGAATGGAAGAAGCCGGCATAGCCCGCAGAATGTCCTTGTAGTTCCTTTCGACCATGCTGGACGGCTTTCCGTTGATCAGAATCTTGAAGTCGGTGTTGCCCTTGAGCAGGATGTTGTCGTCGGCATCCAGCGAAAGCAGAGGTACTTTGCGCATCATTTCCAGTACACTAAATACTTTACTTTCCGGATCAGCCTGCAGGTCATAGGCAATACGGTCTACCTCCTGGACAATAATAGGTTTGGCGGCCTTCACCGTTACCTCCTTCAGTCCGACTGTCCCTTGACTGAGGTAAATCGCCCCCAGATCAAGATGCTGCCGGGTACTATCCGTGAGGTCCGCGGTTAGGGTTTTGGGCTGGTACCCTACCCCTACCAGGCTTACCAGGTACTTACCCGGACGCAAGCCCCTAAAGGTAAAGGTACCATCTGCCCGGGTGTAGTCTACCTTCAGGAGGGTAGTTGGGCTGGTCATTAGGTGGACCGTAATAAAATCCAGTTTCTGTTGGCTGGCGGAGTCGGCCAGAGTGCCGGTAATTGAAGCTGTACCGGAAAGAGTTTGGGCCAGAGCAACCGGACCGGAAAGCAGGAGCCCGCAGGCCACCAGCCAGGACATCAGGATAGTAATTGTCTTGATTTTCATAGTTTTAATTTTCATGGCTAATAGATGATGTAAAGGCATAGGGATTCCGCTGAAAACCATTGCGTTTTTCAGGGTATTTTTGATTGGTACTTCGTATTGGGTTCTGGTTATTCTTTCAGTCGAATGCTGCTTCTCTTTCCGGCCGGTTTCTGATCTTTTATCAGCAATACTACAAGCGAATATATAAAAAGGTACTTTGCTTAGCAAGGTACCTTGCTAATTTTCTTTATTTAAATGATGAGCGGCAACATAGGTGGGCGGGTGGTGAAATGCGCCCAAGGGTTAATCCCCTGGTCCTAAATTCTCTGGTGCTACCTGTTACCCTTCCGGATTGGTTGCAACAAGATTAGGAAGAACCTGGGATAACCTAGACTAGATGGGATGGAAAGCCTGAAAAATGTGACGAAGCGGCTGCTTTATTCAGTTGATAGTATTGGCAGCAGGCGGCTAACCCTTGCCGCGCGGTGGGAGGTTTTTGACGTAGAGACGCCAGATCTGGCGTCTCTACGTGCTGCTTCAATTAGAAAGGTTTGGTTTGAAGCGGGCAGACAAGTACCGCTATTCGCCTGACTTCAAGCTCTTCACCGGATTAACCATCGCGGCTTTGATACTCTGGTACGATACGGTTAGTAAGGTAATAGCCATAGCCCCCAGGCCCGACAGGGCAAACACCCACCACGAAATACCAGTACGATACTCGTAGGTTTCCAGCCAACCGTACATGAAGTAGTAGGTAATGGGCGCAGCAATGAAAAAGGAAATAATAACCAGCAGGGTAAAGTCTTTGGAGAGTAGTCGCCACAGCGTAAACACCGACGCCCCCAGTACCTTCCGGACGCCAATCTCCTTGGTACGCTGTTCGGCCGTGAAGGAGGCCAGACCAAACAAGCCCAGACAACTGATAAATATGGCCAGGCCGGCAAAGGCTCCGGCCAGCTTGCCAATGCGCTCCTCGGCCCGGAACTTGGCATCGTACTCTTCGTCCGCAAATTTGTAATTGAAAGGACTACTGGGACTGTGAATCTTGAATATAGCCTCTACTTTGTTCATGGCACTCTTAACGGGCATACCCGGCTGGAGCTTGATATTGATAACGTTGGCCCAGTCGTAGTTCATGGTAAATATAGTGGGCTTAATGGGCGTATACGGCGACTCCATTACCATGTCTTTAACCACCCCCACTACCTGGTAGGGCGTATCGTTCCACCGGATGGTTTTTCCCACTATGTCAGTTAGTCCGGTCAGTTGAACGGCCGCTTCGTTCAGAATCAGAGCGGAGGTATCGGTTGAGTATTCTCTTGAAAAGTCACGTCCTTCCAGAATTTTCCAGCCGATGGTTTTTCCGAAGTCGTGGGTACAGGCAATGGTACCAAAGAGGGGCAGTGAGTTAGGATCTTTCCCTTCCCAGTCAAAACCGATCTGGTTAGACCACACCCCGGTAGTCGGGCTCGACGACACGCTCATTTCGTATACCGCTCCTGACTTCAGCAGCGCGTCCCGCATTACATCGTACTTGCCATAGAGTTCATTGTTGAGGCTAGTCTGAATCAATCCTTCCCTCGTGTACCCTACCGGGCGATTTTTGGCGTGCTGAATCTGGTTAAATACCAGGATGGTACCAATTATAAGTACAATAGAAACCGTAAACTGAACCACCACCAGTACCTTGCGGGGTACGGCCGCCCAACGCCCCACCCGGAAGGTACCTTTCAGTACACTGAGCGGGTTAAACGACGATAGGTAGATGGCCGGGTAACTACCCGACAGAAAACCAGTAATAGCGGTGAAGGCCAAAATTAATAACCAGAAAACCGGATTACTATAGGGTATACTTACTTCTTTACCGGCCACCTCATTGAACCAGCCCAGCGACAGCAGTACCATGATAATGGAAAGCAGGAAAGCAAAGAACACGACCAGAAACGACTCGCTGTAAAACTGGAATATCAGCTGCTCCCGCTGTGAACCAATGGCTTTACGAACCCCTACCTCCTTGGCGCGCTTCTCGGAGCGGGCGGTACTCAGGTTCATAAAGTTGATACAGGCCAGCGCCAGCACAAAGATGCCGATAATGCCAAACAGCCACACAAAGGTGATGCGGCCACCAATGTTTTTGCCTTCTTTGAAGTCAGAGTATAAGTGCCACTTGCTCATGGGATGCAGGAAGTACTCCGGATTTTCCTGGGGTGTCGAGTGTGGCTTTTCCAGGTCTTTGATTTTGGCCGTTACTTTTTCGAAGTCAGCCTTGTCGTTGATTTGGGCGTACAATTGAAAGGAGTGGTTGCCCCATTGGTCCCTGGCGTTTTTTACCCATTCCTGGTCGGCTTCGTAGGCGGCCCAGGGTATATAGAAGTAGGTTTCGTGGAAATCATTGTTAAAGGGCAGATCTTCAAATATACCCGTTACTTTCAGGTTGGTTTTGTTATCAATCTTCACAATTTTATTCAGGGGGTCGGTATCTCCAAAAAGAGTTTTAGCGACTGATTCAGACAAAATAATAGACGAAGGTTCCCGAAGCGCGCTCTTAGAGGTACCCTTTATCATGTTGAGCGAAAGCATCTCGGGCAGGTCCGGCTCAGCGTACATACCGGCTTTCATGATTTTCGTATCCCCGTTTCCCAGCACATGATCAAAGTTCCAGGAAGCTTGGGCTATGTACTTAAAGTCATCCGCATACTTGTTTTGAATTTCCCCCCGCAGCGGCAACGACACCGCCCGACTGCTGCCGGTTTCGCCGTTGAAAGTCTGGTTGAGCATGACCTGTGCCACGCGGTCGTAGTTCTTGTGGTACTTGTTATAGGAAAGCTCGTCCCATATCCACAGGCCAATAAGGATAGCCACCGCCATGCCCACGGCCAGCCCGAAGATGTTAATAAAGGAGTACACCTTGTTTTTCAACAGGTTCCGCAGGGCAATTTTGAGGTAATTTTTGATCATGGTTGTTTTTGTTAAAGGAGAAAGGGTTAAAAGGAGGAAAGGATAAAAGGCGACCGCAACGGCGGAAAACCTCCTTTCTTCCTCACATCCTCCATCTATTCCGTTCGTAAAGACTTCACCGGATTCATTAACGCTGCTTTGATACTCTGAAAACTTACCGTTAATAGCGCGACACCCACCGAGAGCAGCCCCGCACCGGCAAATACCCACCATCCAATTTCGACCTGATAGGCAAATTTACTCAACCAGTCGTTCATGAGGTACCAGGCGGGATAAGCCGCCAGTAACAACGCAATAAGTACCAGCGCCACAAATTCACGGGAAATCAGGGTAAAAACACTCAGGATCGAAGCGCCCAGTACCTTGCGTACGCCAATCTCTTTGGTACGCCGCTCTACCGTAAAGGAAGCTAGCCCAAACAGACCCAGGCAGGAGATAAATATAGCCAGCCCCGAGAACCAGTTAGCCAGTTGCCCGATCTGCATTTCGCTCTTGTATATTTTATCAAACTCCTGATCCAAAAAATGGTACTCAAACGGATAGCCCGGCAGTAAAGACTTATACGTTTCTTCCAGTTTTGCTAAAGCCGCCGGAACGTTTTGTCCATCCAGCCGCACAAAAGTGATCCAGGTATACTGAGGCTGGTAGGTAATGACGGTAGGTTCAATGGGAGAATGAATCGAAGAAAGGTGAAAATCTTTGACTACCCCGATGATCGTGCCCTTCCAATTCTCCCCGAACTCAACGGGCGTTCCTACCGGATCTTTAAGATTCATCCGTCGGGCCGCTTCTTCGTTAATGATTATGTTGGTTGAATCTGTACCGAAAGTACTTGAAAAATTACGGCCATCTTTAAGCTGCAGGCCCATGGTAGGTAGCATGTCCCGGTCGCCGTTGATGACGGCAAACAGAGTTTTGTCGTCATTTGCCTTGCCCGGCCAGCGGAGGCCGTTTTCGCGGTTGGTGGGTCCGTTGAATACCGTGTTGGCTACCGTTACTGATTCTACCCCCGGTACTTTCCCAAACTCCGAATGAGCCAGTTCGTAGCGTTTGTGGTTAAGGTCGTCGGTCGAAAACCACAGTACATTATCTTTAGTATACCCCAGGTTTTTATTCCGGATAAAGCTGACCTGCTGGTATACCACCAAAGTACCTATAATCAGCAGAATAGACAGCGTAAACTGCATCACCACCAGCGACTGCCGGATTCGGACGGCCCCGCCACCCAGTTGGGTTCGACCGCCTTTCAGAACCCTTACCGGCTGGTAGCCCGACAGTACAAAGGCCGGATACAAGCCCGCCAGCAAGCTAGTTACCAGCAAAATACCCACATACGTAGCTATATAGGTCCCATTTTGCCAGTCAAACTGGATTTGTTTGGAAAGCAGGTCATTGAACAGGGGAAGTACAGTGGCCACCACTACCACCGCCAGAACACCGGAAAAAGCCGTCAGAAGTAACGATTCCCCCAAAAACTGCCAGACCAGCGCCTGCTTGTCAGCTCCCGCTACTTTACGCACCCCTACTTCTTTGGCGCGTTGGGTAGCCCGGGCCGTACTCAGATTCATAAAATTGATACAGGCAATGAGCAGTACAAAAATAGCTACGATACTGAATAAACGAACGTAGGTAATACGGCCGCCGCCTGTATACTGCCCGTTCTTAAAATCATTACGCAGGTACCAGTCCGACGCAGCGTGCAGAAACAGCGTAATATTTTTGCTATCCTTATCATGCTGGCCAACCAGATTTTTAATCTTCCCGTTTACCTTACCTGGCTCCGCACCGGTTTTTAACAGGACGGCCGTTCTGATGTTATTATTTTCCCACGAATCGCCATTCATCTGGTTCTCGCGGATGTAGTCTGCCATGGGCATCAGCCAGTCAAACTTCAGGGTCGAATTAGCCGGTACATTTTTCAGTACCCCCACTACCTTATAGTCCAGCTTTTGACTGACGCGTATTACCTTACCAACCGGGTCTTCGTTGCCAAAGTACTTAGTAGCCAGTTTCTCAGATAGTACTACTGTATTAGGCTCATTTAAAGCCAGATTTGTACTTCCTTTTATAAGCGGAAAGCTGAAGATGGTTAGGAAATCAGGGTCAACGTATAATCCGGGTTCTACAAAGGCTTTGCCCTGATAACCAAAGAGCCGGGTTTCTCCCCAGGATATACGGGTAGCCTGCTGTACTTCAGGAATATCCTGCTTCATAGTAGCCGCCGCCGGCATGGGTACGGAAGAGAAAGTAGCCACCTCAGCACCGTTTGCCTGATTCTCCATGACACTATAGATGCGCTCGTAGTGGGCATGGAAACGATTTACACTCAACTCTTCCTGTACCCAGAGCAGGATCAGCATGGTAGTCGCCAACCCGACGGCCAGTCCGGTGATGTTTATAAAGCTGAAACCTTTATGCTTCGTCAGGTTCCGCCAGGCTATTTTAAAGTAGTTCTTGACCATGGGTGTTACAAAAGGTAAGAAAGGTTCGAAAGGAGGAAAGTTTAGTCGGGTAATCCTCTGTTTTTTGGTTCTTCCCCTGCTTAGTTTATTTTGTTTTTAAACTCTATTAAATACTTCCTGATATAGGAGAAACAGCATACTAACTGCATACAGGTACTTATCCTTTCCTGCTTTCATTCTTTCCTCCGCGTGGCGGCCGCCCTTCCTCCTTTCCCGTTTTACTCCGAGCGCAGCGACTTCACCGGATTCATTAGGGCAGTTGCAATGGTTTTTCCACCTATCGAAATCATTACCAGGAGCAGCACCAGTACAGCGGGCGCGGCGAAAAGCCACCAGTTCAATTCGATGCGGGAAGCATAGTTAGCCAGCCAGTTCTCGACCAGAAAGTAGGTAATTGGGATACCGATCACGACCGACATCAGTACTGTTTTCATAAAGTCCTTCGAGAGCAAAATCATCAAATTGGTAGTACTTGCCCCAATTACCTTGCGGATACCGATTTCCTTGGTGCGCTTCGAGACGGTAAAGGTGGCCAGGCCAAATAAGCCCAGGCAGGAAATCAGAATGGCGAAACCCGTGAGGATACTAAAGACGGTCTGGAAGCGGTCGTCGGCTTTGTATTGCTTATCGTACTCGCTGTCGAGGAAAAAGTAGCTGAACGGCGAGTAGGGAAAATGGGCTTTATATACTTTTTCCAATGTCGCGAGTTGCTCGCTGGAATTTCCTCCCGAAAACTTCACGCTGGCAAACGAATCGAAAGTAGGAGAGTAGAAATGGATTATAGGGATAAAAGCGGCTTTGGGCGACTCGTAATGGTAATTTTTGAGTACCCCTCTGATGGTCCATTGCCTTCCCCAAAAACTCAGTTCCTGACCGACCGCTTCCTTAGGCGTTGGAATGCCCCAAAGCCGGAGGGCTTCTTCATTTACAAGTACTTCATCCTTTTTGGTGGTGTCAGAAAAAACGGGCCAGGAGGTGGCATCGTAGTTATTTCCCGCAACTAACCTGATTCCCATCAGGTTTACGAAGGAACTGTCAATATTGGTCAGGTAGAAGTTGTAGGAGTTTTTCTCGATAGCATTGGACAAGTTGATACCCGTCGTAGTACTCATTTGGGCGGTACCCATGCCCGGTACGGTACCCGAAAGTGACACCGCCCCTACCTGCGACTGCACCAGCAACGCCTGCCGGAAGGAACCGTACTCTTTTTGCGCATTACTGCCTACGGGGGCTTTCACCACGATGGCACGATCTACATCCACGCCCAGGTTTTGCTCCCGCAGGAAATGAACCTGCCGATAGACGGTGAACGTTTGTACCAGCAAAACAATGGTGATGGTAAATTGAAAAACTACCAGCGATTTCCGCAACAACACGCCCTGATTGGAGCGCGAGAAATTGCCTTTGAGTACCTTGACCGGCTCGAAGGAAGACAGCACGAAAGCCGGGTACAAGCCGGAAAGCAGAATGCTCAGCAGCAAAAAGGCTCCCAAACTTTGCCAGAAAAAAAGATCGCTAAAAACAGGAACGCCCCCGGGCAGTCCGGCTATTTCGATGAACAAAGGGTGGACTGCCCCGATCAAGGCCACGGCCAAAAGCCCCGCCGCAAGATTAATGAGCACCGTTTCCGTGAAAATCTGGGTCCTGATCTGGGTTTGGGTCGAGCCGACCACTTTCCTCATCCCCATTTCGCGGGCGCGGTCGAGGGCCTTGGAAGTCGTGAGATTCACGTAGTTGACGAAGGCGCTTATTAATACCAGAATCGCCACGCCCAGCAGAAAAAATACCGACTTAGCCTCACCGTTGGGTTCGGTTTCAAAGGTTTTGTGGGAATATAAGTGAATGTCGCTGATTTTTTGTCCAATCACCCGTTCGTTTTTTATTTTCTCTTCCTTTTCCAGGCGGTCGCTGAAAGCAGCCAGCGACTTCGTGAAGTGGCCATAATCCGCATTTTCAGCCAATTGCAGATAGGTAAGCGTGTTGTTTCCGTTCCAATTATCTTCTTTTTCGCCAAAATCCGAAATCATGGTCGGGTAGGAAAAAAGCATATCAAATTTCAGGTGTGTATTAGCCGGACTATTCGGCACTACCCCAACAACCTCCAAAACTACAGTACCTTCTGACTTCGGCATTTTTATAGTTCTGCCCAGCACATCCAGCGTATTGAAGTACTTCAACGCCATGGCTTCCGTCAGGACGGCCTGTCGGGTTTTGGTCATAATACCTTTTTTATTTCCCCGAATCAAAGGATAATTGAACATGGAGAAGAAAGAAGAATCTACCGCAAAAACCTTCTCCACTAAGTAGTAATTTTCGCCGATCTGCACCGTCACGTTCGGCTCGCCGAAGGGGTAGGCGCGGGTATAATTGACCACTTCGGGCATCTCCCGCATGGCTTTGGGGCCTACCGGCGGGTTGGTTTCGGTATCCTGCGTATCCAGCGTTTCGCCATTCATATAGTCCATTGTGAGCCGGACGATGCGGTCGGCCAGCGGGTGCGTGTTTTCGTAGCTCAGCTCAAAGCGTACATACTGGATAATCAGTAAGGCCACGGCCAAACCCGTTGCCAGGCCTACCAAATTGATAGCCGTGAACGTCTTATCTTTTTTAAAGATTCGGAGTGCTATTTTAAGGTAGTTCCTGATCATTTTTTGAGCTTTTTGTGATAGTAGAGACGCAAACTCTTGCGTCTCTACATGCCTGCTTTGTTCCTTCCCTATTCGCTTTGTAATGACTTCACCGGATTCATTAACGCAGCTTTGATACTTTGGAAACTTATGGTAACCAGGGCTACCCCTACTGCCAGCAGACCCGCCATCGCGAATATCCACCATTCTACATCAATGCGGTACGAGAAACTCTGCAGCCACTGATTCATCAAGTACCAGGCCAGCGGCGAGGCTATGATAATACCGATCAGTACCAGTTTCAGGAAGTCCTTTGAGAGCAGCACCACAATACCCGCCACCGAGGCACCCATTACCTTACGGATGCCAATCTCCTTGGTACGCTGCTGCGCCATGAAGGTAGCCAGTCCCAGCAGACCGAGGCAGGCAATGAAAATGGACAGCGACGTGAACAGCAAAAACAGCTTCTTGAATATCTGCTCACTCTCGTAGAAACTGGCAAACTGCTGGTCAAGGATTTCGTACTCAAACGGAAATTCCGGCGCCCGCTGCTCCCACTCCGTTTTGAGGAAGTCCAGGGCGGCAGCCATTTTCTCGGGCCGTACCTTCGCCACCATCCCCTGGTAGGCTGGCTCGTGAGCGTGCAGCACCAGCGGCTCTATCTTTTGGTGCAATGATTTATAGTGAAAATCCTTCACTACGCCGATCACCTTGCCGCGCTTGAGGGTATCAGCCGGATGGGCAGGTTCCCACTTCGGCCACAGCAGCTCTTTGCCCAACGCCTGCTCCGGACTTCCCCAGCCCATTGATTTTACGGCTGTTTCGTTCAGGATGAAGCCTTCCTCTGCGTCGGTACCGTACTCCTCAGAGAGGTTACGCCCGGCCACCAGTTCCATACCCAGGGTGGGTATGTAATCGGGGTCTATCAGGAACATGTTGATACCGACCTCCTTATCCCGGCCCGGCAGCATCACCCCATCGCCGGCAAATATCCCTCCCGGCAGACCATAGCAAGCCGTGGCCGACACGATAGTGGGATTCTGCAGGATCTCCTGCTTAATGCTCTGGTAGTCACGCCGCATATCGTCAGTATGGAAGGGCAGGATTACGAGCTGCTCTTTGTTAAAGCCCAGGTTTTTCTGCTGAATATAGTTGAGCTGGTAGTACACCACACCCGCCCCGATAATCAGCGTCGTAGAAACGGCAAACTGTACAATCACCAGCGTTTTGCGTAGTCCGTAGCCTCCCTGAGCCTTCGTCTCCAGGGTACCTTTGAGTACCTTGATGGGCTGGAAAGCCGAGAGAAAAAAGGCCGGATAGATTCCTGCTATAAGGCCAACCACCAGCATGGCAGCGGATATCTGCAACACCAGCAGGGGCGACAGCGCATCCAGCAGCGACAGCTCCTTGCCGGCCCAGTTATTGAGGACCGGCAGCGTCACTGCCGTCAGGCCTATGGCCAGTACCATAGCCAGAGCGGTAAGTACCATGGATTCGCCCAGAAACTGCCCTATGAGCTGACTCCGCTGGGCACCGATGGATTTACGCAGTCCTACCTCCTTGGCCCGTTTCATCGAGCGGGCGGTGGAGAGGTTCATGAAGTTGAAGCAGGCGATCAGCAGCGTGAATAAGGCCACTATGGCGAAAGCGTACACATAGCGTATGTTGCCTTTCCGGGCTATATCGTACTCCAGCTCCGCCGAATGCAGGTAGATGTCCTTAAGCGGTTGCAAAGAGGTTTTGTAGGCGTCGTCCCTCTGTTCCGGATTGGCATACCGATCCACCATCGCAGGTATCTTGGCAACTACTTTATCGGGATCAGCACCCGGCGTCAGGAGTACGTAAGTATAGAACTGCTGCCAGCCCCAGTCTTCAAGGCGAGCGGGGGCGTTGACGATTTCGCGCATGGTACTGAACGAGCCAATCGCATTCACTTCCAGGTGGGAGTGGCGCGGCATATCCTTCATCACGCCCGTCACCCGTAACTCCAGATTACCGTCTACCTTCAGGATTTTGTTCAGGGGGTCCTCCTTGCCAAAGTACCGCTCCGCCATGGACTCGCTGATGACCAGCGAGCCTTGTTCTTTGAGTACCTCCTCCTTGTTTCCCCGCACCAGCGGTAGCGTTAGTACATCAAAAATGGTGGAATCGGCCAGAATAATGCCCTTCTCCTTGTACTTGTTGGTATTGTAGGTTACCAGCGGCTCATTGAAGGTAAACACGCGGAACATCTTCTCTACTTCCGGCAGATAGGCCTTCATGGCCGGACCGTAGGCGGGTGCCGTCAAGGCCAGGTGGTTCAGGCGCCCCTCGGAGATCCGGTCGTTTCTGAGGCGGTAGGTTCGGTCGGCTTTTTCGTGGAAGTTGTCGTATTTTAGCTCATCCTTGATGAACAGGTAGATAGTCAGGCAGCAGGCGAGTCCCACCGACAGACCCAATACATTAATGACGGTGTACATCCGCTGACGCAGCAGGCTCCGGAATGCAATTTTGAGGTAGTTCTTTATCATGGCTAAGTTAGGTAGTTAGGGGATTAGGTAGTTAGCTATTAGCTGTCCGGGATTAGCAAATAGTTTATTGAGATGCAAGATGTTGCGTCTCAACGCTAGTTGGGATTTTTCTTATACGGAGTCAGACACATTTTGCCATTCTTCATTTTAATTCTCCGTTATACATTACTCCGAGCGCAGCGATTTGACCGGATTCATGAGAGCGACTTTGATACTCTGAAAACTTACCGTGAGCAGCGCTACACCTACGGCCAGCAAGGCCGCTACCAGGAACACCCACCATGGTATGTCAATGCGGTAGCTAAAGTCCTGCAGCCAGCGGTCCATGGCGTACCAGGCCAGCGGTGAGGCGATGACAATGGCGATAAGTACCAGCTTCAGAAAATCCTGCGAAAGCAAGGCGACAATACTACCAATAGAAGCGCCCAGAACTTTACGGATACCAATTTCCCTGGTACGCAACGCCGTGGTGTAAGCCGACAGGCCGAACAAGCCCAGGCAAGCCAGGAAGACAGATAGAAAAGCAAAAACACTGAAAATGCGGCCGGTGCGGGTTTCGGTGGTATAGAGTTTGTTGAAATCTTCGTCCAGAAAGCGGTACTCAAAAGGTCGGCTGGGTACCAACCCGTTCCACTTGCTTTCGAGGAACTGCAGCGTACTGCTTAGCTGATTTCCCGACAACTTCACCAGCAGTACGTTTCCGTTGGGTTCGGGGAACAGCACCAGCGGGCGGATGGTCTCACGCATGGAGGCAAAGTGAAAATCTTCCACCACGGCCTTTACTTCACCCTTGCGGTTGCCACCCATGTCCATTTTCTGTCCAATGGCCTGCTGTGGTGTCCAGCCCAGGTCTTTGGCGGCGGCTTCGTTAAGAATAAAGTAGTAGTAGTTGGCCGTGTCGCCGTACATGACCGGAGCCAGGTCCATATCGGTTTGGGTCAGGTCGCTACCCGCCAGGATGCGCAGCCCCATGGTCTTTACAAAGTCTTCGTCAATGGGCAGACCCGTTACCATGCGGTACTGGCCCTCCGTCCTATCGGACCGGCGCATCCCGTATTCACCTTTGATAAATAAGGGTGATTCGTACGCCAGCGACACCTGTCGGATGTTCGCGTTCTGTCTGAACTCGTTCTTGATGGTCTTAATTTTCTCCCCTACCTGCCGGTCGGCTGGTAGAAGTACGACGTGCTCCTTGTCGAGCCCCAGCTTCTTGTTCTGAATATAGGAAAGCTGGTTTTGGACAATAAACGTACTGATAATCAGGAAGGCCGTAATAGCAAACTGGAACACAATGAGCGTCCGGCGGAAGTGGGCGGCGCCGGTAGTTTTGAGGTGGCCCTTAAGTACCCGTACCGGCTGGTAGCGCGTAAGCACCAGCGCCGGGTAGCTGCCCGCCAGCAGACTCACCACCAGGCCTATCCCAACTATAATTAGCAGGTTGGATGGCTGTAGCCAGACTTCAATGGAAAATTGCCGGTCAGATAACTGGTTGAACAGCGGCAGGGCCAGGTAGGCAAACAGCACGCCTAGTAGCAGCGCAATAAAAGTAACAATAACCGACTCGCCGATAAACTGTCCAAAAAGCTGCCCAGGCTGCGCTCCCATTACCTTCCGGACACCTACTTCCTGGGCCCGCTCCACCGCCCGGGCCGTAGCCAGGTTGACGTAGTTGACGCAGGCAATAAGCAGGATCAGTAGGGCAATGGAGCCAAAAATGTAGATATAGAGAAGGTCGCCGTTGGGTTCAAAATTGCCTTCCACCTCCGAATGCAGGTGCACCCGAAGGAGCGGCTCGAGGTTGTAGGTAAGGTAGTTGCTGCCCGTCATCTCGGTCTCGGCCGACTTAGACTTCAGGTAGCCAGGTACCTTGGCCTGTAGCCCGGCCAGCGCCTCCGGCGTACGGAGCAGCAGGTAGGTAGCGTAGTTGGCCGACCACCACTCCTCGGTTTTGGAAGCACCCAGCGACGAGAAGGAAGCCAGAATATCGTATTTAATCTGCGAATTGAGCGGGACATCTTCCACTACGCCGGTTACGGTGTAGTCGGTTTCACTCCGGCTGGCATCCACACGTAGTACCTGGCCTATGGGATCTTCGTTGCCAAAGTACTTACGGGCCGTTGATTCGGAGAGTACCAGTTTATTGGGACCCGCCAGTGCGGTCTTTGGGTCGCCTTTCCGGAGTTGGAACGAGAATATCTGAAACAGCGACGAATCGGCATATACGAATTTTTTTTCGCTGTACTGCTGGTCACCCTGACGTACCACGGCCGAGCTGTTCAGCAGCCGGACGCCGACCTCTACTTCCGGAAAGGCCCGTACAAACTCAGGAGCTACTTTGGTGCCGGTTACGGCT
The DNA here is from genome assembly GCF_035998675.1 of Telluribacter sp. Classification (NCBI taxonomy): domain Bacteria; kingdom Pseudomonadati; phylum Bacteroidota; class Cytophagia; order Cytophagales; family Spirosomataceae; genus Telluribacter; species Telluribacter sp. Next base: position 159,999 of record NZ_DASYHI010000013.1, read on the forward strand.
GCTTTTCCCACGTTACCATCCAGACTGTACTCCATGGTCACACGTACTGTCCGGTCGGCTTTCTGCTGAAAGCTATCGTAGCTCAGCTCATGCGATACGTACATGAACAGCAGCAGGCAACAGGCCATACCGACGGCCAGTCCCAAAACCGTAATCAGCGAGAATAGGTTATTCCGCCACAGGTTCCGAAAAGCGATATGGAAGTAGTTCCTGATCATGGCTATTTTAGGTATTAGCGATTAGCAGTTAGCTGTTAGCCAGATTTTTACAAGGATGTTTTGGTCTTTATTGAGGGTAAATACTCCTAAATAAATTTCAAAGAATCCCCTATAAAAAGAAAACTAAAAACTAACCACTAACTCCTAACAGCTACTACACATGTACCTTTTCGGTCACGATTTTACCGTCGAACAGGTTCACAATACGGTGGGCGAAACCGGCATCGTAGGGGGAGTGCGTTACCATGATAATGGTGGTACCTCCTTCGTTGAGCTGGCGGAGCAGGTTCATTACCTCTTCACCGTTTTTGGAGTCGAGGTTACCCGTAGGCTCATCCGCCAGGATGGTTTTGGGAGTGGCTACCACGGCGCGGGCAATGGCCGTACGCTGTTGCTGTCCTCCCGATAGCTGCTGCGGGAAGTGGTTGCGGCGGTGCATCATGTTCATGCGGGTCAGCGCTGCTTCTACGCGATCCTTACGCTCAGCCGGAGGCGTCTTCAGGTACAGCAGGGGAAGCTCGACGTTCTCATATACGGTGAGTTCGTCAATAAGGTTAAAGCTCTGGAATACGAAGCCAATGTTACCCTTACGAATCTGGGCCCGCTGCCGCTCCGACATCTTCGACACATCGGTGCCATAAAAGTCGTAGATACCTTCGGAGGGGTTGTCCAGCAGCCCCAGGATGTTCAGGAGCGTAGATTTTCCGCATCCGGAAGGCCCCATAATGGCCACAAACTCACCGTCCTTGATATCCATATCAATGCCGTTCAGGGCGGTGGTTTCCACCTCTTCGGTGGTGAAAACTTTCTGTAAATTGGTAGTTCTGAGCATGGTTTTTTTAGGCGTTAGCTGTTAGGGATTAGCTATTAGTTTTTATTTATTATTCATTTATTTATTTCTTCTCTGATAAATACAGGCTATGAGAAAATTTGAAGATTTACAAATTTGGCAACGTAGTCATGCATTAACATTAGCTATTTATAAGGCTTCCGCTACTTTCCCAAAGGAAGAATTATATAGTCTTACTTCTCAGATACGCCGGTCTGCTTCTTCCATTCCAACCAATATTGCCGAAGGCTGCGGACGAAATACGGAGGCAGATTTCGCACGTTTTTTAGTTATAGCTATGGGCTCTTCTTCTGAATTAGCTTATCAACTTATTTTGGCCAAAGACCTCAATTATATCTCAGAAGAAGCTTTTAATACATTAAATTCAGAGCTTGTCGAAATCAGGAAAATGGTCAACGCCTATATTCAAAAAGTTAAACCGTTTCCCTAAGTAAGCTAACAGCTAACTACTTATAGCTAATAGCTCTTTAAAATTCCAACACCTCATTATCTCCAAAATTCTCGTAGGAAGAGGTGATTACTTTTTCGCCGGGTTCGAGGCCTTCCAGTACTTCAAAGTACTCGGGATTTTTACGGCCCAGGGTAATTTTCCGCTTGGAAGCGCGGTTGCCATCTGCCCCTACTACGTATACCCAGTTGCCACCTGTATCGGAGAAGAATCCGCCCACGGGCAGCAGCGTAGCCTTGGAAGGTTGCCCCAGCTGTACCCGAATCGGCGTTGACTGACCCCGCTTAATGCGTACCGGTGCTCCTTCCGCAAAACCCATATCCACTTCAAAGCGTCCGCTGCGTACTTCCGGATAAATCTTGACAATTTCCAGGGGAAACGACTTTCCGTCGAAGTCCATGGACCCGCGCAGCCCCACAAAGATGCGGGAGATGTAGTGCTCATCAATGCCTACGCGCATTTTGAAGCCGTCGAGGTCATCAATCTGACCGATGTTCTGTCCCTGGCTTATATTGGAACCTACCTCTACGTTCATGGAGGAAAGCAGACCCGACACCGGCGCTTTTACCACCAGGTTATCCAGGGTTTGCCGCCATAAGGCTACGTTTTTCTGCGTATTGGACAGCGTACCTTCCAGCTGGGTAATCTGCATCTTAGCGTTTTCCTCCTGGTACTTCTGCGACTCTACCTCAATTTCGCGCTGCCTGGTCAGGCGGTCATACTCCCGCTTTGTTTTTAGGTAGTCGGCTTCGGGGATTACCTTGTCCCGGAACAGCTGCTCGTTGCGGCGGTGGGCGTCGCGGGCCTGGTCTATCTGAAAATCGAGTTCGCTAAGGGTTTTCTGTAGGTTAAAACGCTCTACCCGCAGGCGCTGGCGGGTGTTCTGCAGGTCGTTTACGAGGCGGCTGGCTTCCGTTTCTGACTGTAGGAAGTTAAGCTTCAGGCTTTGGTTTTCGAGTCGGAGTAAGACCTCCCCCTGCTTTACCATGTTTCCGCCTTCAACGAGCTTCTGGGTTACGTATCCACCCACGATGGCATCTAGCTGGATGGTTTTAAGCGGTTGAACTACCCCCGTTACCACAATAAATTCGTCAAATTCGCCCTGCTTTACCGTCGAAACCGTAAGTTTATCTTTTTCTACGTTTAACTTGCTGCGTTTGTCGGCAAGGAAAAACTGATAGATAAGAAAGCTGGCCAGCAGTACCCCAAAAACAGTACCGCCGATCCGACGGCTATTCCAGAACTTTTTGGGCTTTATGCGGTCCATGGAATTAGAATTGTTTTCGGCGAAGCCGGATTTAGGGTTACCAAAAGGGGGCGTTTTAATTTCCATTGTAAAAGTAATGTCTTGTATGACTTTATAATAATTGTCTTCGTCTTTTGCATAAAGTACCCAATCCCTATGCCAGAAGAACAGCTCATACATAACCCTCTGTATTTCAGTAGAATTAAATTTTCAACCAGCTAATTGACTGTTCATTATCGGACACTTTTGTTCGGCAGCGAACAAAGCCTTTTTGAGTACATTTGTGTAATTTATTTACAGTAAGCCGCTTATGGCAATTACTTAGTATAAGGAATACTTTTTGCTCTTTCCTGCTTGTAACAATAGCCCAACCACCTGATATTGATTACCATTTATACTAACTAACCATGCAACTCTCCCAGGCCAAAATACTTATTATGGACGATGACGTGGACGTACTCAGTGCGGCCAAGCTGCTGCTGAAACGTCACGTCAAACAAGCTGATATTGAAAAGAATCCCGAACGCCTGCCTTTCCTGGTTACGAATGGTGCCTATGACCTGATTCTGCTGGACATGAACTTTACCCGCGATGTGAGCAGTGGCCGCGAGGGTTTTCAGTGGCTGGACCGGGTACTGGACATTGCCCCCCAGATGGTCGTCATTATGATTACTGCTTACGGCGATGTGGAAATGGCCGTTCGGGCTCTGAAGGCTGGTGCCGCCGACTTTGTCCTTAAGCCCTGGGAAAACGATAAACTGTTATCAACGATTGAAAACGCGCTGCAATGCCGCGACGACAAGGCCGGTACCGGCGAAGAGAAAAAACCGGAAAAGAAAGCCGCTGACACTTCTATTATAGGTAGCAGCGCGGCCATGCAGCAGGTACTTGATACCGTAGCAAGAGTAGCGCCTACCGATGCCAATATACTGGTACTGGGTGAAAACGGTACCGGCAAAAGCCAGATAGCCCGGCATATCCACCAGCTTTCCCGGCGGGCCGACAAGCCTTTCGTGACCGTTGATCTGGGCGCCCTGAGCGACTCCCTGTTTGAAAGCGAACTCTTCGGCCACGTGAAGGGTGCCTTCACCGACGCCAAGGAAGACCGTCCCGGACGCTTCGAGGAAGCGCAGGGAGGTACTATATTTCTGGACGAAATTGGCAACCTGCCCCTTCCGCTGCAGTCCAAGCTGCTGACGGTCATTCAGGAGCGCCGTATTACGAGGGTGGGTTCCAACAAGCCGGTACCGGTAGATGTACGGCTTATCTGCGCTACCAACCAGGATGTTGACAAAATGGTGGCCGACCGGCAGTTCCGGCAGGACCTCCTCTACCGCATTAACACCATTGAGCTGGAGCTACCCGCGCTGCGGGAGCGCCCGCAGGACATTGCCCCGCTGGCCGAGCACTACCTGAAGCAGTTCCGTAAGAAGTACAGCCGTCCGGTATCGTCGCTGAGTGCGGCCCTGGTCAAAAAGATGGAACAGTACAACTGGCCCGGTAACATACGCGAGCTGCAGCACGCCATTGAGCGGGCGGTGATTCTGTCGCAGTCAACGGCGCTGCAACCAGATGATCTCTTTCTGAAAAATACGGGTCCGGAGCCGGCCGCCGCTACGGGTTTTGATTTGGAAGAAATGGAAAAAACCATGATCGTCAAAGCCCTCAAACGCTACAACGGCAACATCACCGACACGGCCCGCGAACTGGGCCTGAGCCGGGCGGCCCTTTACCGCAGGATGGAAAAATACGGACTATAAGCCTCTTCTAACTCTGCGCCCCCTTCTATGCGTCATTTTTCTATTGGTATAATATGGCGGGTAAGCCTCCTGATTCTGTGCGGAATGGGCTTGGGTTACCTGGCGGTCCAAACGCCCCAGCCTCTGCTGCTTATTACTTTATTGTCTTTGGTTACCATCCAGGTAGGGCACAGCATTTATTTATACGTTACTTCCTTCAACCGCAAATTTGTCCATTTTCTCGAATCGGTCCGCTACTCTGACTTTGCCATCAAGTTTCGTTCTGACAACGAAATGGGGCCTACTTTTAAAGAGCTCAATCAGCAGTTTAACGAGGTACTTGGGGCTTTTCGACAGGCCCGGGCCGAAAAAGAAACTAACCTGCAGTACCTCAACGCCATTGTGCAGCACATTGGTACCGGACTAATTTCCTTCGACGCCCACGGGCAGGTGAGCCTGATCAACAACGCGGCCCTGCGCATGCTGGGCATTTACCGCCTGCGTCAGCTGATCGAGCTCCGCGACACGCACCCCCGGCTGTATGAACTGCTGTCGAATCTGGAAACGGGCGTTCGTGAGCTTTACAACACGCCGAATGACCAACCCCTGGCCGTACAGGGTACCTCCATGCAGCTGCAGGGTACCTGGGTGCGTATTGTGGCCCTTCAGAATATCCGTACTGAGCTGAATCAGAAGGAGGTAGAAGCCTGGCAGAACCTCACGCGGGTACTTCGCCACGAGATCATGAACTCCATGACGCCCATCCTGTCGCTGGTAGGTACCATGCGCCTGATCGTTAACGAAGACATCGAAAAAAGTACCACCGATCAGGAGGCAGTAGGTGACCTCAAGGAAGCCCTCCAGACCCTTGAAAAGCGTAGCCAGGGTATGATGCAGTTTGTCAATGCCTACCGTGATTTTACGACGCTACCCAAACCCAATCTGGCTCAGGTAGAGGTACGGGAGTTGATACGGGATGTGGTACAGCTACTTCAGGTCAACCTCTCTACGGCCGGGGTACAGTGTCAGGTAGAGGTAACACCCGAAAACCTGTCGGTGCGGGCCGACTGCGACCAGATTCAACAGGTACTTATTAACCTTATAAAAAACGCCCTTGAGGCATTTAGTACCCAACCCGCCCCCCTGATAAAGCTGAATGCCTATACCTCCGAAAATCAGTCGGCGGTAATTGAGGTAATTGACAATGGCGATGGCATTGAACCCGAAGCGCTGGAGAAAATATTTATTCCGTTTTATACTACCAAAAAAACGGGCTCGGGTATTGGTCTGAGTCTTTCGAGGCAGATTCTGCAGCAGCACGGCGGACAACTCACAGCCCACTCGCAGGTAGGGCAGGGTACGGTTTTTTCATTGGTAATTTAAAGGTATTACAAAAAGAATTCCGACCTTTTACAACTACTAAGGAGGGTTTAAGGTCTTCAGTAAAAAAACAGTACTATGAATCATTTAGTCTACTTGTTTCTGGCGGGACTGGGCCTAATGGCCTGTCAGGAAAACTCAATAAACAGGAATGAAGAGGAGGTAATCCGCTACCGGGAAACCGTGACGCTGGCCGAATCGCCCAAAGCCACGCTCACGTTTGCGGAGGTACAGGACAGCCGGTGCCCGGAGGGGGTGCAGTGTATCTGGGCCGGCAACGCTACCGTCGACCTCTCACTTACTTCTGCCATTTCGGCCGCTACCGAGCCGGAAGTGGTTAAGATGTGCCTGGGCGATTGCCGTACGCTTTATCCGAAAAATTCTTACCGTAATGCCGACACGCTGAACTATACCCTGGCCGGACAGTCGTATCGTTTTATTCTGAAAGCCGTTAGTCCGACTCCTAAGGACGGGCAAACGGTCAAAAAGGAAGATTATACCATTACGCTGGGGATTGAGAAGATGTAGTACCTGCTATTATAGACCCATTACCGGTGGCACGGTTTGAAACCGTGCCACGGGTCCTGCTGATTACTCATTCCCTTCTGCCAGCGCGCTCTTCCGGTAGCCATAGCTGAAATAGATTACCAGCCCGATCACCAGCCAGACAACAAAAATCAGCCAGTTGGAAGTACCCAGTTCGGTCATCAGGTAGAGGTTGGTCAGGATACCCAACACCGGCAGCAGCGAGAACTTATAGCGGAAAGCCAAAACCGACAGTACCAGCCAGGTGAGCCAGAAAAAAGCCAAAAGTGGCTTCACCCCTATACTTTCCGGAAGTGTACCGGTAGAAAGGGTATATCCAAAGGCAATAATAAAAAATACCCCTACTACAAGCTGCCCGTTTATATAGGGTACTCTAAACCGCGATTGTTTTGAGATGCCGGTATAGTCCAGGTAAAGTACCCCGGCACACACCAGAATAAAGGCGAAGAAGGTACCTACGCTGGTCAGGTCCACGAAGAAATCCATCTTGAAGAAAAGAGCCGGTACCGCCACTACAATACCAGTAACGGTGGTTGCAAAAGAAGGAGTCTTGTATTTCGGGTGAATCCGGGAAAAACGCTTCCACAGCAGACCATCGCGGCTCATGGTCATCCAGATCCGGGGCTGTCCCAACTGGTACACCAGCAGAGCGCTGGTAATAGCTATGACCGCACTGACCGAAATAATGCCAGCCATAAAGTCCAGACCGATACGCTGAAATACAAAGGCCAGCGGATCGTCTACGTTCAGTTCCTGGTAGTTGACCATACCCGTAAGGACCAGCGTAATAAACACGTAAAGTACCGTACAGATCAGCAGACAGTAAATCATGGCCCGGGGCAGGTCGCGCTGCGGATTTTTACACTCTTCGGCGGTAGTAGAGATGGAATCAAATCCAATGAAGGCAAAAAATACCGCCGCTACCCCGCTTAGTACCCCTTTTACGCCATTGGGAGCAAATGGAATCCAGTTTTCGGGCTTTACGTAAAAGGCTCCGGCAAAAATCACCAGCAGCACTACCCCGATTTTCAGGACAACCATAATATTACTGGCTGTACGCGATTCCCTGATTCCCCGGTACACCAGCGCCGTTACAAGTACCGTAATCAGCCCAGCCGGCAGGTCGAGGATCAGCCGAAAGGTGCCCAGTTGCGGAGCCGTCTGGTACGCCTGTGCCGCTTCGCGCTCGGCAACCGTCAGGGTACCCGTACCACCAGCAACCTGAAATTTTTCATACGCCTCGGCCGCCGAACCCGGATCAATAGTCAGGTAAGCAGGAAGGTGTAGCCCGAAGCCCGCCAGCATACTCACGAAGTACTCCGACCACGAAATGGCCACTACCATGTTGGAAACGGCATATTCCAGAATAAGCGCCCAGCCGATGATCCAGGCGAACAATTCACCAAACGATACGTAGGCGTAGGTATAGGCGCTCCCGGACACGGGAACCGTACTGGCAAACTGGGCGTAGGAAAGGGCCGTAAATACACAGGCTATGGCCGTAAACACAAACAACAGCGACACGGCCGGTCCGCCGTTGAAGCTGGCCAGACCTATAGTACTGAAGATACCCGCTCCGACGATGGCCGCAATTCCCAAAGAAACCAGATCACGAACCCCGAGTACTTTGGCCAAACCAGCTTTTTCATCGGCCTGTTCAGCGTCATGGAGGATTTTATCAACCGATTTTTTACGAAACAGAGAAGAGTTGTTTGTCATGAAGTAGTAGCCTACAGGTTCTAAAATAATTTCGAAATATAAGGATAGTTTCAGGTTTCTGAAAGCAGCGCTGACCGACTATTGGTGGCACTGTTTGAAACAGTGCCACCAATTTAAACTTATATTACGCACAGTTAACCGACAGGTTGTCTATGGCTGTCGTTGGTACAAATTTCTGTACAACCTGGCTCAATTACCGGATTTTTGAGTATACTTGAATACTAGTAAGCGGATTTGGCTCAAAGGTTTTTTCTGAAATACCTTTTATTGAATCTGCCTGTCCGTTTCAGATAACAATCTCCTGATTCATGAATAACAAAACCATTTCCCTGCCGGAGGCCCTTATTCCCATTGTTTTTCTGATCTTCCTGCTTGCTCTGAATGTGTTTACTTTCGAAGATTCACTTGGAGGACCTAACCAGTTTGCGCTGCTGCTGGCGGCAGCCGTAGCGGCTATGGTAGGCTACACCAAGGGCGTTTCGTATAAGGAAATAATCGCTCAGATTGCCCGAAACATTGAAAGTACCTCCGAAGCCATCATCATTCTGCTGCTGGTTGGTTCGCTGGCGGGTACCTGGCTGGTGAGCGGGGTAGTACCGGCTATGGTGTACTATGGTATCCAGATCCTGCACCCAACTATTTTTCTACCGGCCTGTGTGGTTATATGTTCTATTGTGTCGGTAGCTACCGGTAGTTCCTGGACCACCAGCGCCACCATTGGTATTGCGCTCATGGGTATTGGCAACGCCCTGGGCGTTTCCGAAGGCATCGTAGCCGGGGCGGTATTGTCGGGGGCTTATTTCGGGGATAAAATGTCGCCCCTGTCCGACACGACCAACCTGGCACCCGCCATGGCCGGTACCGATCTGTACACGCATATCCGGTACATGGCCCTGACTACCGTTCCCTCCATTGTGGTTACGCTGATCATTTTTGTGATTATTACCTTTAACCTCGATACCGCCAGCGTCCAGAGTACCACCCGGATTCTTGAGGTCATCGATTCCAAATTCTTTATTACGCCCTGGCTGTTTCTGGTACCGGTGGTAGTCATCGGGCTCATCCTGCGCCGCACACCGCCCATTACGGCGCTGCTGGTCGGGGCGCTGCTGGGGGGCGTTTTCGCTGTTATTTTTCAGCCGCAGTTGCTGGCTTCTCTGGCCGGCACCAACTCGCTGAACGCCACCGTTGCTTTCAAAACCGTGATGACCGCCCTGACATCCAGCGTAGCCATCCAGACTACCGACGCTTCTCTCAACGACCTGTTTTCGTCGGGCGGTATGGCCGGTATGCTCAACACCATCTGGCTCATTCTGTGCGCCATGGCGTTTGGGGGAGCCATGGAGGCCAGCGGTGCGCTGGGACGAATTACGCAGAGTATCCTGCGGGTAGCCCACTCTACCACCGGACTTTTTACCAGTACCGTGTCTACCTGTATTCTTTTTAACCTCACCGCTTCGGACCAGTACCTGGCCATCGTAGTACCCGGCAAAATGTTCGCCCGGGCCTACCGGGAGCACGGCCTGGCTCCCGAGAATCTGAGCCGTTCGCTGGAAGACTCCGGTACCGTTACGTCCGTACTGGTACCCTGGAATACCTGCGGGGCTTACCAGAGTGGCGTGTTGGGTGTAGCTACCCTTGACTATGCGCCCTATGCCTTTTTTAATATTATAAGTCCTTTTATGACGTTGATCTTTGCGGGCTTTGGCATAAAAATTCGAAGAATACCAAAAGCGGAGGTAGAACTCGTAGCAGGTCCTGTTCCCGTTCAACCCTGAAACTTATCCGGCAGGTTTAAGGTACTATAGTATAGTCTAATTTCTAAACTCGTATGCTATGTTTTATATAAAACCATTCTTTCAAGGCCTTTTGGCGGCAGTGCTGCTTTCTGTTGGTCCAGCACTGGCTCAATCTCCCACAAAATACACCACGGCGCAGGCGCACTCCCACAACGACTACGCGCAGGATCAGCCTTTCCGGATGGCGTACAACCTGCAGTACGGTTCCATTGAGGCCGACCTGATCTTTAGAAATGATACGCTTTATACCGCGCACGATCTTCAGGATGTCTCCCCCAACCGTACCTTCAGCTCCCTGTACCTTCAGCCCATTCTGGCCGAAATCAAAAAAAACGGCGGCAGCATTTATAAAGATAAAAACAAGCAGCTCCAGCTCCTGATCGACTTTAAGACTCCCGCTGCGCCAACCATGGCCGCTCTGATCAAAGAACTGGCCCCGTATGCGGACCTGCTGGTACCCAATGGTACTGTCAAGATCGTCATCAGCGGGAATACACCTGCCCCGTCCGCGTTTAACCAATACCCCGAATACATTTTTTTCGATGGCCGACCCACGGTAGCCTACTCGCCTGAGCAGCTCGAACGGATCGGGCTCATCAGCCAGACCTTCCAGATGTACTCGCGCTGGACGGGTAGCGGCAACCTGCCGGAAGCGGACCGGATCAAGCTTCAGCAGATCATAGAGCAGGCGCACCGGCAAGGGAAGAAGTTCCGCTTCTGGGCTGCGCCCGATACGCCCGAAGGCTGGAGTACGCTGATGACATTGGGAGCCGACTACATTAATACTGATAAGATAGTGGGGTTGGCAGCATTTCTGAAAAGGTAAATAGGCATATCTTTATTAACCATGTTATTAAGAACAGTATTGGTCGGCCTGTTCCTGTCCACGGCTGCTTTCGGACAAATTGATCTGCAAAAGCCCTTTCAGGATTGTGGCATCGAAGGGAGTACCACTATTTACGACTACAAAAACAAAAAGTGGATCTACAGCAACGAGGCCGACAGCCGGATAGCTACCCTGCCCGCCTCTACCTTCAAGATCATCAATTCGCTGATTGTACTGGAAACCGGCGTGGTGCAGGATGAGAATGAAATAGTACCCTGGGTGGGCAAAACGGACACGGTCTTATACGGCTATCGCCCGGACATCTACCACGACATGCCGATCCGGGAAGCTTTTGAGAAATCGGCAGGTTGGGTGTATGTTGAGCTGGCTAAAAAAGTGGGCAACGAAAGGTACCTGGACTACCTCAAAAAATCCGGCTATGGTAATCAGGACCTGTCGGGGGCCGAAGGAGCCGACTTCTGGAATTTCGGAAAATTTGCTATTTCACCGGCCAACCAGGTCTCTTTCCTGCGGGATTTTTACGAAGAGAAACTCCCCTTCTCCAAACGCACCTACGAGATAGTAAAGCGCATAATGGTACTTGAAAAAACGGATGACTATACCCTCCGGGCCAAAACCGGCTGGACCCGCTACGGCGGCAACGACACCGGCTGGTGGGTAGGGTACGTGGAGCGGAAGGATAACGTGTACTTTTTTGCTACGCGCCTGATCAAACCGAGGACCACTCCTAACCGGAGGTTTACCCAGTGCCGAATTGAAATTACCAAAGCTATTCTGCGTCAGATGCAGGTACTTGACTAGCGGGTACCTGCCTATCTGCTCTGTATGTTAGTCAACAGCAGCAAGCTACTTATCTCTGACAAACCGGAGGTTAAAACGGTACTCGGGGCTATCGATGTTATTGTAAAATGACATATTGTGGTTAAGCCCATTGGCACTTTCCATGATACTCATGGTTTGTCCACCGGCGGTCCAGTATTCGCTGATATCACCATCCTGCGGGGCCGACTTCTGGAAACAGTAGCCACCGGGAAAAGCGTTGAAGCCAGAGGCATTGGTACCAGCCACTTTCCTCCAGTTGGTAACAGAAACCAGTTTCTTGAGAGCATCCTGGTTCGTAGCCCGGTCGCCGGTAAAGACTACCCCCTGCGATTGAGCTAGCTTCTGGTAGTCTGCGACGGTTGGGATTCTCCATCCGGCGGGCAAGGGCACCGCTTTTGCTTCTTCAAATGTGTAGTAGCGCCCATATTCCGGCTTTTCGTTACTACTGTTATAGGCTACTCCACCCGTACCAGTATGGTTGGCCGCCGTCCAGGTCAGATCTCCGATCGTAACAATCGGGTAGGTTTTTCCGTCAATAAGGACCGAGCCTGGCTGGGGTTGTGGCTGTGGGTCTGCCTCATTTCGGCAAGATGTAAACAGAATTGCCAGCAGGAAAACAGCTAGTACAGTACTACTTAATATGTAATTTTTCATGGCTAATGGTAATAATAGTATTACCTCTAAGATCCACGGCTGCACAAATGGTTGGATAGTAGTGAAACAATGCAATTAAACCTTAATAAACAACAATAAAGTACAAAACAGAATTAGTCGTGGGCAGCTTTTTGGATCAGGAAGTCAGCTTGATCGAAAACAGATCGCGCGAGCGGTAGTAGATCCAGGACACTACCCCGATGGTGAAAACGCCACCCAGCACTACCGAAGGTACGGTACCCATTAACTTAGCGGCCAGCCCCGACTCAAAGGCGCCCAGCTCGTTGGATGAACTTACAAACATACCATTGACCGAAGCCACCCGGCCCCGCATTTCGTCGGGCGGGAATAGCTGTAGAATAGTTTGCCGGATAATAACGCTGACACTATCGCAGGCACCGGTCATAAACAGGGCCAGGCACGACAGCCAGAAATTGGTAGAAAGCGCAAATAGAATGGTAAACACCCCAAAACCAGCCACGGCTATGAGTATGTTGCGCCAGGCGTTGTGCGTAGGCGGATAGTACGCCATGGTAAACATAGTCAGTAGCGCCCCCACCGACGGAGCCGCCCGCAGTACCCCCAGCCCCTCGGGCCCCACCCGCAGTATGTCTTCCGCAAAAACGGGAAGAATAGCGACGACCCCGCCAAAAAGCACCGAAAACAAATCCAGCGAAATAGCGTAGAGAACGATGCGCGTTTTGAACACAAACCGAAAACCTTCCTTCAGACTTTCCAGCAGGGGCGTGGTAGTCCGGACAAAAGCGGGAATTGTTTTGATAAACGAAAGCAGCACCAGACATACGCCAAAGCTGAGAATTACTACCAGCAGGGTGTTGGTTAGTCCAATATAGGCGTACATAAAGCCCGCGATAGCCGGTCCCAGGATAGCGCCCGCCTGCCAGAAGGAGCTACTCCAGGTGGAGGAGTTGTGGTAAATCTCGCGCGGTACCAGAAATGGCTTCAGCGAAGACGAAGCCGGAGAGTAAAATCCCTTGGAAAAGCCAATCAGAAAAAACACCGAGTAAATCAGCACGAGTTGCTCCCGGAAGGTAAGGTCATCCATAAATCCCGGCTGAAACGCCAGATAAAGAATAACCGACCCCAGGATAATAACGCTGAGGCTGATACGCATGATCGTGATCTTGTTGCGCTGGTCGGCGATGTGCCCGCCAAAAAGAGCTGTACAGATGAACGGAACTACCTCGGCCAGCCCAATGAGCCCCAGCGACAGCGGGTCGTGCGTCATGCGGTAGAGCTCATAACCTACAATAACTTCCTGAATCAGGATGGTAGCCGTAAAGAGGGTACTATTGGCAATAAAAAACCGGAAGTCGGGATAACGCAGGGCCGCGTAGGCGTCGGTAGAACGGGTTGATTTCAAAATAAAAGCTACTAATGAAAAAATAGGGATCCGGTACTACCAGGGTACCCGCTGCTTCGCCTTAGTGAAACAACAAAATCCGGCCTTAGTTCTCCCGCCCGCTTCTCATTTTTGTGTAAAGATTATTTTCATTGTTCTTTCAATGGTGTTACTTGCTATTTTATTTCCAAAACTATGCTACCCAAAGTAAAAATTTGCTGCATCAGTAGTACTGAAGAGGCACGGCTGGCCATTCGGTACGGGGCCTCGGCGCTGGGGCTGGTAGGCCCTATGCCCAGCGGACCGGGTATACTTTCTGACGAGCTTATCGCTGAGATTGTCCCGACGGTACCTCCGCCCATTGCTACGTTTCTGCTTACCAGCGAAACTACCGCCGTAGATATAATAGCCCACCAGCGGCGGGTCTATACCAATACCATTCAGTTGGTCGATGCCGTCTCTGAAGGTACCTACGCCCTGCTCCGGCAGTCGCTGCCCGCGGTGAAGCTGGTGCAGGTTATCCACGTCATAGACGAAAGTTCGGTGGAAGAAGCCCTGATGGTGGCCGACGGAGTAGATGCTCTGCTGCTGGACTCGGGCAACCCAAAGCTGGCCGTAAAGGAACTGGGTGGTACCGGCCGCACCCACAATTGGTCGCTGAGCCGCCAGATCGTGGAGCAGGCCCCGGTGCCGGTTTTTCTGGCGGGCGGATTGAAAGCGGAGAACGTACAGGAAGCCCTGGATACGGTGCAGCCCTTCGGCCTGGACCTGTGCAGCAGCGTCCGCACCAACGGGCACCTCGACGAGGCGAAGCTGGAAGCTTTCTTTCGGGCGGTGGGGTACTGAGTCAGCTGAAAGGATTTAATTTGATAGCTTTACCTGAATCATAGGCGAATAGCCGGGCATAATTTGTTGAACTAGGGCAGGTCTCCAGCCCTGGCCTAAATTTTCCAATACATAGCGCCTGTCTTTTTTTCCAAAGCCGATATGTACTCCTTTACTATTACCGTGCTGCTTTGAAGATGAGGTCGGTAAAAACTCAACGGATACAAAAAAACCATCTTTGGGAATAGCAATAGGAGGCACTGAAAGTTCATTAAAATTTACCTCATACCATTTACCTTTTAGACGTCCTCTTTCTACTTCTATCTGAAATGTACGATTGATCAATTCTTTGGAAATTATGTTTTCTGCTCCCGCTCCATAAAGCTTCACCCTTACAAGCCCCTTTCCAAAAACCTCTCTGTTATACATAAATATAGATAGAGATTGAATATACAAGTCTTCGGTGAATTTTGGCTTCGCAAAATAAGTAGCTAACTCATAGTACCAGGAGGAAAAAGCAGCATTATAACCCATTCTGCTAAACCTGGAATTGTTTCCGATCCTGAAATCTTGCTTTTTTTGGGGTATAACATTCAGAACTGAAAGTTGGATAGGTAATTCCTGTAGTAGTATAGTAGAATTTTGACTTTCTATCCCCTGATTAATTGGAATATATTTTGAAGTATACCCAAGCATAGAAACGACTAACGTGTCCTTTCGTTCCGGTGATGGTAATATAAATGTACCATCATTATTAGTGTAGGTACCTATTTTTGATGTATTCTTAAAATATACTAATACATAGTTAAGCGGTGTATTAGTTGTAGAATCTAACACAGCCCCTTTTATTTGGGCATTACTTTTAAATATTACTACAACAAGTATGATAAATATGTAACACATTCTTATCATACTTGTTCTAATAAAAAATAATCCCTTAGCCACGTCTTGATTTAAGTTTATTATCTATATTACCAGTTGTAGTTTTACAAGGAACTATATTCCAGGCAACCTCCGAGTCAACAACAAAACCAAAGAAATAATAATTACGCACTACCATTGAAAAGCATTGAGATCCATCAGGTGTTGTAGAATTTTCAGTTCCTAAGAATTCCCAACTATCCCATCCAAATAAACGCCAAGCATAAGTTGGAGTCGCATTAGTAACCAAAAATAAAGTTATAAGCAAAGCGGTAACAAATTTTGCCTTTCTTGTCCTACCTGCATTTTCTTTCAAATAGAATTTCTTTTCATTACTTATAAAAGTGGTTAGCTTAGGACCTACTCATACGCTTTTCGGCTTCGGCGGTTGAATTATCCAACATCACTTATGTAACAAATAAAAAATATACATTACAAAAACTCATCAAAATTTTCTGTGCAACAAATTTAAAATTATTCTAATCAATTATTTTCCAGCAGCGTCCGCACCAACGGGCAGCTCGACGAGGAGAAGCTGGAAGCTTTCTTTCGGGCGGTGGGGTACTAAAAAAATAACATTTAGGTACTGCTCAGGTTAAGAAAGCACATAACTAATTCCCATAAAACGATATGCAACTTACAAATGCCGTAGCCCTGGTCACGGGCGGTGCCTCAGGCCTGGGTGAAGCTACTGCCCGCCTTTTTGTGGAGGAAGGCGCCCGGGTGGTGGTGCTGGATATGAACGAAGAAAAAGGGCTGGCCCTCGAAAAAGAACTACGTGGTAAGGTACGATTTGTAGCAGCCAGCGTTACGGACGAGGCGGCGGTACAAAAAGCCATTGACTCGGCTCTGGAATGGGGGCCGCTGCGGGTGGTCGTCAATTGTGCGGGGGTGGCCGAGGCCCGCAAAACCCTCGGCAAGGTGGCAGGTACGTACGGTCCCCACGCGCTGGATGTTTTTCAGAAAGTCATTAACATAAACCTGGTAGGTACCTTCAACGTAATCCGGCTGGCGGCCTTTGCCATGGAAGCCAACGAACCCAACGAGGAAGGTGAACGCGGGGTTATCATTAACACTGCTTCGGTTGCGGCCTATGACGGACAAATGGGTCAGGCGGCCTACTCGGCCAGTAAGGGTGGCATTGTGGGCATGACGCTGCCCATTGCCCGCGACCTGGCGCGGTCGGGTATCCGGGTTATGACCATTGCGCCGGGCTTGTTTGAAACGCCGCTGCTGGCGGGCCTGCCCGAAGAAGCCCGGCTCTCGCTGGGTCAGCAGGTACCTTTTCCCTCCCGACTGGGTCGGCCTTCCGAATATGCTTTACTGGCCAAAGCCATTGTGGAAAATCCCATGCTCAACGGAGAAGTAATCCGGCTGGACGGGGCCATCCGGATGGGGCCAAAATAATTTTTGGACTTTTCTCTGCACTGGTGGCTATTCAACGGGTATTTTATAAATATCCGAATGAATCATATTGTCATTCCACTTTTTTCGTTTAAATTTATATTCCTTTTGTCATCCACCCAGCAGATTTGGAATAATCTGAGCAATCAGAATTACGCGTAGCAGCACGTTTTTTTCAGGCAGTTCTATCGCTGCCTGAGCGTTCGGTACCCTTATTTACCTATCCAGAACTTCTGTGATCCTATGACAAGATTCCTCTCCATCGGGCTACTCTGCCTGCTTTCAGCCTTTGTGTCGGCTCCGGTACCTTCCTGGTCTGTGAAATCACTTTCGATTACTTTCAGGACCAAAAACGCGGGTATCCCCGTTACGGGTACCTTGTCGGATATGCACGCCAGCCTCCGCTTTGACCCTAATCGTCCTACGGAAAGTACCCTGACTGCCTCGGTAGGTGCCAGTACCATCAATACGGGCTTCAGCCTCCGCGACTACCAGCTACGCGGCCGAAACTACCTGTACGCTGAGAAGTACCCGCGCGTGCTGATGCAATCCAAACAAATCCGGGCCGTGGGAAAAAACAACTACGTAGGGCTGTTTTACCTGACTCTAAGAGGAGTCACTAAGGAAGTAGAAGTACCTTTCAGTTTTAGTCAGCAGGGTAGTATGGTTACCTTTAAGGGCAATTTTTCTATTAACCGCCGCGACTTTGGCGTGGGTGGTTCTAGCCTGATTCTCGACGATAAAGTAACGATCGGGGTGGAGGTAACAGCCAGTGACAGCAGCAAGGAATCCGGCCCCCCTTCTACACTTCCCAAAACCTGATCTTAAACCTCACGCTTTATGCCCGGCCTCTCCGGAACCGAACGAAAGAATATTGTACCCGGCCTGCTGGTGTCCATAGTACTGAAACAGGATCAGCGCAGCGGCCAGCTGACCGAAGGGGTCGTAAAGGATATTCTGACCAAGTCGCCCCACCACCCGCACGGCATCAAGGTACGTCTGGAAACAGGTGAAGTAGGTCGGGTAAAGGAAATCCATGACGAGGAATAGGCTGCTTCCTATTGTACCTTAGAGTCCAAGTCATGATCTTCTGAGACATCTTCGGCGAACTCTTCTTCCAGGTTTTTCATGCTGAACCTGGCTGTGATGCCATGAACCACCAGCGATATAAGAACGGTAAAGGCTACCAGGGACCAGATATCATCCCCAAATAAAAAGTCGGTTTCTTCCAGCGCGAAGGCCAGATAGAAAAACGAGCCGATTCCTTTTATTCCAAAAAAAGAAATGGCCAATTTCTGCTTCATGTGAAGGCCACTGCCCATGAGACCGATATAGCCCGAAAGCGGACGCACCACCAACACGAAAGCGGCGGCATACAAAGCCATTTCCCAGGTGAGTTCATCTAAAATAACGGTTATCAGGCTCCCTCCAAACAAAATCAATACAATGGCCACCAGTATGCGCTCAATCTGGTCGGTAAAGGAATGTAACTCCGTATGAAATTCATGTCTAAGCTCCCGGTTTCTGAGAGTGACTGCCCCCACAAATACGGCCATGAAACCGTAACCATGAATCATTTCGGTGAGTCCGTAAATGAGCAGCGTAGTGGCCAGGGCTATAAATGCATTATCAGCCTCTACTATCTTTTTCCCCTTTAACCAGTCCCATTCTTTAAAAATCAGGTAGGCCAATAGCCGCCCAAGTGCATACCCGCAGATAAACCCGGCGCCAATCCGGTAGAGGAAGTCCATAGTAAACCATTCCAGCAGGCTGCCTTCGGCGGTAGGAGAAGTCATAAAGGCTACTGTGACCGCCATCCAGGTAAACGGAAAGGCCATGCCGTCGTTCAATCCGGCTTCCGCCGTAAGGGCAAACTTTACTTCGTCCCTTTTTTTCTCGTTGGGTGGTCCTACCTGTACATCCGAAGCCAGAACCGGGTCGGTGGGTGCCAATACGGCTCCCAGCAGGAGGGCGGAGGCTATATCATACTTCAGGCCCCACCAGCCCAGCAAGGTAATAAGCCCGATACTCAGTAACATGGTAATACTTATGAGCCGGAAAGGTATCCGCCAGCCCTTCAGCGAAAAGGGCTGGTCAATTTTCAGACCGGTTCCCATCAATGATATGATAACCACCATCTCGGTCAGACGCACCGTATACTCCTGCTCCCGGATGGGGTCCGGCAAGGGAAGTACATCCACAAACATATAGAGGAGTGCCCCGAATAGTACATAGAGAACGGCGTAGGAAATATTGGTTTTCTTGGTAAAAACAGGCATCCAGGCCATACCCAGGGCGGCCAACCCGATGATGGTAATAACGATGATATAGGTATCCATAACTGAATGATTGGGAAAATCTTAAGACGCCGTAGCAGGAATATGTTCGATTCCACTTAAAATACTGTGCCCCGCTGTTTTTTCGTCCTGAGCTTACGGCTCCCACCTACCCGCTCCATCTGCTTAAGTACCCGGATAACGCTCGGTTTCCCTCCCTGAAGTACCCTGCTTTGGGTAGCGTAGAGAAAGCTGGTGGTGCTAGGTACTGGTTAACTGAAGAAACTATTTATTTTTCTGTGTTCCGTTTAAACCTTTTGTCGTTATATGAATCTAACTAGCAGGAAGAAATTACACCGAATCATTATCCATCTATAGCCATGAAAATACCCTATATAGTACGGATGCTGTGCCTGAGCGCTGTGTTGACTCTGGGTGCAGCCGTCGGGGACAAGGCGATGGCCCAACCGGGCGTCAGCGTGTCCTTTCAGACTTTTTATAATGACCTGGCTCCCTACGGCAATTGGATGTCGCACCCGCAGTACGGGTCGGTATGGGCACCTACCGTGGCGGGCGACTTTCAACCTTACGCCACTAACGGACGCTGGGTAGTAACTGAATACGGTAACACCTGGGTGTCCGACTACGACTGGGGCTGGGCGCCGTTCCACTACGGACGCTGGCACTACGAAGACTTTATGGGCTGGGTATGGGTTCCCGATTACGAGTGGGGACCGGCCTGGGTAAGTTGGCGCTCCGGAGGCGGCTACTACGGCTGGGCACCGCTGGGACCGGGTATTCATGTGAATGTACAGGTAAACCTGCCCTATAACTACTGGGTTTTTGTACCGCAGGTATATATTACCAGTCCGAGGCTCTATAACTACTGCCTGCCCCGCACTAGGGTGGTACATGTCTACAACCAGACAACCATTATCAATAACTACTACCGCAACGATAACCGTGTATATGCCTACGGCCCGCGCCGCAACGAAATTGAACGCGTAACCCGTAATACAGTACCTGTTTACAGGGCGGAAGAGTTTAGCCGCAACAATCGCTCGCGCTTTGAAAACGACCGCGACAACAACCGGACCTACAGCGCCGATGGCAATAGTAACCGCGCACGTAGCCAGTCGCGTCAGAATGACCTGAACAGCGACCGGGCTGCTTCCCGCTCCAACCGCGAAAGTGCCGTGGGCGTAGAGAACAATCGGGCCACCCGCGACTATAGTACCGCTGCACCCAGCCGGGCCCGCCGGAGCTACGGAGAAAGTAGCCGGAGCGATAGCAACTATGACCAGGCTGACAGACCTACCCGGAGCCGTTCCGGTGCCGACTGGTCAGATGCTACCCGCAATACCCCAACGCCAGGTACTGACTACCCCGAACGTAGCAGCCGGAGCCGTCAGAGTGGTATGGAAGCGGAACGCAGCACGCCTTACAGCAGCAGTCGACCGGGTACCTACGAGGCCGAAAGAGCACCTTCCAGCCGTAGCTATGGCACTACCGGGCCGAGCCGGGCACGCAGCAGCTACGGGGAAAGTAGTCGGAGCAGTGCACCGGCTACCCGCCAGCAATCGCAGCCCTCGTCCCGCTCAGGTTCAGAAATGTCAGCGCCGCGTAGCCGAAGCAACCAGGGCAGCTACCAGGCTCAGCCCCAGCGGCAGCAGCCTACGTCGGGCGGAAGCAGTAGCCGGCCGTCAGCTCCCCGCTCCAGCCGTAGCCGGGGCGTAGAGTAAACATAAGCCAGTAAGTTATAGCCAGCCGCCCCACCCCGGAAGATCCGGGTGGGGCGGCTGGCATTTTATCGGCACTACTCACCCGATTCTCCTTCCTGATTAAGCCCCGGACCAGCCGTTGGTACATTACAGTTACTTCCTGTAAAAATTATCGGGCTATCTTTTCTTTACTATATTTTTTTTCAGGTATCTTTCTTGTTTAATAGCAAATCGGGCCCGAAAATTGATCGGGTTGTTGCTAGCCGTGACCCTCCACGAAATGATATGACACGTGTTAATGCCCTCCGGATCAAACTATTGATCGGTTTACTACTGGTAGTGAGCTATTGTCCCCTTTTCATTAAGGCTACGCTAGCAGCGGGTACTCCCTCGGCTCAGCGGGGGCTGGTGGACCTGCGAACTACCGATCTTTCGGAGCAAACGGTCCGGCTGAACGGTGAATGGAAATTTTATTGGAACCGGCTTCTTACTCCGACTGACTCAGCAGGGTACTTTGAATACGTAGATATTCCTAAACTCTGGACTAACAGCACCTGGAAACAGCAGGTACTTCCGGCCCAGGGCTATGCCTCTTATACTCTTACTGTACTTTTACCGTCCACCAACGAGTCGCTGGCGCTGACCATACCTGAGGTGTACTCAGCCTATCACCTCTATGCCAACGGACACCTTCTTGCCCGAAACGGTACCCCCGGTACTACCCCCGAAGCTACCGTACCCTACTGGTCCCAACAGGTAGTTGCTATTCCGGCTGCTACCGATACCCTTCGGCTTCTGCTACAGGTCGCTAACTTTAGCCATACCAAAGGAGGCCCTAACAAAGAGATCAGCCTGGGCTCGGTCACTAACCTACAGGCCGCCCGCCAGACCAACTTTGCCTTTGATATTTTTCTGGCGGGCTGTCTTTTTATGGGGGGGTTGTTCTTCCTGGGGTTGTACTCCTTTGGGCACCACGATAAATCCATCCTTTATTTCTCCTTATTCTCTATACTGTATAGTTACCGGATAGTGGGCACCAAGCAGTACGTGCTGCATTCGCTGTTTCCTTACCTGAGCTGGAGCCTTACCCTACACCTCGAATACCTTTCTTTATTCATGGGAGTAGCCATGTTTGCGTTTTATACGCGTGAGCTTTATCCTAAAGATGTTTACAAGATTATTCTTCACCTGATAATCGCGATTTGTCTGGTCTTCTCGGTGGCTACCCTCGTTCTTCCTACTACTCTTTTCACCCAGCTGGTTTTCCCATTTCTGGTGGTAATGATAGCCGGCATCCCCTATACTTTTTATGTATACTGGCTGGCGGCCCGCAACCAACGTCCCGGCGCGACCTACGCGCTATTGAGTACCGGTTCGCTCCTGATTATTTTCATGGCTATCATTGCCGAATATTTTCAGATAGCGGCGCCCAGCAAATTCCTGCTGTTTTTCGGGTACATCGGATTTTTCTTTCTGCAGTCCCTGATTCTGTCGTTCCGGTTTGCGTCGGCGCTGAAAAAAGCCCGGGACGAAGCCGAGTTGGGTCTTAAGACCAAAAGTGAGTTTTTGAGTACCATGAGTCACGAGATTCGTACTCCGCTTAATTCGGTGATCGGGATGACGCACCTGATGCTCAAAGACGGCCCCCGTCCGGACCAGAAGCAGCAGCTGGATGTCTTGCTTTTTTCGGCTAATAATCTGCTTACTATTGTAAATGATATCCTGGACTTCAATAAAATTGAAGCCGGAAAAATCACCTTTATGACGGGCCCTGTTGACCCGGCGCTCATTGCCCGCAATATCGCGTCGGGTTATAGCAAGTCAGCCTCGGACCTGGGTATTGAGCTACGGGTAATTATTGATCCCTCTCTTACTACCCATGTTCTGGCTGATCATACCCGGATGTCGCAGGTGATTGGTAATCTGGTACAAAATGCCGTTAAGTTTACCCTAAAAGGGTCGGTTACGCTGCGCCTGGTGGTGGAAGAACAGACTGACAAGGATATCACGATTACTTTTTCAGTAGAAGACACCGGAATTGGAATAGCGCCCGATAAACAAAAAGTAATTTTTGACCGCTTTACGCAGGTCGATTCCTCAGATACGCGTGGTTTTAGTGGTACCGGCCTGGGGCTGGCCATCAGTAAAAAGATCCTGGAAATGCAGGAGGTAGATCTCCACCTTATCAGTGAGTTAGGAGCCGGTTCTACCTTCTACTTTACCCAAACGTTTCCGCTGGCTCCCACGGCCGAAATCGCCAAACCGGAAGCCCCCGCTCCTCAGGCTGAAAAACCGCTTCAGGGAAAAAATATTCTTATAGTGGAGGATAACTCCATGAATATACTTGTTGCCCAAAACTTCCTGAAACGCTGGGGGGCGCAGTCGGAAGTGGCCCGCAACGGAAAGGAAGCACTGGAACTGCTGGATAACACCCGGCACGACCTGGTCCTGATGGACCTGCACATGCCGATTATGGATGGGTATGAGTCTACCCGCCTCCTACGCGAGCGCGGCGAAACTATTCCCATTGTAGCCCTTACGGCCAACATTGCGCAGGAGGTAGAAGGGCGGGTGTACAGCATTGGATTCAACGACATCGTGGTAAAGCCTTTCAATCCGAATGACCTGCTACGGGTCATTGTTGGCTACGTTCAGCAAAAAAACCAGACACAGCTACCTTAATACCTTAGCTGCGCAGTACTCCATTGCCTACTTCTTTCACCTACCACTGGCTTTGCTCCTACCCTGCTAATAAACATTAACCCCGGCAACTCTTTTATAAGCTGCCGGGGTTAATAAACAAAAGAAACGTAGGGGCTACTTCCAGGTCAGCCCCATGTTATGGAACATAAAGGCATAGATGTCAGCCGCTGTTTCGAGGGCTTTTTTGGTGTTGCTGGCGCCGTGGCCGGAGTTGGTGTCAATCCGGATCAGGAACGGATTGGCAGACGAAGTACCTGCTTTTTCCTGCAGCGTAGCCGCGTACTTAAACGAGTGCGCCGGTACTACGCGGTCGTCGTGGTCGGCGGTGGTGATGAGGGTAGCCGGGTACCGGCCACCCGCCTTGATGTTGTGCAGGGGTGAATAGGTATACTGGTACTTAAATTCCTCCGGGTTGTCGCTGCTCCCGTAGTCGGCGATCCAGTTCCAGCCGATGGTAAACTTGTGGAAGCGCAGCATGTCCATTACCCCTACCGCCGGGAAGGCCACCTTAAACAGTTCCGGACGCTGGTTCATAACCGCTCCCACCAAAAGGCCTCCGTTAGAGCCTCCCTGAATAGCCAGCCGCTCGGGCGAGGTATATTTCTCCCGGATCAGGTACTCGGCCGCTGCTATGAAATCGTCGAATACATTCTGCTTCTTGAGCTTCATGCCCTGCTCGTGCCACTTCTCACCGTACTCGCTACCGCCCCGGAGGTTGGTCTGCACAAACACCCCGCCCTGATCCAGAAACGGAATACGCGTCGGGCTGAACGAAGGCGGCAGACTTATGTTGAAACCACCGTAGCCGTACAGGAGCGTCGGGTTGGTACCGTCCAGCTTCAGGCCTTTCTTATACACAATAAAAGCAGGTACTTTGGTACCGTCTTTACTGGTATAAAATACCTGTTTTGTTTCGTAGTCGGCAGGTTTGAAAGATACTTCCGGCTCCCGGAACACCGTACTTTTCTTAGAAGCTATATCGTAACGGAAAATGGTAGGAGGGTAATTGAACGAGGTAAAGGTATAGAAGACAAAGTCATCTTCTTCCTCCCCACCAAAGCCCCCTGCCGTACCCAGGCCGGGCAAAGCTACTTCGTTTTCTAGCTTACCTTTCAGATCGTAAACATATATCCGGCTGGTAACGTCTTTGGAGTATTCCGCAAACACTTTTCCTCCGGCAGTACCCGCGTTTACCAGGGGTTCCGGCTTTTCGGGCAGGAAAGGCTTCCAGCTTTTTGCCTTTGTATCGTACAGTACTACTTTACCGTTGGGCGCGTCAGCATTGGTCTCTATAAGGAAGCCGCCGTCTACATTATCCACTATGCCGTACTTAAAGTCCGTAATCTCGCTGACAATGGGGGTAAAGGTGGTCTGTCCCTGTGCCATCACCCACAGGCCATTCCCGTCCTTGCCCTTGCCCCGGTCACTTACGTAGAGGGCAGCAAAGCGGCCATCCTCTGTAGTACTTACAGTATGAAAGCGTTGCGGATTGGCGGCATCTTCAAAGACCAGTTTATCGGCCGACTGCGGGGTACCTACCTGGTGGTAGTACACCTGGTGGTTCTCGTTTTTGGCGGCCAGGGCACTACCTTCCGGCTTAGGATAGCGGCTGTAATAGAAGCCATTACCCTGCCAGGCGGCACCCGACACCTTCACCCACTCTACCTTATCCGACAGCATTTTGAGGGTTTTCATGTCCATGACCTGGTACTCCTGCCAGTCCGAGCCGCCCTGCGAGAAGCCCATAACCGCGTAGGCTCCATCTTTGGAAAGGCTGAATACCGTCAGGCGCGTAGTACCGTCGGCCGAAAGCTTATTGGGGTCAAGTACTACCTCGGGTGTCCCGTTTAATCCCTTTTGCCGGTACAGTACCGACTGGTTCTGCAGGCCGTCATTCTTATAGAAATAGAAGTAGTCGCCCTTCTTGCGGGGGGCCGAGTACTTGGGGTAGTTGTAGGCTTTTTCCAGATCGTTGTAGATCTCCTGCTTGAACGGAATCTGGCTGAGGTACCCAAACGTCACCTCGTTCTGCGCCTTTACCCAGGCGGCGGTTTCGGCCGAGCGGTCGTCTTCGAGCCAGCGGTACGGATCGGGTACCTGGGTACCGTGGTAATCGTCGACGTGATCTACTTTATTGGTTTTGGGATAATCTATTTTTTGCGCCGTCCCGTCGGCATTGATAAGCAGGGCGGTTATCAGGGTCATTCCTAAAAGGGTTTGTTTCATGGTAATTGTAGTCAGGTTTGAGATGAAGGGAATTACAAATGTACTATTCGTTTGTGTGACAATCAATGTAAGGAGAGGCTGTTGTGCCTCTATGGCAACGAAGGACCACGTGCCCGAAGTACTTTTTATCCCGCTCAGGCGATATAGTTTAGCATTTGAAACCGGGACGCGTAGTCCGGGACGCGTAGTCCGGGACGCGTAGTCGCTGTTTGATTCTCTTCCAGCAAGAATTAACGGCATCTCCCCACTACTGACCCCAGTACTTTGAGCGGTAGAATCTTCACCTACTAAATAGCACAAAACAAATATCGCAAGAAAGCCGAAAGCTAAGCCTAAAAAATGGGTTTTCCGTTTCGATAGGAACGCCATATAGGGCGTCCCTTTTTTGTAATAAGACTAGCTTCTTCTTTGACTATCAAAGAATATTTTAGTACAAATGACACAATTTCAACAGTTTGTAAAAATTTTTTAAAATATTTTCATTGTGTTTCAATCCTTACAGAAACATAAGTCGTAAGTTCAGTCATAATCACTCTTAAAAAACAAGATCCAACAATTAATTTAATCTACTCATGAAAAAAGTTGCACTTTTTGTGGTGGCACTATTTGCCGCACAGGCTTCGTTTGCCCAGGGAAACATGCGCACTGTCAAAGTTGGCGGCGCCGAGATGTACCCTAACAAAAACATTGTTGAAAACGCTCTCAACTCCAAAGATCACACTACCCTGGTAGCAGCCGTAAAGGCCGCCGGACTGGTAGAGACCTTGCAGGGAAAGGGCCCCTTCACCGTCTTTGCTCCTACGAACGATGCCTTTGGCAAACTGCCCGCCGGAACCGTTGAGACGTTGGTAAAACCTGAAAATAAAGGTACCCTAACTACCATCCTGACCTACCACGTAGTACCGGGCCGGATGGACTCCGAAGCCATCGCTGAGGCCATTAAAAAAGGAAATGGCAAAGCCACATTCAAAACCGTGGAAGGTGGTACCCTCACAGCCATGATGAAAGGAAAGAAACTGGTGCTGACGGATGAAAAAGGGGGAACTTCCACCGTAACTATCAAGGATGTGTACCAGAGCAACGGCGTAATCCACGTAGTTGACACCGTAATAATGCCTGATTAACCTGACTAAGTTGAATTAGTGTGTGTTGTGAATGACAAAGAGTCGGCGCGTTTGTGCCGGCTCTTTGTGTTTATATCCAATCGCCCTTGGATGAAAATTTGGGCATTATCCACCGCTCTACGCTCGCCCTAGCCGGGCCGCGCCCGATTTGTGTTAGCAGGTTCGGCTTTAACTAAGGGTGGAAAAATGTTCAATTCCTTTTACCTTAGCGGTAATCCATTTCCGAAAAACTTTACAATGAATAATAACGATATACTACGCCGCCTGCGCTTTGCCTTTGACATGAAAGATGAAGAGATGATGCGACTCTTCCGGCAGGGCGGCTACGAAGCCAGCCGGGCCGAGGTGAGCGACTGGCTGAAAAAGGAGGAAGATCCCGAGCACAAGGTACTGGTGGATGTAAGGCTGGCTACTTTCCTGAATGGATTTATTGTGGAGAAGCGCGGCAAAAAAGACGGCGAAGAACCCAAAGCTGAGAAAAAAACAAATAATAACCTTGTACTCCGGAAGCTGAAAATCGCCCTGAGTATGAATGATACGGATATGCTGGAGGTATTCGATCTGGTCAGCTTCCGGATCAGTAAACACGAACTCAGCGCCTTTTTCCGAAATCCCGATAATCCGCACTACCAACCCTGTAAGGACCAGGCACTTCGTAATTTTCTGGTAGGGCTGCAGTTGAAGTACCGACCCACGCAGGATGAAGAGGATCGGTGATGGTACCGGATCAGGGTTAGTAGTTGTACAGGAGACCAGCTCTTTCCTGCGTCTAAGTAAAGTATAATTTAATAAGACTAATGAAAATCCGACTCCTCCTCCTCCTCGGCCTGTCGCTGCTGGCCTTAGCCCTGACCAAACCCGCTCCCGTAAGCCTGTACCTCATTGGCGACTCTACCGTCAAGACCGGCTCGGGCAAGGGCGAAAACGGTCAGTGGGGCTGGGGCAGCTTTCTGCACGAGCACTTTGACACGACAAAGATCAAGGTCCACAACCACGCCATCGGAGGGCGTTCCAGCCGGACGTTCATCAGTGAGGGCCGCTGGGATAAGGTACTATCGGAGCTTAAAATAGGCGATTACCTGCTGATCCAGTTTGGGCATAATGACGCCAGCCCCGTCAACGACTCACTCCGTGCCCGGGGTACGATCAGGGGCATCGGCGAAGAAATGGAAGAGATTGATAATCTCATTACCAAAAAACACGAGGTCGTGCACTCGTACGGCTGGTACCTGCGCAAGTACATTGATGAAGCCAAAGCCAAAGGAGCCATTCCGATTGTCTGCTCCCCCATTCCCCGCAACAGCTGGGAAGGGAGTCGCATTGTCCGCCCCACCGACAGTTACCCCCAATGGGCGCAGGCCGTAGCCAGGTCGAACGGAGCTTATTTCATTGACCTGTACGAACTGGTCGCCACCGAATACGACAAGACCCCACCCACCCAGGTAAAGCAGCAGTACTTTACCCCGGCCGACAATACCCACACCTCCCGACAGGGCGGTCAGCTCAATGCTCAACTGGTAGCCGAAGGCATTAAATCATTAAAAAAATGTAATTTGAAGAAGTATTTGAAATAGTACCTGCCTCCTCAACCTTCCTGTACTTGAAAAACCTTTGCGCTTACTGTTGCCTGGTCGGCTTATATTATGTACTGCTGGGCTGCACCAGCCTCTCCAAAGAAGCCCCGCACCAGCAGGACGAGGTACTTTACCAGGTATCAACGATTGACGCACTGCTATCCGGCGACTACGACGGAACGGTTACCTGCGGCGAGCTACGTCAGCACGGCGACTTTGGCATAGGTACCTTCAACGGCCTCGACGGAGAAATGCTGCAGCTGGACGGAGAGATATTCAAAATCCGGTCGGATGGAAAGGCCTACGCCGTGCCCGACTCGACCCGTACTCCTTTTGCCTCGGTTACGCATTTTTCGGCGGATACCGTTATTGAATTGAGTGGCAGGCTTAGTTATGAGCAGTTGTGCGCCTATATTGACAGCCTGGTTCCCACAGAGAATATTTTTTATGCCATTAAGGTGGAGGGCGAGTTTGCGTACGTGAAGGCACGCAGCGTTCCCCGGCAGTCGAAACCCTACCTGCCGTTGGTAGAGGTAGTAAAAACACAGCCTACCTTTGAGTTTGAACACGAAACGGGTACCCTGCTGGGCTTTCGCACGCCGCCGTACATGAAGGGTCTCAATGTGCCCGGTTACCACCTGCACTTCCTTACCAGCGACCACGCGCGGGGCGGCCACGTAATGGCCTGTACCCTTGGCAAAGTAAAGTTGTCGATTGACTATACCTCCGCCTTTCACATGGTACTTCCCGCTACGGGTACCTTCCAGCGCGTAGACCTCACGCAGGACAAGCAGGAAGAACTCGAAAAAGTAGAGAAGTAAGCGTAGCTTTTTCTTTCAGATAAAAAACTACGGATACGGGTAAAAACAGTTTTAAGCGGGGTCATCGTAACCGAAACCGAAGCATGCGTTCTGCTCCGGACGGATAATCTGGGAGAGTACTTATCGCACCTTATAAAATTGAAAAGATAGACCGTAACGTGGCCGGGTACTACCGCAACGGCCAGTTCTGGTTTCAGAATCCATAAGTAGCTAATTAATTGCCCTCAGCAGCAGGCAGTGCACCGAAGGACACTTTCGAATAAAGGTCTCTCATCGGAGCCGAGCGACTGCGAGGATCAGGTCCGTTCCGCAATGCTACTACCAACGTTGCTAGTTGAAACAGCTCCTCTCAATTCACAAATTTATAGATTACAAAAGCTCAGGTTTGTAATTTATTGTAACACTATTTTACCCCAAATGAAATCAAAAATAATAAGAGATTGATGACTTTATATTTCTTGCTATTATTATACAATAAGTAACCTAAAAGAATATTCTAAGTGGGATATTGTTTCTGAAAAAGTGATACGCTACATTTACAGATCCTCGTATGCAATAGTGCATACCAGAAACCATAAATCCTATATGAAAAAATCAGTTTTACTTTTTTTGCTATTGGCAGCCTGGACGCTATCATTTTCACAGGACCAAAAAGGATTGGCCCGAGTCAACAAGATTGACGGGGTAGAAGTCTACTTTATGAATGAACCTTTAAACAGCTATGATGTCGTTTTTGATGTGGGTACTGGCCTGAAAGCCACCTCGCTTCTCACCGGTGGCATGGTCAACGAGGGGGTAAGTGATAAGGCTTCCCAATTTGTAAGAAAAGCAATTAAGGAGGCTAAGGAAGACAAGCATGAGTTTGATGCGATAATTTACTCATCAGGCAAAAAAATTGTTGCCGTAAAGTTTAAGAACCCCGATCCAAAATTTAAGTCGCTGGCCAGAGCACAAAAAGTGGAAGGTCTTGAGGTATATATCCTAAGCGAGCCCCTAAAGGACTACGAAGTTTTAAATTCAAAAAAAGGAGGCATTAAAATGAAATCCTATTTGACGGGGGGATTGGTAAATAACTCCATCGAAGAAGATGTAGCTCAGTTTGTAAATAAACTTCTGAAGGATTCCAAAAAAGACAATGAAAAGATCGATGGGATTGTGTACGGAGCGGGCAAAAGTGCCTCAGGAATAAGATTCAAATCATAGAGGTTTATAATTTGTCGCTCCCTTGTAAAAGACTATCCGACAAGAAAGTCAAGTAAAAGTGCGGACTGTTTTTTTACACAGTCCGCACTTTTACTTTTTTCAGTCTTTGGAATGGCAACTGTTACATGTATCAAGTACACTTTAGCTTTTATTCAAGATAAAAAAACGGGATTAGCTTAGACATTGAGGGGCATTTAGAGGATTTGTATGGTCTGGAAATCAGCACTGGACAGTTGTCACAGACAAGATACTACCGGTAGTGGAGCAGTGGTGCTCACCTCCTTCGAGCCAGGATTGTATCACAGGATTCCAGTCTGTAACACAAGCAGCTCATACAGCTTATGAAGACAAACTCCCTGCATCGGAAGACGATTGATTGAGATAGCTTCACCACCCAGGTTCTGGCCCGGGCTAAGGGGGCTCAAAACATTGATGATCCCAGTGTCAGCCCAGCCATCATACGAGCCCTTACTCTACTGGATGATTCCCATAGTTTTTTATTACCTATAAAGGATCCCGTCTGTACGGTGCAGTCCAACAGGACTGCTCAGACGAGACTCCGGTTTTACCCTCACTGGGGAATGATATTGGCTATATAAAGATCAGTGCTTACAGTGGTATAGACAGCGACGCGCAAGGACATGCTGAGACTATTCAGAATCAGATACGACGCGCCGATTCACCGAACCTGCGCGGCTGGATAGTGGACCTGAGAGGCAACACTGGGGGTAACATGTGGCCCATGCTAGCCGGAGTAGAACCTATTCTGGGAGAAGGTATTTTAGGCTATTTTATTGATCCGGAAGGAAATACTTCTCCCTGGAATAAGAATACCATCTTTTATCCTAAAGTTACGTTCCCTTACACCCTATATAAACCTAATCCCAAAGTAGCTGTACTGACCGATCGAGTCACAGCCAGCTCGGGAGAAGCAGTTGCGATTGCGTTCCGGGGCCGCCCTAATACCCGCAGTTTCGGTAAACCTACTTGTGGTCTTTCTACTGCCAATCGTGGGTTTTCGCTTACAAACGGGACCGTCCTCTTTCTTACAGTTTCCACCATGGCTGACCGCACCGGTACAGAATATGGCAAAAGTGTAGAACCTGATGTCCTGGAAGCTAATCAGCAACTTTGCTTGGAAAAAGCCCTGGCGTGGCTCCGTGAGCCGTAGGCAAATAGAAAGCTCCAGAGTACCTACGTGCAGGTAGGACTTTTTTTCAATATACTTTTGCTATTCGCATGGTTTTTTTAGAATCTAGGAATCACATGTTCCACTAAAAACCGAAGATATGACAAGTGCAAAAAAAGAATTGCTGAAAGGAGCTATAGCCGGAGCGGCTGCTGTATGGCTGATGGACAGGATGACGCGGTATATGTACAGGCATGAGAGCCAGGAAGCATACGAGCAAGAAAAGGAGGCCCAGATCGGAGGTAAGTCTGTAGCCTTTGTGGCCGCCAATAAGATGGCCGGTGCGGCCAGTGTAAAATTGAACGACCAGCAGGAGTACATAGCTGGCAAAACCGTCCATTATCTAATGGGCGTTGTACCGGGTGCGCTGTATGCACTTCTCCGCCATCGGATAAAAGGATTGAATAAAGCACATGGACTACTCTACGGGCTCGGCCTGTTCATAGTAGTAGATGAATTGATGGTGCCCGCGGCTGGCCTTGCCTCCGGTCCTCTGGCTTATCCGTGGCAGGCACACGCCAGAGGCTTGGTTGGGCACCTTAGATTAGGATTATCCACCGACACTGTAGTTCGTGCTCTTGATAAGGTTGTAGACTAGTATGCTGTCTGCTTCCTGCGGTAGGCAGAGCAGCCTATAAAAAAGCCCCGCGGTACTCACAGATACGCGGAGCTTTTTCTTTGTGCACTTTCAGTACTGCTTCTTTTCCGCATTAGAACTACTTCAATGTAGCTGGATTGGATTTATCGAGGTACTTCCCATAACCGGAACTGAACCAGAAATAGTAAGAATAAGTAGTACCCCGGATGTATATTTGTTGCTTATTCATCAACCTGCTATGCTGAACGACGCTTATTCTGCCGATACATTCCGTACCCATGCCCACCAGTTAGTTGACCTCCTGTCTGATTATCTGCAGCAAACCGAAAACCGTCAACTCGAGAAAGTAATCCCCTACCAGTCCCCTGACGATAGTCTGGCTTATTGGAATGACGACTTTGCACAGGGTCCGGGCGACGTGGATGACTTTTTCCGGAAGGTTATTAAGCAGTCTACCCACCTGCACCACCCCCGCTACATGGGACATCAGGTATGCCCGCCACTGCCCATAGCGGCTATGGCAGGCTTACTAACCGGACTGCTCAACAACGGTATGGCGGTGTATGAAATGGGGCTGGTCTCTAACCCGCTGGAACGGATTGTCTCTGAACTGCTGGCACGCCGCATTGGCTTTGACGAAAAATCATCCGGACTGCTGACTTCCGGAGGTACCCTGGCCAACCTGACGGCTCTGTTGGCCGCCCGCGCCGCCAAGGCTCCGGGTGATGTATGGCAGCATGGCTCACAGGAACGCCTGGCGGTCATGGTAAGCGCAGAAGCCCACTACTGCATTGACCGGTCGGCCCGTATTATGGGATTTGGGGAAGGAGGTATTATCAAAATACCCGTAAATGCCCAGTTTCAGATGCGTACCGACCTATTGGAACAGTACTACCAGCAGGCTACCGCCACAGGGTTAACAGTAATTGCCGTCATCGCCAGTGCCAGTTCCACCTCTACCGGAGCGTACGACAACCTGGAAGCAGTGGCTGATTTCTGCGACAAACATAGCCTGTGGCTGCACATAGACGGAGCCCATGGCGGAGGAGTCGTTTTTTCAGACACGTACCGACACCTGGTAAAAGGCATGGACCGCGCCAATTCTGTAGTTATTGATTGGCACAAAATGCTGATGACTCCTGCCCTGGCTACCTCGCTCATCTTTCGTCGTAATGAGGATTCTTTTCGTACCTTTCACCAGCAGGCGCAGTACCTATGGGCCAGTAGCTCCGAGGACTGGTTTAACTCCGGCAAGCGTACCTTTGAGTGTACCAAGCTCATGATGAGTGTAAAGATTTACGCCATCCTGAAAGCCTACGGAGAAGCTATCTTTACCGAAAATGTAGACCGGCTCTATGACCTGGCCCGTCAGTTTGCCGACCGTATCCGCCAGCATCCCCAGCTGCAGCTGGCCGTCAGTCCGCAAAGTAACATTGTTTGTTTTCGCTATTCAAATAGTGCTTCGGCTGACCTCAACCAGGCGAATTCTCAGATTCGGCAGGAGTTGCTGCAGGAAGGCCGCTTCTACATCGTGCAGACCACGCTACATGGCGAGGTGTACCTTCGGGTATCGCTCATGAACCCACTCACCACCTTAGACGACCTGGATGATTTGCTGGGAGCTATACTAGCCATAGTCCCTGTCCCTAGGGCATAGGCTCCCGCCTAAACCCATAATCAGATTTTCAGTCTCCGAAATCGGGGGGTGGAAATGATCATGATACACTAAAACGCCCTGTGGTACCTTCCGGTCCGCAGGGCGTTTTGGTGTATTATAGAAAGTACCTTACTTCTTCTCCGGCATGAGCACTACCTTGATGTAGTTAGACTCGTCGAGGTACTTCTGGGCGGCGGCTTTAGTACTGGCAGGTGAAATCTGCTTCAGAAGTTCCGGCTGCTTAAGTACTTCATCCAGATCATCCCCGTAAAACTGGTTACTGGAAAGATACCCCCGCCAGAATTCATTGGTACGAAGGTCTACCTCGGTTTTACGGTTAGTTTCGGCCACAAACTTCTGAACATCCTGCAATTCGGCGCCCTTCTGCTTAATCTTGTTGATTTCTTCCAGGGTACGGTTTACCAGCTTATCCACGTTTTCGGGGCCGCAGCCGAAGCTGATCTGCATGCGGTAACGGCCGGAGGGAAATTTGTCAGTACTTTCGGAAACGCCTACTCCGTACACTCCGCCCTCTTCCTCACGCAGCGCTTCAATGAGCTTAATCTGGAGTACCTCCTGCAGGGCCTCGATCTGTACGTTATTTTCAGGACTGTACTCGTACTCGCCGCTGAAAATCATGGTAACACGGCTTTTGGGCTCCAGTCCTTTGTACACTGTTTTTTCAATGCGACCTTTGGGCGGGAATATATTGGGGTGCTTAAAGGTATCATTGCGGTCGGTGGCGGGCAGGCCCCCCAGGTACTTCTCCAGCATCGGCCGGATTTCCTCCTCCTTAAATGCTCCTACGAAAGTAAAGACAAAGTCGGAGGCATCGGCAAAGCGGTCTTTATAGATTTCCAGGGCCCGGTCCAGATTTACCTTATCCACGCGCTCGGGGGTCAGGGGCCGGCGGCGCGGATGATTATTGGTCAGGACGCTGGTCAGGGTATCGGAGAATACCTTTTCGGGCGTGGGCGTCTTCATCATATTTTCCAGGTACGACTTCTGGTTGGAAAGTATACCTGAGACTACATCAGCATCCTTGCGGGGAGCCGTGAAGTAGGCATATACCAGTTGCAGAGCCGTCTCCAGGTCCTTAGGGCTGGCACTACCCACCAGGCCCTCTGAAAGTTCGCTGATGTAGGGCCGTACGCTGACGCTCTTGCCGGCCAGGTACTTCTGCAGCTGGGTCTGGCTGTAAGTACCTACGCCCCCGGCCCCCACCAGGGAGGCGGCAAACAGTCCGGTTTCGATGTCGTTGGGGTAAAGCGAGGTACCTCCCTTGGCGGTAGCGTCAAAGATGATCTGGTCGTTCTTGAAATCCGTAGACTTCAGTACCACCTTTACACCATTGCCGAGGGTCAACTCGGTTACGCCCAGTTTCGGGTGCTTTTTCTCACTCACCACTTTGGTTCCCTGCGGCTCGGTAGCCAGTAGCGGCTGGTCCACGGCATCATCCACGTAAGCCGTAACGTTCTGACCGGCCGAAGCCAGTATTTCTTTCACCTTCGCCTCCGTGGGAAGTTGGGCTTTAGCTGAGGCAGGACCCATAACGACCACAGCGCGGTTTTTATCCGTTATAAACTGGCTGGCCAACGCATTAATCTCCTCGATCTTTACGCCGTCAAGGTGCTTCTTAACAAAGTCGTAGTAGTAGTCAATACTGATCGACGGAGAGCCTTCCAGAAAATGCTGCACGTACTCCTGGGTATAGTCGGCCGACTTCGTTTTGTCCTTTTCTTTGTACGCTTCTTCAATCTGATTCAGGAAGGAGCGCTTGGCGCGATCCAGCTCGGAGGCATTGAAGCCAAACTTCTGTACGCGCTTGTTTTCTTCCAGCAGGGTAGTCAGTGCGCGCTCCACCCCACCGGGGTCTTTGGCCAGCGCAATGGAAGAGAAAGCGTCCAGATTGCCCAGGAAACCTCCGTAACTGCTATATCCCACCAGAAACGGCGGGTTAGCGTTTTGGGTCAGTTCCTGCATTCGGTCCCCCATCATGGAGTTGAACAGCGACCGGGCTATGGCGTTGCGGGCATCCAGCAGCGTTTTTTCCTTTATTTCGGGCTGTTTATAAATAACCTGTACTACGTTTTGCGGGTACTCGGGGTCAGTCACTATCGCCACATCCGTGGAGCCGGCCAGCGGTATGGTATATTCAGTGCGTTTGGGCGGACTAGCGGGTGCCTGAATCCGGCCAAATTTCTCCTGAATCAGCTTTTCTACCCGGGCGGCGTCAAAATCGCCTACCGCCACTACCGCCATCAGATCGGGCCGGTACCAGTCTTTGTAAAACTGCCGGATGGTTTCGGGTTTGAAGTTCTGAAGAATACTGTCCTTACCAATGGGTAACCGCTGCGCGTAGCGGGAGTTGCCCAGAATCATCGGAAAGTACTCGTCACGCATGCGCTGCTGCGCCCCGCGCCCCAGCCGCGACTCTTCCAGTACCACGCCCCGCTCCTTGTTGATATCGTCGGTTTCCAGCAGGGCGTTGTGGGCCCAGTCTTCAAGTACCTGCAGGCCCTTTTCCACCAGCCCGGCCGAGTCGGTCGGGATGGGGAGCATGTACACCGTTTCGTCAAAGCTGGTGTAAGCGTTGAGGTCGGCCCCGAAGCGTACCCCTGTTTTCTGGAGAAAATCGACCAGTTGATTTTTAGGGAAGTTTTTGGTACCATTAAAGTTCATGTGTTCCATGAAGTGCGCCAGCCCCTGCTGGGCGTCATTTTCCAGAATAGAACCAGCCTTAATGACCAGCCGGAGTTCAGCGCGGTTTTGGGGCTCGGCATTTTTACGGATATAGTAGGTAAGGCCGTTTTTCAGTTTACCGACTTTCACATCAGGATCAAAAGGAATGGGTTGTTTGGCCAAATCCTGAGCCAGGACCGGCACCGTGAGCAGCAGCCAGACCCAGCTATATAGCACTCTTTTCATAAGCTTCATGTAGGTTAAATTTGGAGTAAGAAGATTAATTAACGGTAAAATGGTGAAGTCTGTTACATCAGTACTTAGGTACAAGTATACTGGTTTTCCACAAAGTACTCAAAGAGTAGCTTTCCTGTACCAGATTTGTGATTAGCGGAAAGCCTCAGACCGTAGTAACCGTTCCAGCTTTCGGTTCAGTTCCATCAGTTCAAAGGCTCCTTCGCCCCAGAACAAATCACGTACTTTGCTAACGTACAAAGGATTATCCGAATTTGCCAGCTGATTTACTTCTTTTCGCTGCTGGCTCAGCCAGTCTATCATGTCGTGCCGGATAACATCCCTTTGGTCGTCATCGGCCGGAGCCGCGCGTCCCTCGGGGCTTTGTGCCACCTGCTCCATTGCCCGCAGCGCCTCCCGAAGGTACCTCGTCAGGCCAGGCTCGTGGAGATGGTAGGTGGGGTGCCGCTTGCAGAATAGCCCCAGGTTAACCAGCACCGACAGCTGGTAGTATACCGAAAGTACCACCTGCTGAATGCTGTTCAGAAAATCCAGCTGCGTGGGGATTTCGGCCTTGGTAAGCCGGTAGGTATTCATCAGGTTGTCCATTTGTACATAGGCTTCCTTGCGGCTGAGTTTATAGGCTGTAGCGTCAAAGCCCTCCGTTTGGAGCTGAGCCAGAATGATAGCCAAAAAGTCGTGGTTGGCCCGCAGCGCCGTACCTACCGCCTGCGGTAGCTTCTGTTTTTCCCAGTAGGGCAGCACGTACCGGATGGACAGCCAGCACAGCGCCGCCGCCAGCAACGTATCCAGTAGCCGGTACCAGGCCGCCTCCAGGAAATCGCGGTGCAGGTAGCGGTAAAAAAACAGGATAAACAGCGTAAAAAACAGGGAAGAAACCGCGTACTGCCTCTTGATAAAGGAAAATGCAATGAACATGGAGGCCAGAAAAATAGCCATACTAACCAGCAACCCGGGCTGCAGTACATAAAACAGCCCCAGCCCCACGGCGGCCCCGGTTACCGTACCTACTACCCGCTGGGAGAGCCGCTGCCGGGACAGGCTAAAGCCGGGTTTCAGGATAAGAAGTACCGTCAGCAGCGCCCAACTGGGGTTACTCAGCCGGAACAGCGTAGCCAGGTAGTAGGCCGCTACTGCCGTAAGGGCGGTGCGCAGTGCGAAGCGAAAAAAGCCCGACTGCCAGTTGATATGGTTCCGGAGAAAATCCAGACCCAGATTTTCGCGGATGGCAAACTGGCGCAGTTGAGGACCCGCTATGTCCAAAGGGGTACTTCGCCGGGCCAGTATATCCTGCATCCGGGTTAGGATAGAGAGCTGATGCTCGCTGTATACCTGCACCCTCCGCAAGGTTCGGTACGTACCCGACGAATCGGGCTGCGCGGCGGTCTGTAGCTTCATGGCATCCAGGTAGCCGGTAAGTTGAGCCAGTACCTGCGTGGCTTCATCCACTTCGGTTGGGTTAGCCTCGTTGGCCGAACGTGCCAGCCGCTGGTCCGCCAGCCCCTGGTCCGCCAGCCCCTGGTCCGCCAGCCGCCGCAGGCGATTGACCGTGTACTGGTTCAGGGAGCGAAGCAGGGGAAGTGTGTCGCTACCGGGTAGCTGGTTCGCCAGCCGCTGTTCGGCCACGGCGTGTATAGACCAGGAAGCCGCCGTCGCCAGCTCAAAAATATCCACCAGGTGGGCAAAAAAGTAGGTCGCCCTCCCCAGGTAGGTATCCGGATTGGTCAGGTTCATTGGCTCCCGCAGCAAGACTTCCCTGATTTGCTGATGGGTTTCAACTACCTCGCCCTGTTTTTGGGAAAGCGAAAGAAGTACTTCCTGCAGGTCGGCGTGAGGTTCAAAAAGCCGGGCCTGCTCGGCAAAGTACCCGGCCGTCAGGCGCAGGCACTCCTGGAGGCGCCGCCGGAGCTGCCGGGGCCGCTGCAGGAGGTGCATCAGTATCGCGTACAGTATGTACCAACCCGCTCCGGCCAGTATATAGCCTGCGTTGCCCAGGGCTTCATCCAGACTGTTTATGGTTTCGGCCATGCTCAGGCCCATCATGATTGACAGGCTGATAAGCAGGGCCACAATGCTGAAACTGGCGCTGACCGGGGCCAGCAGACTCAGGGCGAAAACAGAAAAGAACAGGAGGGGCGCGTTGAGGAAAGGGTACGGCTCTACCTGCGAAAAAAGAAGAAAGAAAAGGACCGAAAAGACTCCCGATACGGCCATAAAAGCGACTTTCTTGGGCAGGGCAATGGCAATATCCAGCCCGTGCACAAACAGGGAACCCAGCAGGAGAAAAATACCGATTTCCGGATAGCCCATCAGGTTAGCGATTACTAACGGAATGGAAGCTCCGACCGTAAACCGGAAAGCCGATTCGGTATCTTCGGACGTCAGGTACTGCTGTAAAGTCATAGGGTGTACGGCGCGGCTTTCCTTCTAAATAAAAAAACCTTTCTTGCTTGTTGCTTTATCCTAAGTACCTCTACACCCGATTTAAGTTTGGACAAACAGTACATTTTTGCTCCCTCCATAGCAAAAAGAGCGGAAGACCCTGGTAACCTTCCGGTCTTTTCCGTAATGGCTATAAAATTTATTACCTTACACAAGTACAATCAGCCGACAAATTTCTGACCCGAATGGAAAGTATTCTCATTAGTTTTGGCCCCGCTCCTGATTTCAGAAAAGAGCCGAATTTTGAATTTTATTTACCATGACGAACAAAGGAAGAAAGTACCTGCTGGGCGCGGCTGTATTAGGAGTACTGGTCTGGATTATCAGCCAGGCGGTAAGTCAGCCGGGCGTACAGGATTTATCGGGTAATTTTGAGGAAGTAGCCCTGTACCGAAACGAGAACAATACCGGGCCTATTATCCGGATTTATGCCGTTACGCTCACCGACACGCTTTGGTCCCAGATGGAACAGTACGGCAACTTTATGCCCCACACCAAATACGGCTACACCAAAGTTTATTTTTTCCTGAAAGGGAGCCCAGTCCCCCAACAAGTAAGTCCGGGAGGAGAAAACTTTGACCCGGCGCTGCAAAAATACTGCCTGGCTCTCTACGAAAAAGATGCCAATGGTACGGTTTCATTTCGGAAGTATCCGTTTTTATAACTACTCCCGCTGAATTGGGTTACTATATCGGAACGAGCCGGAAAAGCTATGGAAAAGTACCTCCGGGCGGTACCCAAATTGGTGATTTTCTGGTTTTGTTTATAATTTTTACATTAGGAAATACCAGATGATAGGCTTTTATTTACTGATTGTGAAGTACCCTTGACCCCTTGGTGATGAAAAAACTTGTACTATTTTTTACTTTACTCTCCTTTAGTCTGCTGGCGCAGGTACCTCCCAAACCGTACGGCGCTTTGCCTTCCGAACGCCAACTCCAGTGGCACGATACGGAGGTGTACGGACTGATTCACTTTACGCCTACTACGTTCGAAAATAAGGAATGGGGCTACGGCGACGCCGACCCGAAGCTGTTTGACCCCAAAGAGTTTGACGCCGAGCAAATTGTGCTGGCGGCCAGGGCAGGCGGACTGCGGGGACTGGTACTGGTAGCCAAGCACCACGACGGCTTTGCCCTCTGGCCCACCAAAACCACCGACTACAATATTTCTAAAAGTCCGTTCCGGAATGGCAAGGGCGACATGGTAAAGGAGTTTGAGCAGGCGGCCCGCAAGCACGGACTAAAATTTGGCGTGTACTGCTCGCCCTGGGACCGCAACAGTGCCGCCTACGGCAGCCCCGAATATGTAAATATATATCGTGACCAGCTCAAAGAGCTCTATTCTAACTACGGCCCCCTATTTATGTCGTGGCACGACGGTGCCAACGGCGGGGATGGCTACTACGGTGGTGCCCGTGAAAAACGCTCCATCGACAACACGACCTACTACGGCTGGGACTCGACCTGGACCAACCTGACCCGCAAGCTACAGCCTACGGCCAATATTTTCAGTGATGTGGGCTGGGATGTGCGCTGGGTAGGGAACGAAAAAGGTATCGCCGCCGAAACCCACTGGGCTACTTTCACGCCCCAGCCTCCCAAGGGGGTGAGCGTAGCGGTACCCGGCCAGGCCAACTACCCCGAAAGCCCCGAAGG
This sequence comes from Telluribacter sp., assembly GCF_035998675.1. NCBI lineage: Bacteria > Pseudomonadati > Bacteroidota > Cytophagia > Cytophagales > Spirosomataceae > Telluribacter > Telluribacter sp. Next base: position 200,909 of record NZ_DASYHI010000013.1, read on the forward strand.
CCACCGCGACGGTAAGTTCTGGATGCCCGCCGAGTGTGACGTGCCGCTGCGCAAAGGCTGGTTTTACCACCCCGACGAAAAGCCCCGCAGCCCGGATGAACTCTTTGACCTGTACCTGAAAAGCGTCGGACGCGGTGCCGCCCTGGACCTGGGGCTGGCCCCCGATACCCACGGCAAGCTGCACGAGGATGACGTGGCTGCGCTGAAAGCCTTTGGAGACCGGCTGCAGAAAACCTTTGCTACGAATCTGGCCAAAAGCGCCTTTATCCGCGCCTCCAACGTACGCGGTTTTAATTCCCGCTACGGTACCAAAAACCTGGTGGATGATAATAAAACTACCTACTGGGCCACCGACGACGACTACAAAACCCCCGACCTGATAATAGATATGTACCAACCCCGGACATTTGACATTATTACCTTAGGCGAAAATGTCCGGCTCGGGCAACGAATCGAGGCTTTCGCGGTGGATGTGCTGGAAGGGGAAAACTGGCGGGAAATCTACAAAGGAACCAGCGTGGGGGCCAAACGGGTTGTCAAGCTCTCCACGCCTGCTACCGCCCAGAAAGTGCGGGTGCGTATTACCAAGTCCCCCGTAGGCATGGCCATGAACGAACTGGGACTTTACAAGCAGGCGGAATAGTCGCAATTACCTTTCTCTTATTATTTCACAATAATTATATACTTCAATCAGGTATGTTTCATAAAGTACAAATCTTAAAACCCCTGGTGGTACTGGCGGTAGTCGCCACCACTTTTTCGTGCAGTACCCCTGATCCGGCCCGCCTTTCGGAACAGAGCCTGATTCCCATGCCCGTGTCGGTCACCGCTACCGACAGCGTATTTGAATTGACCACTGATACCGACATCTACGTACAAGGAGGCTCCGAAGAAGTAAAAAAGATCGGTCAGTACCTGGCCGATAAGCTAAATCCGGCGACGGGGCTGGGATTAGAAATAAAGACGGCCAGTGGAGAACCCGCAGCGGGTAACATCTATCTGGCTACAACGGGCAACGAGGCCGAACTGGGTGAAGAGGGGTACGTGTTATCGGTAACCAGAGAAGGCGTAAGGCTCACTGCTAACAAGCCCGCGGGACTCTTCCGGGGTATCCAGACGCTCCGGCAAGCACTGCCCGCTGCCATTGAAATGAATGATAAACAGCGGGGCTCCTGGAAAATACCCACCGGTACTATCCGCGACTACCCTACCTATGAGTACCGCGGTGCCATGCTGGACGTAGCCCGCCATTTTTTTAGTGTGGAGGATGTAAAGCGATACATTGATCTAATATCGGCTTATAAAATGAATGCGTTGCACCTGCACCTGGCCGATGACCAGGGCTGGCGCATCGAAATAAAGTCGTGGCCTAAGCTGACTACCCACGGTAGCACTACGCAGGTAGGCGGAGGCAAAGGGGGGTTTTACACCCAGGAACAATACAAGGAGCTGGTCAGGTACGCGCAGGACCGCTACGTGACGATAATACCCGAGATAGATATGCCCGGCCACACCAACGCGGCCCTGGCCTCCTACCCCGAACTTAACTGTGACAACAAAGCCCGGGAGTTGTACACGGGCATCGAAGTAGGCTTCAGCACCCTATGTACCAGTAGTGAAATTACCTACAAGTTTATTGACGACGTGGTTCGCGAACTAGCGGCCATGACGCCCGGTCCTTTTATTCATGCCGGGGGTGACGAATCGCACGTCACGCCCATGAAGGATTATATCCCCTTTATTAACCGGGTACAGGATATTATACAGTCGCACGGCAAGCGGATGATCGGCTGGGATGAGGTAACCAACGCCAGCCTGAAGCCCAGCTCGGTAGCGCAGTTCTGGGCCAAAGCCGAGTACGCCAAATCGGCCGCCGACCAGGGCGCGAAGGTACTTATGTCGCCGGCTACACGCGCTTACCTCGACATGCAATATGACTCCACTACCAAACTCGGGCTGCACTGGGCCGCCTACATTGAGGTGGACAGCGCCTATATCTGGGACCCCGCTACCATGGTACCCGGCGTTTCCCGCCAAAATATCCTGGGTGTAGAGGCCCCCCTATGGACCGAAACCATTACCAACATGGAAGAACTCGAGTATATGGCTTTTCCACGACTACCGGGCATCGCCGAAATCGGCTGGTCACCGGCGGCGTCGCGCCAATGGAGTGAGTACCGCACCCGCCTGGGCAACCACGGCCCGCGCCTGAAAGCGATGGACATTAACTACTATCCCTCAAAACGGGTGGAGTGGAGCGAATAGCAGGAATTTGTGAATTCTGAATATAATCGACTTGTATCAAAAGCCCCGGCTGCACCTGCTCCCGGGGCTCTGATTTTTTATTGAAGAAGGATAAAGCGCTGCTTCGGAAACAATTCATAACTCAGCATCAGTAGTGTACGAAGGATTTTCAAAGGTGCCGTGGCGGCGGTAGCTGGGGCTATTTATTGATCGGTGAGTAAGCTTGTAAAGATATATATTCAAAACGTTTTCTACTGGTGTCACCTCTCCGGGGTTTGTTTATTCTAACTACCCTTTTGTTACATAACAGGGCAGTCCAGATCAAACATATGCTATAACATTCATGAAGAGCTATTTATCGGAGATAGGATCCATAAGAGGTACTGAAAAATAGTTGTTTAAACTAAAATAGAGAGGAAACAACTTTACTTTATGCTGGATGAAGGGAAACCTATACAGTAAGCTCATTTGTTTTTTACCTGCTACTGGCCTACATTTCGTACATGTATATGCCAAGTCGAGAAAACGCCCTTGTAGAAGATACTAAAATAACCGGTTATCTGCTCAATTTGGAGCATCCGGACGGCAGAAGCAAAGCTAGTTTATTTTTGAAAGCGGGATTTAGGCTAGATAACATTGCTGAGTTTAGAGCGTTTTTAATAAACCATGCCCAGGTGCATCAGGTAGCGAAAACGGAGCAAACGAAGTTTGGCACCAAATATATTATAGAGGGGCAAGTAGAAGGGTTAGATTCTTTCCGCTTTAACCTGCGGACAGTATGGATAATGACTACTAGTTCGAAGCAACCAAAATTGATAACCGCTTATCCTTTACCGTTATGATAAAAGAGTTCGAAAGAGTTATTCTGACTGAGGACATACCCGGTACCGAGTTAAGAAAGGGGGATGTTGGCATAGTGGTTGAAATATATAATGAGGGGGAAGGCTATGAAGTAGAGTTCTTTGCTTTGAATGGCGATACCGTAGCTGTGGAGACGTTAGAGAGCAGGCAAGTACGCTCGGCAACAAATAGGGAAATTCTTCATGTTAGGGAGTTAAACGCGGCTTAATTTCAATTGTCACGTCCTAAAAAAACGACCCTTTTTATAAAGTAAGGGTGGCAACTACCAACTAGACAAATATAATTACTTGAACCTACGTATACGGTGATTCCATTGATCGACAATGTATACATAACCAGCTTGATCAATAGCTATACTGGTCGGACGATTCAGACTGGCAAGGGTGGCAGGTCCGTAGTCACCACTTGAACCGGCTTTGCCATTACCGGCCACCGTATTGATAATACCATCACCGGCATTCACTCTTCGGATTCGATTATTACCTATCTCAGTTATATAAATATTGCCTTTGTCATCAACAGCTACACCCGTAGGCCCATTAAGGCTGGCATCGGTGGCCGCCCCTTGATCGCCGCTAAATCCACCTGCGCCATTACCAGCCACCGTACTTATAGACCCTTCTGTGGAAACCTTACGGATTCGGTGGTTGCCGCGGTCACTAATATAGATATTACCCGAACCGTCTACTGCTACGTCAGTGGGGTTTTTAAGCTGTGCCCGAGTAGCGCTGCTGCCGTCACCACTGAACCCTTCTGATCCGGTTCCTGCTACCGTACTTATGATACCATCCGGTGTAACCTTCCGAACGCAGTGACTCCAATATTCAGCTATATAAAGATTTCCTCTTGCATCAAATGCCAAGCCGGAAGGATGATGTATACTGGCACTGGTAGCAGGTCCACCGTCACCGCTGTAACCATACAAACCGTTACCTGCCACCGTACTGATTATACCGCTCGTGGCGTTTACCTTACGAATACGGTTCGTATTACTATCAGAAATGTAAATATTGCCAGCCGCATCCACGGTTACCTCCGTTGGATACCTCAGGCTGGCACTGGTAGCTGGCTCACCGTCGCCAGTAAATCCGTCCTTTCCATTTCCAGCTACAGTACTAACAACACCCTTGGGAGTAATCATACGAACACGTTGATTACCCTGGTCTACCAGGTATACATTTCCTTTTTTATCTACTGTTATACCAGTCGGATTAGAAAAACAGGCGCTTACTGCCGTTCCACCGTCCCCACAGAAGCCAGGATTGCCACTGCCAGCTACAGTTCTTATAGTACCATCAGTTATACTTACTTTTCGGATACGTAAGTTGCCCTTATCCGTAATCAATAGGCTTCCAGCTGCATCAATGGCTACTCCCGAAGGTAACGATATGCTAGCATTGGAAGCAACTCCGCCATCCCCACCAAATCGATCGTTACCATTTCCAGTAATTGTACTGATGTTACCATCTTTGCCATCTACCTTGCGAACCCGAAAGCTCCAATGATCGGCAATAAAGATGTTACCCTTTGCATCCACGGCCACTGCGATAGGAGAATTCAGCCTTGCATTGGTGGCCGGCATAGCATCACCATTATAGCCTAATGTTCCATTACCAGCTATTGTAGAGATTACTCCATTGGTAGCCACTTTGCGTATGCGATGGTTTCCACTATCAGCAATGTAGATATTCCCCGATGCGTCCACGGCTACCCCGGCAGGCATGTTTAGATGAGCACTCGTAGCGGCCTTACCATCCCCATTGTGTCCCGCTGTCCCAGTACCGGCCATGGTACTTATCTTATTCTCACGGACGCTTACCTTCCGGATTCGATGGTTATCCTTATCTGCGATATAAAGATTACCCGCTTTATCCACCACTACGCAGAAAGGGTTGTTCAGGCTGGCCCGGTTGGCTACTCCACCGTCACCACTAAATCCTGGTGTTCCATTACCCGCTATGGTAGAGATTACTCCGTTGGTAGCCACTTTACGTACTCGATGATTACCACCATCAGCAATGTAGATATTCCCGGCCGCATCTACTGTGACGCCAGTAGGAGAATTCAAGCTGGCGTTAGTGGCTACTCCCCCATCGCCACTAAATCCCGCCGTTCCATTGCCCGCTATGGTACTTATATTCCCGTTAGGAGTAACTTTCCTGATGCGATTATTGCCAGTGTCAGCGACATATATATTTCCGGCCGCATCTACCGCTAAGCCGTTTGGATTATTAAACCTACCTTGAGTAGCCGGGGCCCCATCGCCTGTACGTTCTCCTGCAAAAGTGATAATGGGGTTTTCAACTTCTACTGTTCTATCAGGAGTTACTGGTTTTTGCCGACAAGCGACCACTAAAAAAATAGTAATCGCTAAAATGATAGTTACTGATTGTTTCATAAAGAAGGGTAATGAGAATACTAAGGTAAAGAAAAGCCATAGGTACTACTTTCTCAAACAATATAGGTCGGCAGTGAATATTATGCGTTCGGAATAAAGCCTATTATCCCAGATACATAAAGCCATCCTGCACAATAGCCTTCCAGTAACGGCTGAGACGCCTATGGCTGCTTCCCTGGAAGCGGATGTTTGGCCTCCTCTGTGCAGGTAAGATAGTAGCTATTTCTACATAAAAGAGTAAGTTGCAAGCAAAAGTGTAGAATAAAACCTATTTATTTATCTAACGGTCCATTTCTATAAGTAAGGCTTCTTTCCGTCCGGCTATTAGGAGCTAAACAGATGTAAGAGGTACCGTTGGATAACATTTTGGAAGAATAGCTTGCCTTACAATAGCAATAAATTAACTTACCTGAACATCCATTCCAAACGTAGACTCAACAGTTGACATCTCTAAAAGAAGCTCTTCAATGAAAAGACGACAAATATTAAAATTACTTAAAGCTTTGCCTGCGGGCATTTTGATTGCCTGTCAGAATAACTTCCCTTCCACCCCCACCGTAGCGACAGGAAAGATAGTAGATGAAAATGAAATGCCCTTAGAAGGGGTGAGTATTCACCTCTACGGATTCAAAGTGAAGGGCTTCTCGCCAATTCCTACTTTTGAAGAAAGAACGAAAACAGATAAAGATGGCACCTATCGTCTTTCCTATGTTGTACCAAGGGGTACCCATGAAGTACGAGTTTTCCCCGAAGTAAATCTTCTTATCAAACAGGGAATAAATGGGAGGTATGAAAAAGTTACGGCACCAACAAGGGTACCTAGTGAGGATTATGGTAAAAAATTGATATATAACTTTCAAATAATAAAAAACTGAAATATATATATTCATACTACTACACTGTCTCATCCTGATTTTAGTTGACACTTTGATACGTCCTAGAAAATGTTGACCCTAAAAGGACCCTTTTTCTACTGGTTTGATGCGGCAGCGACCGTCCGCCCCATTGGAGCCGGCATCCACCAAAATTTCGATAATGTTTTAAAGAAAAACACTCCTTCGTACAATTCATAACTTAGCCTTCACGAATTCAGAATTCTAGATCACCTCTATCCGTACCCCGTCGTCGTTGAGGTAGGCGGTGCAGGTAAGTACCCAGCCTTGCTCCAGATCGCGCTCGGTAAGTACGTCGTTAATACTCATGTACAGGGTGCCACTCCGGCACAAGACCGCGCAGGCCGAGCAGCGCCCGCCTTTACAGCTGTAGGGCAGCGGAATACCCGCGTTGAGAGCTGCCTGCAGCACGGTAGTATAGGCGGGTACGTTCAGCTCCTGCTCCTGCTCCCCAAACCGGATTCGTACCCGGTGCGGCTGCGACTGCCGCGGCGGTACGGGCGGCGCATCTATGGTAAAGTTCTCCTTCCGGATCTGTTCCTTACCGAATCCCATAAACAGCAGCGTAATCTCCGCCGTCCGCATCAGCTCAAAGGGTCCGCACAGAAAAAAGCTCGCCCGCTCCGGAGCGAATCGCAACGAGGTACCTACCCATTTTTCTATCCGGAAATTATTCAGCCGCCCCCGTTGGCCGGTCCAATCGTCGGTAGGCTGGCTCAGGACGTGTAGCACCCGCAGGCGTCCGGGAAAGTGGCGCTGCCACTGGTCAAGCTGTTCGTAAAAAATGGTCTCGCTTTCGCGGCGGCTGGCGTAGAGCAGCGTCACCTGGCTTTCAGGCTCGGTACTCAGGGTTTGTTTCAGGAGGGCAAACAGGGGAGTAATACCACTTCCGGCAGCAATCAGGACTATATCGCGCGGTTGTCCAGAGGCCTCCAGAGTAAAACGCCCGGCGGGTGGCAGGGCTTTCAGCAGGTCGCCTTCCTTAACCGTATCCAGCCAGTAGCGCGAGATGCTGCCGTTGGTCATACGCTTTACGGTAACCGCCGGTAGCGGATCTACCCCCGGAGCCGTATGCATCGAGTACGAGCGGCGCACCGGCTGCCCCCGGTAGTCCAGCAAAAACGTCAGGAACTGTCCGGCCTGGTACTGAACAGGTTGACCGTCGGTTGCTTCAAGTACGTACGTTTTAGCGTCGAAGGTTTCAGAAACAACCTGGGTTACCCGTAGTGTCAGCGTATTTTCCTGCATTACAAATCTTTTCAGCCTTTACCGTTTATTTTCCTAACAATTTAGCACCAGAATTGATTTAAGAAGTACCATCCGCCGCAATGGATTTTCCTGACGGGCAGTACCTGTTAGGTACCTGCTTGGAGTGAATTCATCCGGCCGTGGCACTTGGTTCTCCGGGTAATTTACAGGTAAAATTATAGCCTTTAAAACTTTGTTTATAATATTGTAAAAGCTCAAACTACCGGAACCGATGATCGGATTGGCAGTAGCTAGTGGGAAAGAAAGCTTAAACGCAGGAACAGGTGAGTGAACGCTACGTGAAATATTCGGATGAAGACCTACTTGAACTCATGCGCCGGCATGACGACGAGCTGGCCTTTGATGAGTTGTACCACCGGTATGTTCACCAGCTTATGCAAACGGCGGTACGCAAAACCGGTGACTCGGCCGTAGCCGAAGACCTGGTGCAGGAGCTGTTTGTCAAATTCTGGATAAACCGGCACAAATGTACCATTCAGAAGTCGCTACCAGCCTACCTGCACGGCATGCTGCGGAACTACGTAGTTACCTACTACTACCAGGAACAGGCCAAACACCCCCGGTCGCTGGACGAAGCCAAATGGATCACCGATGAAAACACGAGCGAGCAGATTCAGTACAATATCCTGAATGACTTCTACGAGCAGTCGCTACAGAAACTACCCGAAAAATGCCGACAGGTATTTGTCCTGAGCCGAAAAGGCTACAGCCTGAAGGAAATAGCGCAGCTTCATAATATTTCCGACAAAACCGCGGAAGCCCACATCAGCAAAGCCCTCCGTATCCTCCGCGTTGAGATGAAAGACTACATTGCTACTATACTCATTATCAGCACCTTCTTCTCCCTCGTTTAATTTTTTTAAAAATTTTTCTTTCCGGACTAAGGGATTTTCTTTAAAACTACTGACTGTATAGTAAAGCGGTACTAAACTGAGGTATTTTTAAACAAAACAATGGAAAGGAATCCTTTACCTGCTGATTTGCTCAAAAGGTACCTCGCCGATGAGTGCAGCGAGCAGGAGCGCCGGAAGGTGGATGAATGGTACCGCAGTCTTGACCAACAAACGGAGGTTACGCCCTATTCGTTTAGCGCGGATGCGCTTCAGCAACGGATTCGTTCGCGAATCCGCGAAGAAGAAGATAACCGGGCTCCCGCCCTTATACGGCCCCTCCGCCGCTGGTGGGCGGTGGCCAGTGGAGCCGCGGCGGCAGTGCTGGTAGCGCTGGGGTTTTTGTACCTGCTGAGCCAGAAAGTCTCCCGCTCCGGCTCAGTACCTACCCTCGTTGAGCAAAACGAGGCTTGGGTAGACTACCGGAATGACCAGAAAAAGGTGGTGCGGTACTCCCTGCCCGACCGCAGCGTGGTATGGCTCCATCCGGGAGCGCGTGTGTCGCACCCGCCTGCGTTTGCCGCCGCCCGCCGCGAGGTGCGTTTTGTGGGAGAAGGATTTTTTGACGTAGTCCGCGATACCCTCCACCCGTTTGTTATTTACAGCGGCCAGCTCCAGACGCAGGTACTGGGTACGAGCTTTAACGTAAAAGCCTACGAAAACGACCCTACCTACCACGTATCGGTGGTGACGGGAAGTGTAGCGGTAAGGTCAACGGCCCCGGCTGCGCACCAAACCGAACCCCTGGTACTGAAGCCCAACCAGCAGGCTACTTTTACGAGCCATACCAGCAGGCTGACCCTCAGTACCATTGCCGAAAAAGAGTTTAAAAAAGAGGCCTGGCAGCCCGTATCGCTGACTTTTGACGATACGCCCCTGACGGAAGTAGTGGCCCGCCTGCAGAAAACCTTTAAAGTAAAGATAGAACTGACCAATGTACAGCTAAGCCGGTGCCGGTTAAAAGTAGACTTTAATAACCAGCGGTTACCTGAAATACTGGAAATGATTAATACGTTATTGGGTACTACCTACGAAATGGAAGGAGAAACTATTTTTCTGTCCGGTGAAGGCTGTGCCAGCTAATGCAGAATTCAACTAAATCAACCCTGTTTGAATGACTAAATAACCGAAGTACCAAGTACCTGTTTATTGGCCGACGGTAGCTATTCAATCATCAGGAGTGCTGGAACCACCCCTGATGATTGAATAGCTAACCGAAAGCTTCCCGTACCAGCGCCGACCAGCGTAATAGGGGATTACTATTTCTAACTTTAACCATTCTATACTAAAAGTATGAAGAAACATTTGCATTCCAAACACGGAATCCTGTTCACACTTATGCGAGTAACTTTTTTCCAACTGCTGTGTATAGGTTTTCTGTCGGCTATGTCGTACGCACACACATCGCCGGCCCAGGAACTTCTGAACCGCGACGTAACGCTTAAGGTGTCCAACGTGACACTCAGCGAAGCGCTCGACCGGATTGAAAGCAGCGCTCAGGTGCGTTTTGCGTACAGCCGTGACCTGATTCGGCTCTCGCAACCAGTAGCTGTAACGGCCCAGCGGGAACCCCTCTCGTCCGTTCTTGACAAGCTGCTGATTCCGCTGAAAATAGACTACCGGGTTGTTAACAATCAGATCTTGCTGTCGAAGTCTAAAAAACTGTCCATAGCTACTCCCGCCCTGCTTGACAACCGACTGCCGGAGCGGGTAATGCCACTGGAAGTGGCCATCAGAGGTACCGTAACCGGGGCGGATAACACCGAGCCGCTGCCCGGTGTAAGCGTAGTGGTGAAAGGAACCAGCCAGGGTACTACTACCGATGCCTCGGGTAACTACCAGCTAACGGTACCCGGCCCCAGCTCGGTGCTGGTATTCAGCTTTGTGGGGTACTTGTCTCAGGAAGTTACCGTGGGCAACCGCCAGCAGGTCAATGTACGGCTTGAGGCGGATGTGAAAGCCCTGAATGAGGTAGTGGTCGTAGGCTACGGTACCGTAAAGAAAAGTGACCTGACCGGTTCGGTGTCGTCGGTAGGTTCGGAAGAACTAACGGCTTATCCGGCCCTGGGTACGGTGCAGGCCCTGCAGGGCCGCGCGGCCGGGGTGCAGATTCAGGCCAACAACGGTGAGCCCGGTGCTAACTTCAAAGTACGTATACGCGGAGGTACCTCCATCAACGCCAGCAGTGACCCTATTTATGTAGTAGACGGCTTTGTGGGTGGGGCCATTCCGCCTCCGGAAGACATTGAGTCGCTGGAAGTACTGAAAGATGCGTCGGCTACGGCTATTTACGGTTCACGGGGGGCCAACGGGGTCATTATGATTACCACCAAACGAGGTAAGTCAGGCAAGCCCCGCATTGACTTTAACACTTCTTTTTCCGCTCAGAACGAAATAAACCGGCTGGATTTGCTGAACGCGGAACAGTTTGGTGCCTATATCAAGGAAGCCCGTCCTAACTACGTGTCGGCGGGTGCTAACACCGACTGGCAGGACGAGATTTTCCGGACCGGGGGTATCCAGAACCACCAGCTGTCTATCTCAGGCGGTAGCGATGCCGTCAACTACTACCTGTCCGGAGCGCTGTATGACCAGACGGGTATCATCCTGAACTCCGGGTTCAAGCGGTTTTCAATTACGAGCAATGTGGAAGTAAAAGCCAGCAACCGGCTCCGGATTGGCCTTAACCTTTTTGCGCAGCGTAACGAGAAAGAGCAGGCCTTTACACAGGAAGGCTCCGGTGGTCTGACTCCGGGCGTTGTGGCCTCAGCTTTTAAATTTGAGCCCGACCAGCCCATTCGTGATCCGCAAACCGGGCGTTTTACCGTAGCGCGTTTGAATGACCCCCACGATAACCCCTACGCGGTAGCTACTGAACTGAAAAACGAACAGCTCAGCGACCGCATCCAGGGTAACCTGTTTGCGGAATACGATATTCTCGAAGGGCTGAAGTTCCGCACTACCCTGGGCGCTACGACCAACAGCGGCCGCTTCGGGTACTTTGCGCCTACTTCCCTGAATGAAGGGCGTATTGTGGGTGGCCGGGCTTCGGTCAACGGGTCAAAGAGCACGCAGCTCCTGAACGAAAACTACCTGACTTACAGTCGCACCATTGGCGACATTCATGACTTCTCGGTGATGGGAGGCTACTCCTACCAGACTTCATCCAGCGAAAACTGGGGTGGTACCGGACAGTCGTTCATAACCGATGCCGTGTCGTACTGGAACCTGGGGGGCTCCTCGGTCTGGCAAAGCCCCACCTCGGGCCTGACCGAGTGGCAGCTTGGCTCCTACTACGGCCGGATCAACTACTCGTTGCTCGACCGCTACCTGTTCACAGCCAATATCCGCCGCGACGGTTCGTCTAACTTTAGCCGGAACCACAAGTGGGCTACCTTCCCGTCGGGTGCCTTTGCCTGGAAAATGTCCAACGAGCCTTTTATGCAAAACTTCGAAGCCATCAGCCAGTGGAAGTGGCGCGTCAGCTACGGCCTGACCGGTAACCAGGCCATTGAGCCTTACCAGACCCTGGCCCGGTTTTCCAACGTATTCACCATTATTGACGGCGTACCCGTTAACGCCGTACGGCCTACCACCGTGGCCAACGACGACCTTACCTGGGAAACTACCGCACAATTTGACGTAGGGGCCGATATCAGCTTGTTCAACAACCGGATTAACCTGGTACTGGACTACTACCGCATGGTTACGCGCGACCTGCTCTTCAGCGTACAGCTCCCGCAGTACTCGGGCTACGCCACGCAGCTTCAGAATATTGGCTCGGTAGAAAATAAGGGTTTTGAATTGACGGTCAACACCAGAAATACAACGGGTGCCCTTAAGTGGAATACCGATATCAACTTTTCGCTGAACCGCAACAAAGTACTCCGGCTACCCGGTGGTACCGAGCTACAGTACTCGGCTGCTCCCGGCCACCTGGTGGGACTGGGCAATACCCACATCCTGCGGGAGGGGTACCCCGTAGGTAGCTTCTTTGGCTGGACCTATGAAGGCGTATATCAGCAAGGTGATGGGTTTCTGCCGGGCGGCGGTTTTGAACAGGCCGCCGGAGGTGAGAAGTTCAGGGATACTAACGGGGACGGAACGCTCAATAGCAATGACCGTACTATCATTGGCAACCCCAATCCAGATTTTATCTGGGGTCTGAATAATGAATTCAGCTGGAAAGGCTTTGACCTGAACCTGTTTTTCCAGGGTTCGCAGGGCAACGACATCCTGAGCTACACGCTCATGGAGCTGAACCTGCTGTCGGGTATTAACAACGCTACCACCGCCGCTCTGAACCGTTGGACACCCACCAATACCAACACCGACGTACCCCGGGCATTTGCCGGTCGTACCCGCCGGGTATCGACCCGCTGGATCTACGATGGTAGCTACGTACGTCTGAAAAACCTGGCGGTGGGGTACAACCTGCCGGCTTCGGTAACCCGGAAGCTGGGAATGACCAAGCTCCGTGTTTATGCCAGCGCTCAGAATATCCTGACGCTGACCCAATACGAAGGCTACGATCCGGAGGTAAACTATGCCTCTGAAGGTGCTACCAACAGCAACCGGAACCTGGGTCTGGACTACGGCAGCTACCCCAACGCCAAGTCGTATACCATTGGTCTGAACATTGGTTTTTAATAATCACAACTAAAAGCATTTAAACGATGAAACGTTTCTTAAATAAATTTACCCTTCTGACGCTGACCGGACTGCTGCTGCTGGGCTGCGCCGACCTGGAAGAAAGACCCGTTGGAATCCTGGCCCCGGAGTCGCTGTTCAGGACATCCCAGGATGTCCGGACCGCCATTTTTGGTGCCTACGGCTGGATGGCCACCGAGCGCCTGTACGGCCGACAGTTTGTGACCGCCCTGCTCCTGCGGGGCGATATGGCCGACATCGGCGACCGGGGTACACCGGCCGAACGCCAGCAGGTCAACGACTTCAACATGGATGACAATAACAACATGGTGAACGTGTTCTGGCCTTACTGGTATCAGGTAATCAGCGCCGCCAATGCGGCCATTGCCGGGGCTGAGTCCCTGAATCTACCCGAGAATGAGATCAATCCACTCATAGCCGAGGCACGCTTTATCCGGGCGTTCAGCTATTATCACCTGGTACAGGTGTTTGGCGATGTACCCTACCTCGACCGCTTTATTTCTGACCCTAATCTGGTCAAAGATATCGCCAAGACTCCCGCGGCCACTATCTATCAGAATATCATTGCTGACCTGGAATATGGCAAGCAGTGGCTTCCTGATAAGCAGCCCTCTGACGTACGAAGCCGGGCTACCAAGGGTACCGCAGCCTCCTACCTGGCGTCAGTACACCTCACGCTGGCTGACTACCAGAAGGCCTATAACGAAGCTAAATTTGTCATTGACAACAAGGACCGCTTTGGTTACGGCCTGGTGGATGACTTCCAGACCCTTTTCAGAGCGCCTCAGCCCGCTAATCTCCGGGAGCATGTATTTGCCATTGACTTCCTGGGTTTACAAAGCGGCTCCGGTGGTGCCAACGACGATATTATGCCACCCATGACCGGTGTACGCGGCGGAGATGCTCCCCGGAGCGGCTGGAGCGTAGCGGTACCATCCATGGCCGTGTACAATACCTGGGACTCGCGCGATTATCGTAAGGAAGTAAGCATGGAGGACTCACTTTTGATTGGAGGCAAACTTCAGCCCTATACCGTATTCCCGAATACAAAACGGCCTCACATTGCCAAGTACTCGCGCTACGCTGGTAACTCCAACGCCGAAGGGCGCTACTCGGATCACAACTACGCCGCCATGCGTTACGCCGAAGTACTTCTTATCGCGGCCGAAGCCCTGGGCGAAGTAAGTGGTGCCAATGCCGAAGCCGTTGGATACGTGAATCAGGTACGGGCCCGGGCCCGCAACTGGGCGGGTCGGCAGACCAACTTCCCCGAAGCCGTAGCCCCCGGTATGAGCAAGGAAGCTTTTATCAACCTGGTACTGGAAGAACGACGCCTCGAGCTGGCCTTTGAGTACAAGCGCTGGTACGACATCAAGCGCCGGAAGCTGGGTGAGCAGGTCTTTAAAGGACCTAACTCCCTGGAGCCGCACCCTAACTTCGACCCCAACCGTGACTACCTGATGCCCCTTCCCCGCGTAGAGCTTCAGGTCAATCCGAACCTGGGCCCGCAAAATCCCGGCTATTAATCTTAATTTTTAGTAGTCATTCAGTGAATGGTCCTGACTCTATCGTCATAGATAGCAGGACCATTTTCTTTTACTCCGGATTTGATTTTTTGTGAATCAGGTATAGATCCGGTACTCTGAACTTTACCTTACCAAGTGCTTAAACGCTTTTCAAGCTATGCAAGATAACCTCAGTCGTCGCGATTTTATCCAGAAAGCCGCGGTAGCGACCGGCGCGGTAACGACCGGCGCGGTAACGACCGGCACCCTTCCTTTTTTGACAATGGATCCGGTAGCCGCCCAACCGCAGGCTGCGCTACCTCCCGTATTGATTTTTTCCAAGCACTTACAGTTTCTGGATTATAAAGAAATGGCGGAGAAAGCCGCTGAAATTGGTTTTGACGGCGTGGACCTGACCGTAAGGCCCGGCGGACACGTACTACCCGAACGCGTCAAAACCGACTTACCAAAAGCAGTAGAGGCAATAAAAAAAGCCGGTATCCAGCCCCTGATGATGACCACCGCCGTGGAGGACGCCAAGGGCACGGACGAAGTACTGTTAAAAACCGCCGCTGAGCAAGGCATTAAGTACTACCGGATGAACTGGTACAAGTACAAAGAAAAAGAAGCCTTGCCCGACACCCTCCGGCAGTACAAGCAGCAGGTCACGGCCCTGAGCCAGCTCAACAAGCAACTGGGCCTCATCGGTAGCTACCAGAACCACGCCGGTAAACTGGTGGGGGCTTCGACCTGGGAAATATGGCAGCTGCTGCAAGGTGCCAACCCCGACCACATGGGCGTACAGTACGACATCCGGCACGCTACCGTAGAAGGCGGCCTGTCGTGGGAAAACGGGCTACGGCTCCTGCACCCGCATATTAAGATATTAGCAATAAAAGATTTTGTATGGGCCAATCAGAACGGAAAGTGGGCCGTGAAAAATGTACCGCTGGGAGAAGGTATGGTAGATTTTAAAACTTACTTCGGCCTCCTGAAGCAGTACAACGTACAGGTACCCATCTCGATGCACTATGAGTACGGCCTGGGCGGTGCCGAACACGGCTCACGTACGCCTACGGTAGACAGGCAGGTAATTTATGACGCCATGAAACGGGATCTGAATAAACTAAAAGAACTGTGGACGCAGGTATAACAAGTACCATATAGTTTTATCCTCTTCTATGCTAACTATGAAATCGCTATTACTTGGATGTGCCTTACTCTTGTCAGGCTTTACGGTCATTGCCCAAAACCAACCTACCCGAAACAACCAGAAGGTAGACGGCTACAAAGGGATCTGGTTTACGCTGGGGCAGTTCTCCGAATACGGCGATAAGTACTCGGGCGGACTGGGTACCTACACGGCCAAGCATATTCCGCTGGCTATTTATGCCCCGACCGTGAACAAAACCTTCTTTGTGTACGGAGGTACCACCGGCCCCGACGACAAGTACCTGCTCTGCATGATTGGCAGCTACGACCATGCCTCGGGTACAGTAGCCCGCCCTACGGTAGTGTACGATAAAAAAGGAGTCGAAGACCCGCACGACAACCCCAGCCTAAGTATGGATAGCGACGGGTACCTGTGGGTATTTGTGAGTGGCCGCAACACCAGCCGCCCGGGCTTCAAGTACCGCAGTCAAAAGCCGTACAGCACCGAAGGCTTTGACCAGATTACCGAGGAGACGATGACCTATCCCCAGCCGAAGTACATCCCGGGCAAGGGCTTCCTTAACCTGTTTACCAAATACACGGGCGTGCGGGAGTTGTACTTTGAAACCAGCCCCGACGGGGTTACCTGGACCGAAGACCGGAAACTGGCGGGCATGAAGCGACCTGAGGACAAAAACAGCGGTCACTACCAAATCAGCGGTCAGCACGGCGAAAAGATAGTTTTCTTCTTTAACTGGCACCCCAACGGTGACGTAGACCAGCGCACCAATATCTACTACCTCCAGACCACCGACTTCGGCCAGACCTGGACCACCGTCGACGGGAAGGAAGTCACTATTCCGGTCACGGATGTGGCTTCGCCGGTCCTGGTGAAAGAGTTTTTCAGTCAGGGACAGAATGTGTACATCAAAGATGTCAATTTTGACGAAAAAGGCAACCCGATTGCCCTGTACCTGTCGGGTCCTGGTCATCAGCCCGGGCCTAAGAATGGCCTGCGGCAGTGGGCGGTCATTTACTGGAACGGCTCCGCCTGGGAAAACTACCCCATTGCCACCTCCGACCATAACTACGACACCGGTAGCCTGTTTGTGAAGGATAACGAGTGGATGGTGGTAGCCCCCACCGAAAACACGCCTCAGCCCTGGGGTGGTGGTGGCGAAGTAGTACTTTGGAAAAGTACCAACAAAGGCAAAACCTGGACGCGCACCAAACAGCTCACAAAAAACAGCCCCCGCAACCACAACTACATCCGGAAGGTAGTGAACGGCCGCGACCCTTTCTACTACTTTTGGGCCGACGGCGATCCGGGTAAGTTCAGCCCGTCGCAGCTGTACTTTGGTGATAGTCAGGGTCAGGTATGGGAATTGCCGTATACCATGACGCAGGAAGCAGAGAAGCCGGTGCGGAGGAAGTGAGGTTGGGAGAGTTTCTGTGGAAAGTACAGCACAAAAAGTGCTAGTATATATTTTAAAAGTACAAATAAATACAAAAAGTACTGCAAAACTTGCGTATATCTGAGAGTTGGCAGTAATTGTTACGAGACACGATGACAAAACAAGATTTTCAGAAATTATGGAATTTAAATTACCCAGAGACTGTACCGATTGCGTATCTGTTCAAACACGAATATTCTGACAGGTGGTTTAGAATTCATAGTTTGCCTGAATCAAAGCGATATGCAGAAGATGAAAACGAATGGCAAATTCTTCTTTCAAGACAAAACGAAATTATTACAGACTTGTTTGGACATGAAACACCAATTCTAATTGTGACAGGTGAATATAATTGGGGCGACAACAGTCAAACTCATATAACACAGGAAGAAGAAATATTTAAACCTTTTTCATTTTTACGGCTTGACAACATTGAGTTGAATAAAATTGACGCTGAACAATATGACGAGCCTGACATTTACAGACCAGCATTTGCACTGACTATTTGGAAACCAAACTATCACGACAAACTTTTGAGAGAAATTGCAAAAGACAATGCAAGAGCATTCTTCATATCGTTTGACAAAAATGTAATTGTTGCACCTTATGACGGGGGCATTGACTTTATGCTGAAAGATTGTTTGACAAAAGAGAGTTATAAAAATAAATATAGACATTGGTTATCAGAACGAGAAGATGGATTTTAAGAGTGAAACAGAAACAACTACTGCCAACACTACATTGGCGTTATGGCGGCTGAAGGAAATAATTCCCCCGCTAACCCCGATTTGTAATCGGGGTTGCATCCATTTTGCGTTTTTTAACGCGAGCCATGCATGAGGGTATTCGCGCGGTCGGCCGCAGCCGTTGCAAACGCGGGGAGACAGCATCCCGATTACAAATCGGGACGAGCGCGATAAAATACGCTAAAAACACTCATTTTAGAAAATAGAATGCTACTAAAAGCATATACATCCACTTGGATTAAAGATTTTTCGGATATAAAACGTGAAATAGAAATCGTCTTTGACGGCATTGAATATAGTATTGAACACGTTGGAAGTACTTCGGTACCCAATTTGGATTCAAAACCGATAATTGACGTTGATATTGTTTATTCCAATCAAATAGACTTCGAAAAAATAAAAACGGGGCTTGAAAGAATAGGGTATGATCATAATGGAAACCAGGGAATCCAGAACCGGGAGGTGTTTAAAAGAAATGGAAAATGGACTAATGAAGTTTTGGACACAATAAAGCATCATCTTTATGTTTGTCCAGTTGGCAGTAAAGCATTGGAAAGACACATTTTATCTCGAAATTTTTTGAGAAGAAATGATTGGGCCAGGATAGAATATCAGCAAATGAAATATGAATTAGCTGAGAAAGCTAATCAGGACAGAAAAGAATATGCTGCTTTGAAAGAACTGTTTGCCAATGATTTTATCGACTTAATGATAGAAGAAGAAAAACAAACGCATAACAACTAAGCTTCGTTGCCCCGTAATACAAAACAAACCCCTGGCCCCCTTCCCCCCCAAACCCAAGCCAAACACAAAACAAGTAAAAAACACGCCGCCCCGGCTTAGTAGGGATAGTTGCGCTGGTATTCAGCAGTAGCTCCGTGAAATTAACTCTTTGTCAGATGAGTGGACGCTACGTGACGTATTCGGATGAAGATCTGCTTGACCTCATGCAACAGCATGATGACGAGCTGGCTTTTGGCGAATTGTACAACCGGTACTTCCGGCTGCTATTCAACTACGCCTACGAAAAAGTAAGTGACCAGTTTGTGGCGCAGGAAATTGTGCAGGAGTTGTTTGTCAGCCTGTGGCAGCAGCGCCACCACGCTTCTATCCAGGCCTGTCGTCCCTATGTATTCTCCGTTGCCAAAAACCTTATTATCAGCCACTACCGGAAGGAGTTTACGCGTCAGCGCCATTACCAGCAGTGGGGTACCCTTCTCCCTTTTACCTCCGACCAGTGCGACCAGAAAGCGCTGACCGACGACCTGCAGCAGCACTACGAAAAGGGGCTGAATTTGCTGCCCGGCAAGTGTCGGGAGGTATTTGTACTGAGTCGGCAGGGACTTCCCAATCGTGAAATCGCCCGTGAGCTGGGTATTTCCGAAAAAACCGTAGAGCAGCACATTACCAAAGCCTTACGCATTCTGAGGGTACACCTTAGGGAGCATCTGCCTTACTGTCTTATTGCATTTCAACTATTTCTGTAAATTTTTCTATTTCAACTAAGGGTACCGGACTTTTCGTGCGACTTAAGGAGTAACTAACCTTACGTACGGAAAAATTGGCATGAACAAGCCCCCCATTTCCTCTGATTTATTACAGAAGTACCTTAATAACGAATGCACCGATCAGGAAAAAGAGGCGGTTGAAGAATGGTATGCCTCCCTGAAAGGAATTCCTGACTACCTGGAAACCCTTCCGGTACAGGAAAGAAACCATATCAAAACAGAAACACTTCGGCGAATAAGGGAGCAACTTGCCCCTGTCCAGCCGGTACCTGCTCTACCGGCCACGCATCGGGTCCGGTCCCTGGGCTGGTGGCTGGGAGCCGCCGCTTCGGTTGTTGTGGTGGCTGGCTTATGGTTTGCGTATACAGGCCAGAGAGCGTCGGACGTAGTAACGGCCGAAGTACAGCAGCCGCCAAAAGAATCATTGCCTTCAACCGGAATAGTCAGGTTTGTCAATGAAGAACCCCGAATGGTCATGCACCAGCTACCAGACGGCAGTACGGTATGGATGCACGCTGAGGCCTCCATTACCTATCCCCGGTCTTTTGCCGAAGAACGCCGCCTGGTGACATTTGAAGGGGAAGGTTTCTTTGATGTAAAATCCGACAAAAAACGGCCTTTCACTATTCAGAGTGGTGATATGCGGGTAGAGGTACTTGGCACGCGCTTCAACGTAAAAGCCCCTCCCAAGCAGCTGATCTACGAAGTTTCGGTGGTATCGGGTAGTGTGGCTGTCAGTACTCCGGCCAATGATGCCGCCTCCCAAAAGGTAGTGCTGGCGCCCAAGCAACAGGCGCTTTTTGAAACCAGGACCAGACGCCTGACCTCCAATACCATACCCGCTGAACCTAAAAAAGAAATCTACGAACCCGTAACCGTCACCTTTGAAAGTACCCCGCTAAAACAGGCCATTGAGCAACTGAGCCAACGCTACGATGTACGGGTACATCTGGTCAATCCTGACATGAACACCTGTAGGCTAACGGCCGACTTTGAACAACAGCCCCTTCCGGCTATCCTTGAAATGCTGTGCGCCACGTTAGATGCCACCTATACCATGTCCGGCAAAACCATAATGATAGAAGGAGAACCTTGTGAATGACCACCTTTAACCCCTGCCTAAGCCATGATTACCTATTGCGAAATACCACCCTAGAAACAAAAAAACCGGGAGTGTGCCACCACCCCCGATTATCCTTGTTTATCAGTACTTGTACACAATTTCACGTGCCACCGTGAGGGTGCAGGTACTCATTGTCCAACAGAGCTAACCATCAGACAATCAAATTTATGAAAAAATTACTACGTAACAAGCCGATCAACTGGCGAAAGATTATGCGCTTCGGACTGCTGCAATGGCTATTGGCCGCCCTGCTTGCCAGCGTTACCTACGCCCGGGAAAGTACCGCCCAGTCTATCCTGAGCAAGGATATGACAATTCAACTGACTAACGTGCCCCTGAAAGAAGCCCTGGGGCAGATTCAGGAAAAAGTTCAGGCTAAATTTGTGTACAGCAGCCGGATTTCGCTGGATGACCGAATCACCATTGATGCTAAAAACGAGAAGGTTTCTACTATTCTGGATCAGATCCTGGTTCCACGCGGGATCAGCTACCGGGTCATCAACGATCAGATTGTACTGTCACGGCAGAAGTTGAAGACCACCTCCGTACTGCCTGATCTGGAAGAACGGCTTCTTAACTGGAACGCCCCCAAAGATGTAACGATCCGCGGACAGGTACTTGCCGCCGACAACAGCGAGCCGCTGCCGGGGGTAAGTGTAGTAGTAAAAGGTACCAGCCGGGGTACGACTACCGACGGCAACGGTGCCTACGAACTGGTAGTACCCGATGTTCAGTCGGTGCTGGTGTTCAGTTTTGTGGGGTACCTGCCCCAGGAGGTGACAGTGGGTAACCGCTCCCAGATCGACATTACGCTTCAGGCCGACATAAAAGCCCTGCAGGAGGTAGTAGTAGTAGGCTATGGTACCCAAAAGAAAGTAAACCTGACCGGAGCCGTGGATCAGGTATCGGGTGAAGTATTTGACAACCGTCCGCTGACCAACCTCAACCAGGGCTTGCAGGGGGTACTGCCCAACGTCAATATCCGGATGCTCGACGGTCGGCCTACCCAGTCACCTACCATCAACGTAAGGGGTACTACCTCCATCGGTCAGGGCGGAAGCGCCCTTATCCTGATTGATGGTGTAGAAGGCGACCCCTCAATGCTGAACCCCAACGACATTGAGTCCGTAACGGTACTGAAAGATGCCGCCTCGGCGGCAGTTTACGGTGCAAGGGGTGCGTTTGGGGTAGTACTTATCACCACCAAACTACCCGCCAAGGATGCTTTTTCGGTTACCTACAACGCTAATTTCGGCACCAAGCAGCCTACGGTACTTCCCAACTACCTCACCGATGGCTTTACCTGGGCCAGCATGTACAATACGTCTTTTTTCAATTGGGAGAATACTTATCCGCAGAACGTAAACAAGACGCTGAACTTCTCGCAGGAATACCTGGCCGAGCTAGAGCGCCGGTCTAAAGACCCCAGCCTGCCCAAAACGGAGGTGGGTCCGGACGGTCGGTATGTGTACTACGAAAATACCGACTGGTTCAACCTGCTCTATAAAGACCGGCTGAAATTTCAGGAGCATAACCTGTCGTTATCCAGAAGTACCGACAAGGCCAACTTCATGATTACCGGGCGCTACAACGGGCAGGATGGGTTGTTCCGGTACAACTCCGATGACTTCCGGGTGTATAACCTCCGGGCCAAAGGCGCCATTAAGCTGTTTCCCTGGCTGGAAGTAAACAACAACGTCGACTACTCCAACCGCTTTTACCATACTCCCATCAACGTGGGCGAGGGTGGCGGTATCTGGCGGAATATCGGGGATGAAGGACACGTGCTATCACCCATGCTCAACCCCGACGGCACCATTACCCACTCCGGTGCCTTTACGGTTGGGGATTTTTACTACGGCAAAAACGGTCAGGATACCGAGCGGAGCATTATCCGGAACACCACCGGTTTTGAATCCAAATTTTTGAATAATTCGCTTCGGGTCATTGGGAACTTTACGTTTCAGAATATCTACAATGATGAGAACAGAAGGCGCGTACAAGTACCATTCAGCCGGTCGCCGGGGGTGATCGAGTACGTGGGTAACCAGTACAACGACCTCACCGAGTACCACAACCGCACCCGGTACATGGCCTCTAACCTGTACGCTGAGTACGAGAAAACGGTGAACAAGCACTACTTCAAGGCCATGGTCGGTACCAACTACGAGCAGTCGACCTACAACCGCCTGGAAGTACAACGCAACGGACTTATTTTTGAAGATGCTACCAATATCAACCTGGCTCTGGGGCAGGCTATCTCTACCTCCGGTAACTACGAAGCCTGGAAAATTCTGGGAGGTTTCTCGCGCCTGAACTACATATTCAATGATAAGTACCTCATTGAGTTCAACGGCCGCTACGATGGCTCCTCCAAGTTTCCTGAAAACGAGCGGTTCGGCTTCTTCCCCTCCATATCGGTAGGATGGCGCCTGTCGCAGGAGGAGTTCTGGCCCGTGTCGGACCGGATTGTTACCGACCTGAAGTTCAGAGGCTCCTACGGCTCGCTCGGTAATGGTAACATCGGCTCGTATGCTTTCCAGGAAACCTTCTCGATCGGACAGATGGGCCGCATCCTGAACGGCATTCTGCCCCAGCGCACCCGTCTGCCGTCTGTTCTTCCCGACGGCCTTACCTGGGAAACGGCCACTACCAGCAACGTAGGGATGGACCTGACCATGCTGTCGGGCAAACTGACGCTGAACGCCGACGCTTACATCCGCAAAACTACGGATATGTACACCATCGGTCTTACCCTACCGGCCATCTTCGGCGCTACCTCGCCCCGCGGTAACTACGCCGACCTGAAAACCACCGGCTGGGAAGTGGTTATGGCCTGGCGCGACCAGTTCAACGTCGGTTCCGGCCCCTTCAACTACCGCATTGGCTTCAATCTGGCGGATAATCAGTCTACCATCCTGCGGTATAATAACCCCAATAAATTCCTGAATGACTACTACGAAGGCATGAAAATAGGGGAAATGTGGGGCTACGTGAACGACGGATTCTTTAAGACCAAGGCGGAAATCGATGCGCACGCCAACCAGCGGTTGTTTCTATCCACCGCCCGCGGTGAGATCTTGCCCGGTGATATCAAGCTAAAAGACCTCAACGGTGACGGCAGCATTACCCCCGGCGACAATACCGTGGATAATCCCGGCGACCGGATCATCATCGGAAACTCCGCTCCCCGCTATACCTTTGGGGTTAACTTAGGTGCCGACTGGAAAGGCTTCTTCTTCTCAGCCTTCTTCCAGGGCGTAGGCAAGCAGGACTGGTACCCCAGTACCGAGTCCAACGCCTTCTGGGGGCAGTACAACCGTCCTTACGGCGACGTTCCCAACTGGCACCTCAATGAAGGAATTATCTGGTCCGAAGAAAATCCCGATTCGTTTTTCCCCCGGTACGTATCGCGGCTCGCCAACCGTAGCGGTGGTATCCTGACGGTCCGTCAGACCAAGTACACCATGAATGCCGCCTACGTCCGTCTGAAAAACTTCCAGGTAGGGTACAACCTGCCGCAAAGCCTGCTAGCTCCGGTTAAATTCGTAAAAGGCGCGCGTATTTACCTGTCGTCCGACAACCTGCTGACCTGGTCGCCGCTGCTTCGTATCGTGGACAACATTGACGTTGAAAACGCTAATGCGCCCTCCGATCAGCTGTTTAGTGGCAATGCCGGCGATGGCTACAATTATCCGATGCTGAAAAGTGTTGCGCTTGGTTTATCCGTAACATTTTGATGTACCATCTTTAAAATATACCTACACATGAAGAAGTATTATATAGGACTACTACTTATCAGCTTGATGCTGACCGGCTGTGACCTGGAAGAAGTACCCCAGCATACCGCCAACAAGCAGGCCGTATTTGGCAGCGAAAACGGCCTGCAGCTCTACGCCAACTCTTTTTACGAGTGGATGCCGAGCGCCAACAACATCCACCAGGCCGACGCCATCTCGGACTACTCGGCCCGCCGCAACGCGCCCGATTTCCTGCGGGAAGGAGTATACAGCTCCCGTACCAGCGACAATACATCCGCCTCGGGCTATGACATGGTAGCCCTGGGGGGTGACTCCAACTGGGGCTGGGGCGCCCTGCGGAATATTAATTTTTTTCTGGCCAATAACGTAAATCCCAACGTACCCGAAGCCACCCGGATGCACTACAATGGGTTGGCGCGGTTTTTCCGGGCCTGGTTTTACTTCGAAAAGGTAAAACGCTACGGCAATGTACCCTGGATCGACAAGCCCCTGGATGTATCTGATCCTCAGCTTTATGCCGAGCGTGACCCGCGTACGCTGGTCATGGATAACGTACTGGCCGACCTGAACTTCGCCGTTGAAAACATCCGGACGGTGGACGATGCCTCCCGGACCCTGATTACCAAAAACATAGCCCTGGCGTTGAAATCGCGGGTGGCCTTATTTGAAGGTACATTCCGGAAGTACCATACCGATAAAGGCCTGGCCAATACAGCCAACACCTGGTTAACCGAGTCGGCCAATGCCGCCAAAGCCATCATGGATAGCGGCAAGTTTCGGCTCCATACAACCGGCGGCCCGGATGCGGCTTACCGGCAGCTATTTACCAGCGACGTACCGGTTGCTTCCGAAATCATGCTGGCCGTGGTGTCCAGCGCCAGTCTGGGCATAAGGCATGCGGCTAACTGGTACTTTACTTCGTCTACTACGGGTACGCGGTTCAGCTTTATCCGTCCGTTTATCCATACGTACCTCAATATCGACGGTACCCCCTTTACCAGTGAGGCCGACTACCAGACCCAGACGTTCCAGGAAGAGACCAAAGGACGTGACAAGCGGCTTCAGCAGACCATCCGGACCCCCGGCTATACCCGCGTAAACGGCGGTACCCGCGTAGCGGCCCCCCCCGCCTTCACCTATACGTACACCGGCTACCAGCCCATTAAATGGAGCGTGGACGATGTGACCATTGACGGTGGAAACAACAGTACCAATGCGGTGTCCATATTCCGCTACGCGGAGGTACTGCTCAACTACGCCGAAGCCAAAGCCGAACTGGGTACCATTACCAACGACGACTGGGCCAAAACCATTGGCGCCCTGCGCAGCCGGGCCGGTATTACGGGTGGGCTTACTACCTTACCTACCACTATTGATCCGTACCTTAAGTCGGTGTACTTCCCCAACATCTCTAACCCGGTTATTCTGGAAATTCGCCGCGAACGGGGCATTGAGCTGGCACTGGAAGGCTTCCGCTTTTATGACCTGATCCGCTGGAAGCGCGGGGAGCTGTTTGAAATGGAGTGGCGGGGCATTTACGTACCCGAGGCCAATAAACTGATTGACCTGGACGAGGATGGCAAGCCCGATGTGTTCTTTTTCACCACCACGCCGGCCAGTCAGGTAAGTGGAGTTACCTACATCAACGTAGGCGTAGCCGCGCAGAAACTGACCAATGGTACCTCAGGGGAAATTACCTGGCTGACCAATATTCCCCGTAAGTTTGATGACAAGAAGTATTTTTATCCCATTCCGGAAACCCACCTCCTGACCAATCCCAAACTGGGGCAGAATCCGGGCTGGCAGTAGCAGGATGTATTAGTCATTTTTAAAAGCATGAACGGACTGTCGTCACAGATGGTCCGTTCATACTTTTTTGTGTAGGTAAGGGAAGGTTACTGATAATTCCGTTTGGTAAAAATTGGGGTTTGTTTGATGGAAGGGAGTGGAGAATGGAGTATCTTGGGTTTGGATGGGTGTGAGGGGTGATTTGAAGCGTTGTTGTGGATAGATGCGACCTCAAAAGTTATATGCTGTATCAAGAAAGTTTAAATTTTCGTGTACTAACGCGTCATCAAAATAGATCAAATACTAATTGTTCGAGAAATGGGATCAAATAATTTATTGCTTGAAAATGAAAAAATAGATGCTATTGAAAAATTTTTATATGCCCTTAAGAAATTAAACGAGTTAAAAATTATCAACAGTCGAAAGGATTTTACATCTCAGCTTGGAGAATGGCTGGTTGCAGAAATGTATGGTGCTACTTTGGCAGAAAGCAAAAAGACTGGGATATGAAAGTAGGTGATATAAAAATTCAGGTAAAATCACATTCAAAAGCGAAAACCACAAAAAGAGCAAATACTGATTTTAAATATTCTGAAGATGCATCGATTGATGTTTTCATTATTGTTATTTTTACCGACAACTACAAAATCAAAACTATATATGAAATTCCGTGGGAAACGGCTTTAAAGCTAAAAACACAAAATACAATTGATCCAGTTATTACATGGTCAAAAATACCGAAAGAATGTATAGTTAGTTTAGAATACAAAATCGGAGATAATAAATTATTAAGAAGTTTCATCGAAATAGGAAATTAGATGCTACTGCTAACCCCGATTTGCAATCGGGCTTGCGTCCACTTCGCGTTTTTAACGCAAGCCGTGCATAAGGGTATTCGCGTTACAAACGCTGGGAGATAGCATCCCGATTACAAATCGTGACGAGCGCGATAAAAGGCCTTTAATACCATATTAAACGATGGAAAGAAAAATGCGAATAATAAAACCACATTCGAAATGTTTAACAAGTTAAACGCATTAAAATGTACAATGATTTAGATTGGAAAAACACAATTTCTCCCCTAGGATCGTCTACATGGGATTTTATTTCTTATAGAAAATCAGATTTGAGTATATTGGGTTTACGAAATGAATACTTCTTTGGGCGTTGCTATGCTGTTATATTGGCAAAAGCGGGGATTATTGTATTTTAATAAGTACTCTGCCTAACAAATTGCATTTTTAAATGCGTTTAACCTGAATGCTTAACTACAAATTGGAGTACATGGACATCCGCTTCGACAGGGCAAGTACATTTCTATTATAAAACGTGCAGGCGTGATAGAGCAAAAACTTATACTCACAGAAAAAATACAGCAAGGGGAACGCATACGCGGAGACAATGGCTTAATAAACTTGCAGAATTTAACCATTGTCTTAAATGTTTACGCAATTGGACAGTTATTCCTGTTAGACCTGATAAACGTTTTAAGTTTGTTTAGACAAAAGACCATATCCTTCCATTAAGTCGAGGAGGCACTGATGAAATTAATAACATTCAGCTATTATGTTACCAGTGTAATTTTGGCAAACGATAATTTGGAAAGCCAAATCCGTGGTCTTTGTCCCCACCATAGCCGTCAGGCTAACGGCCTCGGAGAGGCACAACGGGGGAACATATTAGTTACCCAACACCGTAATACTCCTGATTTTAAACTTAAAATTCAAAATGCATGCAACCTGCGGTGAAGAGAACTGTCGATTCGTTCAAAAATAGGGACGGTGAAAACATCTACTATATAATAGACTGTCCCTTGAAAGAGAGGTATTTTAAAGGTGGTCCGAACGCTGGACGCTCATATGCTGCTCCCAGTAGGTGTGAACAATGTCCTCACAAGGTTGAGCATGAGCGAACTTTCTATTTTATCGGAGACAATAAGATTGAGACTCCGTGGCTAAGCTCAATTGTTTGTAAAGGATAGTAATGCTGTTTCCGGTAAGCCCTACCCCCCCGCTAACCCCGATTTGTAATCGGGACGGTCGGCCGCAGCCGTTGCAAACGTGGAGAGATAGCATCCCGATTACAAATCGGGTGGTGCCCCATCGAGACGAGCGCGATAAGCGCCGATTACCAATCTGCTGCCAATCTAAATGTCTTGTAGTATATTCTCAATCTCGCCCTTTAACGTAGGTATACTGCCTTGGATAATCTGCCAGACTTCCTCAGGGTTGACCCCGAAATAGTTATGGGCCACGATATTACGGAATCCTTTGTACCTGGCCCATGGAATACGGCTTCGGCTTTCCTTCAGGTCTAGGGTTAATTTTGATACCGTTTCACCAATGATGATAAAATTCATCAGTACTGCATCAAACGTCTTTTCATCTTCATAAAAACGATCAAAATCCTCGACACCCTCAACAAAATGTTGGATTTTAGTGCAGGCTTCCAGAATCGCCATCAGGTTCGCCGTATCCTTTTCAGACATAGAGTGCAGAGCGTAGGATTTGACTCTTGAAGTAAGGCTTTACGTACTTTTCGCTACACAGATCTACCTTTTTGCCCAATTCCGACTCAAACATACCCTTTATTTCGTGCTTTTTGTCGTACAGATTTGGAGTACCGGGTTGAAAATCAATCAATAAGTCAATATCGCTATCTTCCGTTTCTTCCCCCCGGGCATACGAACCGAATAGCGCCAGTGTATTTACCCTATACTGCAAAGCCAGCTCTTCTTTCTTAGCCCGCAGGTACTCCAGTATATACTCGCGGGTTATCGCTCTTTTCGTTTTCATGCTGTTGGATGGCTTTACTACAAACGTTTGATACAAGTTTAACGATTTTCCAGGCTATTTTCAAAAACCTCGTCTTCAGTACCAGCCGATTTGTACGCAGTTTGCCTCAGCACTCCGGCCTGAATCCCCTCAGGCCTTCCACGCCTGGACAACCTGACCGCCCACACAGAGAGTAGCCAGCTATTACCTCTGCCATCCTGAGAAAAAAACAGTCCCCTCAGGCTCCAACCTAAAAGCGATCCCGGAATTTCAAACAAATTTAATCTCCTTATCCAGCCCAAATTCCCTTACTTTGTAATACTCATTTCAGTAGTTTAACATGTAAGCTGTTCCCATGAAAACCAGTATTTTATTCCTGTTCCTAAGCCTCTGCGCTATGCAGACTACCTTTTCGCAAGCCAATACTCCCCTGGTAGTAGCTACCTACAACCTCCGCTACAATACGCCCAACGACGGGGTAAATGCCTGGCCTAACCGCAAAGAGAACGTGAAAGCGCTGATCCGGTACCACGAGTTTGACATCTTCGGAACTCAGGAGGTACTGAGAGGGCAACTGGAAGACGTAGCCGAGCTGAAAGAATTCGCTTTTTTGGGCAAAGGCCGCGACGACGGCAAGCAAGGCGGTGAGCATTCGGCTATTTTTTACAAAAAAGACCGCTTCAAAGTCCTGGACTCCGGCGACTTCTGGCTGAGCGAAACGCCCGACGTACCCGGCAAGGGCTGGGACGCTACCTGCTGCAACCGTATCTGTTCCTGGGCCAAGTTCCAGGACCTGCAAACAAAGAAGGATTTCTACTTTTTCAGTGTTCACTTTGACCACCAGGGCGTGAAGGCCCGGCAGGAATCGGGTAAGCTGATGGTGAAGAAAATAAAGGAAATTGCTAAAAATGCTCCTACCATTTGTGTAGGCGATTTTAATTCGACACCCGATACCGAGCAGATTCAGGCCATGCAAACCATACTGCGCGATGCGCACAACGTATCGGCTACGCCGCCCTACGGTCCCGAAGGTACCTTCAATGCCTTCAAGTTTGACGCTCCCATGGATAAACGTATTGACTACATTTTTGTCAGTAATCAATTCAATGTTCTGAAGTACGGCGTACTTACCGATGCGAAGGAGCAGCGCTACCCCTCCGACCACCAGCCGGTGGTGGCGAAGGTGGTGTTTAAGTAGCTATTGGAAGCCAGCTTTTTGCTAAAAAGAAAATGAAAGTATCAATCTGATTTTTTTCAGAGACGTAGAGCTATACATTCAAGTACTTAACGCTATTAAAGCTCCGGAGGAGCATTACCTAAGTAGGAACAGGAACCAACTTGTTATAGCAAAAGCCCCAGAGGGGAGACACCATCTGCTAATTGTAAAATAAAGAGCGGCAAGTACGGTACCAGATCTACTTGCCGCTCTTTTTAATAGAAAGCTTAATAGACTACAATCTTCGCTACTGTACTACTTCATTTCTGACGGGCTTTGCCTTCAACTGATATGCCTTCACCCCCTGTTGATTGACGCCAAACAGCAGTTTATCCCCCACCGACAAAACACTACGAACGTCGCCCGTGAGCCGGAAGCCAGACTGTAGTTGCGGAAGGTAGGTAAACTGTCCTTTGCCATTTCCCCGAAGCAACACCCCGTGGTTAGCGTCGAACTTGCCCAGGCGCAGGCGGCCCTGGCTGATGTTCCCGGCCAGCAGCAGGTCTTTGTGGCCATCCTGGTCGTAGTCCAGAGTTGTCATGGCAAAAACGGGAGAAACCTGGGCTTCGAGCGGTAATTCGGCGAGTTGGTACCTGGCCTCCGTGGTACTCAGAAAAGCAGCAGTACGCAGGTAATTTGCTTCCAGATGCTGGGCGTCTGCCAGCTCGCTTTGGGAAAAAAGGTCGTCCAGTGTAACATCAGCGTAGCTTTTGTAGTCGGGATAGCGGGAACCCATGCCGCTTATTTGGCCGACCAGTTCATCGCGGGTAATGTACGGGTAGTTTTTGCCCTGTACATAAAAGCTCAGAATAGGGTCTATTTTACCATTTTTATCAAAATCCCTGGCGTAGAGCGAGGCGGGTTCTTTATCGCTGGCGCGCACCTGCGAGTTCAGCCCCTGATTCCCAACCACCAGGTCGGGTTTACCGTCGCCGTTCAGGTCTTCAATCAGCAGCGAGTTCCACCAGCCGCGGTAAGCTTTGTCGAAATAGTCGCTGGTTTTATCAGTCAATTTTCCGCCACTGTTAATGAGTACCGTTACGGGCATCCACTCCCCTACCAGCACCAGGTCCGGCTTGCGGTCGCCGTTCAGGTCGGTGGTAGCCGCGTCGGTTACCAACCCAATCTGCTGCAGTTGCGGAGCCAGCGTGGCAGTCATATCCCGGAAAGTACCTTTGCCGTCGTTGATTAGCAGATAGCTGCGCGGTATTTCAGGGTACTGCCCCGGTATTACCCGGCCCCCAACTACTACATCGGGCTTGCCATCTCCGGAAAAATCGCCCACAGCTACGGCTCCCGTACTGGTGCGCATAGC
Organism: Telluribacter sp.; assembly: GCF_035998675.1. NCBI lineage: Bacteria > Pseudomonadati > Bacteroidota > Cytophagia > Cytophagales > Spirosomataceae > Telluribacter > Telluribacter sp. Next base: position 232,477 of record NZ_DASYHI010000013.1, read on the forward strand.
GGGAATACCAGTGGCGCTAAGGCTGAATCCGCCTTTGCCATCGTTGAGGTACAGGCGGTCCCGCAGGCGCTCGTCGTCGGGAGCAAAATCAGCGTAGCCACCGTTGCCCACGTACAGGTCAGCCGCTCGGTCGCCATTGGCGTCCAGAAAAGCGGCATCGCTCGCGTGTTGCTGCTGATCGGCTTCAAAGGCGGGTGTAGGTTTCTGCGTAAAGCCACCGCCCTTCTGTTGAATGAAAAGGGCGTTAGCCTGTCCTTTTCCGCCTCCAATAAATACATCTTCCAGGCCATCGCCGTTGACATCGGCTTTGGCCAGAACGGGTCCGGGAAAAGACAATGGATTTACCAGCAAAGGCTGGCGGTAAAAATCATTGACCGGCGTAGCGGCATCGGTAAAGCTAATCGGCGACTTTACTTCCTGAAACAGGGCCGGACCAGTACCCGCACGTCGGTAGGTTTGCGTAGCCTCTTTTTCTGAGAGCCGGAGTAGCTGATCGGCCTTTACATGGGGCAGGAGCTGCTGCTTACCGCTTGGCCATACTATCCGGAGGGAATCAATGGTTGCCGCCTCGCCCAGACCAAAATGAAGTACCGGCGAAACATTGGACTGGTACCCCCGGGTGGGCATTTGCTCGAGGTACTGCTGCTTTCCTCCACTGTACAAAGTAACCTGCGCCCCAATGCCCAGCGTATTGGGACTAGTACCCTCTGTCTTTACCTTCAGGTAGTGGTGCTTATGTAGTTTATTAGCCTGATTTTCGTAAATAAATGCGGCTTCGTTGACATTGTTTACCACCAGGTCCAGGTCACCGTCCCCATCCAGGTCGGTGTAGGCGGCCCCGTTGCTGTGGGAGGCCTTGTTGAGTCCCCACTGCTGGGTCACATTCTGGAAAGTAAGGTCCTGGCCGTTCCGGAAGGCATAATTGGTAAGGTTGGAGGAAGGAATCTGATACACCAGTTCCAGAACATCGCGCCGCTGTATACCCTGCTGTTTATTCTGAATAAAGTCACTCATGTACTTCAGGAAGTCCATATTGGTGTAGTCGCGCAGGTAGCCATTGGTGATGTACAGGTCCTTCCAGCCGTTGTTGTCGAAGTCAGCAAAGAGCGCCGACCAGCTCCAGTCAGTATTGGAAACGCCCGCCAGCTGGCCCACCTCCCGGAAAGAGCCGTTGCCATCGTTGACGTGCAGCATGTTGCGCATGTACTGGTGATTGAAGCCTAACCGCAGATTGAGGTCAAATTTTTCGTAGTTGTCCGGCGCCATCAGCAGCTTCTGGCGACGGTTGTCCTCGGGGAGCATGTCGAGGGTCAGGATGTCGGGACGGGCGTCGTTGTTGATGTCGGCCACGTCACTACCCATTGAAAAATGCGAAGTATGCCCCATACTGGTTTTAACCTGATCGGTAAAAGTACCGTTGCGGTTATTGACGTAGAGGTAGTCGGGAATGGTATAATCGTTGGAAACGTACAGGTCGGGCCAGCCGTCGTTATTGACATCAGCAACGCCGGCTCCCAGGCCGTACGAAAGGGCCGAGCCTTGAATACCTGCGGCGCGGGTTACGTCTTTAAAGGTGCCTTTATCATTTCTAAAAAGCCTCACCCCGTAGTTGGGGTCATCCTGCCGGAGCATTTCGGCCGTCCCCATTTCGTTCAGGACCGGCAGGGACTTGGGGTTATGGTTGAGCAGGAACATGTCCAGGTCACCGTCCTTATCATAGTCAAAGAAAGTTGCCTGCGTACTGGTACCTTCGCTCGCCAGGCCGTACTGCTCAGCCTGATCGGTAAACTGAGGAATCCCCTGAGCATTGGCCCCCTGGTTAATAAAGAGCTGATTCCTGCGTTTTTCGGGAGCATAGTTACCGGAGTAGCATACGTACATATCCAGCTGTCCGTCGCCGTTTACATCAGCCATGGTAACCCCGGTTTTCCAGCCTTCGGCGCGACCGGCTACCCCAGCCTGAGCCGTTATATCCTCAAACTGCATGGAGCCCTTATTCAGGTACAGCTTATTAGGTACCATGTTGCCCGTAAAGTACAGGTCATCCAGCCCGTCGCCATTTAAATCACCCACGGCTACGCCCCCTCCGTTGTAGAAGTACTCGTACATGAGTACGTTGGTATTGAGGCCCTCAGTCAGGGAATTACTGAAGTCTACTTTTGTTTTTTCGGGCGGCAGCAACACAAAAAGCGGATCGCTGGTTTCGGCACCTGTGTTTCCTTCGGATGAAGAAGATCGCTGGCACCCGTACAGACTCCCTGCTGCTACCGCCAACAGCACGTACCCGAGGAGATCATACTTAAGCAATTTCATAATAGATAGTAAAAGGGTGTTAACGCGGAGATGAAATAACAAAAAAAGAAACTATGCCGGTAAAACGCGTACCGGCATAGTTTCTAACGTATTCTTGCAATCTTCTATTTTAATTCGTGACGTAACCGGGGTTCTGCGTCAGCTTATCATTCCGGTTTATTTCGTCCCGGTGGATAGGCAGGAAGTACAGCTTATCGGCCCAGGCACGGTTTTCCTTACCCGGATCTATCTCGAATACTTTATACGAATAGTCGTAGCTGGTAGGGTCGTACCGGTACACGCTAACCGTTTTACCTGGTTTCAGGGTGCCGGTTATGTTGATACCATTGGCCTTACGTCCCAGGGTGCTGGGGGCAATCATCCAGCGACGGGTATCGTGGAAACGCTGTTCCTCAAATACCATTTCGATACGCTTTTCCTGACGGAACTGCTCCACCAACTCCTGACCTGTTGCCGTAATGGCCGGCATACCAGCCCGGAAGCGGATCTTGTTGAGCCAGGTACGGGCTTCTTCTTCCTGTCCCAGGGCTAAACTAGCCTCTACATAGTTGAAAATAGCTTCGGTGTAGCGCAGTACCGGCCAGGGGACCTCCTGCCAGGTGTTCTGATCAACGATAGCCGGATTAGGATCAATAAACTTACGCATATAGTAGCCGGTGTAGCTTCCGTTCCAGTCTTCGATGGGGCTGTTGCGGGTATCCAGTCCAAAGTGAGTTACTTTTTGTCCGGCAGCGTTTACCACTTCGTAACGACCCGTCTGGATTTGTCCAAGTGGATCACGGGGCTGGTTAGCTGAGCTACGGGGTTTCCACTGAGTACCATCGTACATGATAGAGGCATAGAAACGAGGATCACGATTAACATAAGGAGCGCTGGCGTGGGCCGGGTTGCTCCAGTTGAACTCCGTGCCATCCATCATTTCGTAGTCATCAACCAGCAACTGCACTGGTGTATTTCCGGCCCAGTTATTGTAGCCATTAGGTCCGTTGAACAGGCCCTGACGTCCACCGTTTTCCCGCTTGGTACCGATGAAATACCGACCCAGAATCAGATCCCGCTGCCCACCGTTGCGGGCCAGAGATATGTCCATATAGTTGGCAGTTCCTGCCTCTTTGCTCACGGGTGCTGCCAGGTTGGTCATGTAGCCGTAGGCAGTCAGATCCAGTACGGCCTTGGAAGCGGCTCTCGCTTTCTCCCAGCGCTCGGTCCGGCTGCCGCTCACGTAGCCAATCAGTTCGGGCTTGGCAAAGCCGGCTATCACACTTGACTTAGCTTTAGCCGTAGGGATATCGTGCAGATCACTGGCCGCATAGGTCAAAATACGTGACTTAAGAGCCAGGGCAGCGGCCTTGGTAGCCCGTCCGGCGGCCAGGCTCTTACCGTCCAGCAACGTAGCAGCTTCATCCAGATCCTTTACGATAAAGTCAACCGTTTCGGCCCAGGTGTTGCGGCTTGTACTGTAATCAGCTTCGCCGAGTTCGTACGGACGATCCACGAGGGGGACACCGCCGTAGTAGCGGGCCAGCTGGTGGTAGTAGTACGCGCGAAGGAACTTGGCTTCCCCTTTCAAACGCGCTGCCAAAGTTGCGTTATCAAACTGAGGAGTTTCCAGGTTTTTCAGCGCCAGGTTAGTCGCCCGGATGCGCTGGTACATGTTCGGCCAGTTAATCGTGTTATTCACCCAACCGATATCAGCCGGGTTGGAACGGCCTTCGGTAATGGTAGTGATATTACGACCGGGGTGGGTGAAGATCGTTTCATCCGTTAGGGATGCGAGCATCTGCTCGTCAAAACCACCGTTACCAAAACCCGCGTAGATTTCCGTGACAAAGGCTTCGGTCAAACCCGCATCCTTCCATACGGCTGCCTCGGATATTTCTCCGAGGGGCTGCGTGTTTACAAAGTCGTCGTTACAGCTGGTAGTTACTACCAGAGCTGCCACAAACGCCAGGGATAAAAATTTTAATTTGTTCATTTTTTTTTCAGTTTACAGATATTAAAATGCTGCGGTCAGACCTACGTTGAGAATCTTCTGTTGCGGATAGCTCCGGCCAAGCGCGTTTTCAGTCTCAGGGTCATACACTTTCAGCTTATCAATAGTGAACATGTTAAAGCCATTCACGTACAATCTGACATTGCTCAATCCTACTTTACTAATCAGCGCCGTTGGTACGCTGTAGCCCAGTTCCAGGTTTTTCAGACGAATATAGTCTGAGCTACGCAGCCAGTAATCGTTATTACCTGAGTAGTACTGGTCACTGCGGTTGGCAATACGGGGATGCACACTGCTGGGGTTATCAATGGTCCAGCGGTTTTCGTATACATCCAGCAGGAAGTTACCAATGTTACCGGATTCACCCGTGCTTACGTATTGCTTCGCACCGGCCGCACCCTGAATCAGGACAGTCAGGTCAAAGTTTTTCCAGTTAGCACCCATGTTGATACCGCCCGTAAACAGGGGTAGGTTGGTGTTGTCCAGACGAACCCGGTCATCCGGCGTGATTTTACCATCGCCGTTAAAATCCTGGTACTTCATATCACCGGGGCGAAGCTGCTTCACAATAGCGGTGTAGTCAATGGGGTTAGCATCAATCTCGGCCTGATCCCTGAATACACCATCGTATTTATATACTACGTAAGTATTCATGGGCTTGCCGGTTGAACGCTGCCACTCAGGAGCCCCGGGCGCTTCGTCCCAGAACAGAATTTTGTTCTTGGCGTAGCCACCGTTCACGCTGAAGTTGTACTTGAAGTCGCCAATTTGATCGCGGTAACCCACGTTGAATTCCCAGCCCTTATTTTCCACTTCTCCAATATTCTGAGCAGGAAGCGTTAAACCAGTACTTTGGGGTACAGAGGCATTCTTGAACCACAGGATGTTTGTACGCTTGTTGTAAAACACATCTGTTTCGAAGAACATCTTACCACCAAACAGCTGTCCTTCCAGACCCAGGTTCGAGTTGGTAGCCACTTCCCAGGTAATAGAGTTGTTCGGAATACGGGCTTCAAACAAGGTTTTTTCCTCGTTATTTCCAATGATGTAGGAACGGAATCCGTAGGTAGACAGGTACTGGTAGGTAGCAAGGTTTGATGTATTGGGTGTATAAACCTGGTCATTACCCAACTGACCAATTGAGCCACGAATCTTCAGGAAGCTAACCACCGGTACGGAGTTCTTCCAGAAATCCTCCTCCGATACAACCCATCCGAGCATAATACCGGGGAAGAAACCGTAGCGGGTAGCTTCGGGAAACATATCCGAACCGTCGTAGCGCCACAGGAACTCGGCCAGGTACTTCTCTTTGTAGTTGTAGCCAACCCGACCAAAGTAGTTGATACGGGCACTTTCAAAAGCTCCACCAGTGTTATCCTTCTGCAGGTCACCTCCGGCAAATAGCTGATCCAGCGCTGGTGAGATGTAGTTACGACGGAAAGCCTGGAAGTTATCTCCCTGAATAGTTTCGCGGTTGGTACCAGCCAGCAAGTTAAGGGTATGGGCACCGAAGGTTTTATCGTAGGAGAATACGCCACCCAACAGAATGTTGAGTTGATTCTCGTTACGTAAGGTCAATTCAGGAGTAGCGGGTCCGCGACGGCTAGGTACCAGTTTGGGCGTAACGCCATCCGCTTCAAAACCACTTCCCCGCTGATAAAGCGTCCAGGGTATATTCCAGTTCTTAAGGTTCCGGCTGAGGTTATCCACCGCGGCGGTTCCGGTAAACTTCAGTCCTTCTACCCAGGGTATTTTAATATCCAATGATCCGTTGGACTGGAAGTAATTACGTTTATCGGTGTTTTTACCACTCAGGTCCGTCGTGATCACAACCGGGTTCTCACCGTTTTCGATATCCGGGCCGGGTAGTCCGTTGGGCCAGTAAGCCGGCTCCTGCGGCTTACCCCGCATCAGCATCCGGAAAATAGTTTCGGCTGATTTGGTAGGAAAGCCCCGGGCTTCCTGACGTCCTACTACCCCTATGCTAAGCTTTACGTACTTGTTGATATCCGCGTCCATGTTCAGACGCATGTCATACTGCTTGTAGTCCGTAGCCGAGTTAATATAGTAAGCATCCTGATTCTGGTAGCCCAGCGAAGCCAGGTAACGGAAGTTGTCGGTACCACCGTTCAGTTGCACATTGTGGCGTACCTGTGGTGAGTTTTTCTTCAGCGTTTCAGCAAACCAGTCGGTGTTGGGGTAGTTCCAGGGATCATTACCAGCCGCGTATTTACTGAGCGCCTCTGGCGAGAACGGAGCTTTCCGTACCGTACCGTTTGGACGGGTAAAAAGACCAGAAGTCTTATAAGCTTCGTTGGCACCAGCCCACTCCGATACCGGAAGCTGGTAGATGTCCAGGTCGTTCAACATACTTAGGTACTGAGCTGAGTTAGCTACTTTAGGTAGTACTGTAGGATTAGCCCAGCCCTGGTTGATGGAGTAAGACAGTTCAGGCTTACCGGTTTTACCACGCTTGGTGGTAATCAGGATTACCCCGTTGGCCGCCCGTGATCCATAGATTGCCGCCGCCGCATCTTTCAGAACGGAGATACTTTCAATGTCATTGGGGTTCAGACGGTCCAGACCACCGGCCCGGTTAGGGATACCATCAATTACAATTAGGGCGCTGTTGTTACCCAAAGTATTTGAGCCACGAATCCGGATAGTAGAACCATCGTAACCCGGCTCACCCGAACGGTTTACGGCCGTTACACCCGGCAGACGACCCGCCAGGGAGTTGGAAAGGTTCATAGCGGGTGATTTTACCAGCTCATCTCCTTTTACCGACACCACCGAACCCGTTACGGTTTCTTTCTTTTGCACACCGTAACCTACTACCACCACTTCGCTCAGCGATTTTACGTCCGTAGCCATGGTTATGTTGATAGTACTGCGGTTATTAACCGGGATTTCCTGGGAAAGATACCCGATGTACGAAAGTACCAGCGTAGCATTTCCACTGGGAACATTAACGTTAAAGTTACCATCCGAGTCAGTAACGGTACCGGTCGTGGTCGATTTAACAACCACACTTACTCCGGGCAAGCCTGTACCCTGGTCATCCGTCACCTTCCCTTTGACAGGAACGCTTTGAGCAAAAGCTCCGATGACCGAGGCCATCACCAGATACAGCACAAAAAGACACCTCCCCGCGCTGAGGTACGTCCTTGGTGTAAAAATTTTCATAGATTGATTGGATTAAGTGAAAAGTAATTAGTTGCATTAATGGATTAGTACGCATCAGAAATACAGCGATACTTCTGATCATACCCGACGTTTGCCTCTGTTTAAGAGGTAAATTTAACAATCTGCAAGGTTAGGCCCGACGTCTAGTTGAGCGTTACGTTTCTGCTTTCTGGTTTAATAGTAGTAAGGTTTAATATAAGTTGGTTAACTAATGTGAAGTTGAAAAAGGAATTATCTGTTTGTATCTACTGCCTGAGAAGTTGTTCATTTGAAGCTATATAATGCCAATTTAATTGTCCTATAAAGTGCAATATTCAGATTTTAGCCACAAAAAACCTCTATATATTTCAATTACTTCGTGAGCGGCAACGCAAACTACCCTTTAGTTCTTGCCTGCCTCGGTGGCATCGGCGGGCTTACTTTCCTGCCCTACTTTCAGAAATTCGGCTACGGCAGCTTCGGTAAGTCCGTTGACAACAATCAAATCAGGCCGGGCCCTGCGCAGTTCGGCGATACCACTGTCAGTCACCATTGACTGCCACACATAAATACTTTTCAGGCCTTTGTTTCCGGCCATAGCTTTCAGGCCGGCATCGGTTACTTGGGTACCTATTACATTCAGGTACTCCAGGTACTTCATATCTTTCAGCTTCGCCAGACCGGCATCGGTGACGGCGGTATGTTCCAGATGTAGTTTATTAAGGTTTTTGAGTTTAGCTACTTCGCTTAGCGCCGCGTCCGTTACTTTCGTATTTCCTAATTTTAACCATACAATCTGCTCAGCCAGCGGATTAAGCATAGCCGCCTGAGCGTCGGTAAAGGCAGGTGCATTCACGGCACTAACTTCTACCAGATTCTGATCCTGGGCCAGGGGCATTACCAGCAGGTTGGTGCTTTTCAGCGAAGCCACCGCTTTGGCGTCGGGCGCGGGTACCTGCAGGCTCAAAACCGCCGACTGTGAAGGTTCAGAAGGGGCCGTTGGGGCTGCTGCCCCGGTACCTAAGGAAGCCAGCGCGGGTTTGAGCGGTTCGGTTACCTGCAAATCAGCTACTTTTTTATCGGTAGGTGCTCCCTGGTCAATCCACCAGGCCAGCAGCGCTATCTGCTGGTCGGTCAGCTGGGTTTTGCCTTTGGGGGGCATGTGGTTGTCGTCTTCCAGGGGCAGCAGGCAGCGCTTCAGCATTTCACTTTCAGTACTTTTACCCGCTATCAGCGCCGGACCGTTCTCTCCTCCTTTCATAAGCCGGTCAAAGCCATCCATGCGAAGGTCTCCTTTCTGTTTGGTGGCATTGTGACACTGCACACAGCGGGCATTCAGTATAGGTTGTACGATATCCTGATATACCAGCGCCTGATTTACATCCGCAATGGGCTTGATTTCCGCTACCAGTTCGGCGCGTGCGGGTATTCCCGCCAGCGACCGGAAAGGCTCCGGTGTGTACTGCGTCAGGTACCCGTCGCCATGGGTGAGTGACCCGCCGTGGTGCCCGGCTACCATGGTCAGCAGAGAGCCAAAAAATAAGGCTGGAATATAAAACAGGGGTGCCATGGGTATTTTTTCACCGAAGGTTTCCGACTTGACCGCCCAGGCGATCCAGGCCAGCACAGCCACTCCAATACCCTGCCACATGTGCTCATCCAGGAGTTCCTGCTCGTAGCCTCCCGCCTGTGATAAAAGATAGCCCGCTATACACGCCAGCGTAGCTCCTATGGCCGACCACAATAAGATAAAGGTGATGGTAGAGTCGCTGACGCTTACCTTACCCGTTCGTCTGCCTATTTCTAACAGAGCCGCAACCAATAGAAAGCCTATTGGCAGGTGAACAAGCACAGGATGAAACCGCCCGAAAAACAGAGCCCAGTCAGATGCCTGAAGGAGGATTATCGAAAGCATAGTTATATAGTAGTAGAATAGCTACTAAAAGCTAAGCACCTGTTTCATCTACTTTACTATTAGACCAAAGCAGAATACAATTTTACGGCAATAAAGTACCAGATACTTTTCTGGTTTTGACTAATTCTAACTTTATTTTGACCAAATTATTTAAATAGATACAACTTTTTGGGCAAAAAAAGCTAAATGGAAGTATATGAAGCTATTCAGGGGCAGAAGTACTCCAGTTAAATATAGTTTCCGTCAGACTACGCCAGTACCGGCTTTACTACCTTTCCGGCCGTGTCGGTGAGGCGGAAGTTGCGGCCCTGGAAAGGATAGGTAAATTTCTCGTGGTCGAAGCCCATGAGGTGAAGGATGGTCGCCTGAAGGTCATGAACGTGGGTTCTGTCCTTTACGCCGTAGTACCCCAGCTCGTCGGTTTCGCCGTAGCTGAACCCTTTTTTTACGCCACCGCCCGCCATCCACATGGTGAAGGCTTCGAGGTGGTGATCGCGACCCATAAAAGGAAGTACCTGTCCGTCGCGGTTTTCCTGCATGGGCGTGCGGCCAAATTCGCCCCCCCATACGACCAGGGTTTCATCCAGCAGGCCCCGCATTTTCAGGTCCTGCAGCAAGGCCGTTACAGCCTGATCCGACTGTTGGCATTTCTGGTGCAGACCAATGTCTATGGCTCCGGATTCGCTGGTACCGTGGGTGTCCCAACCCCAGTCAAACAGCTGAACGAAACGTACCCCGCTTTCAACCAGCTTGCGCGCCAGCAGGCAATTCATGGCAAAGGTACCTTCACCGGGCTTTACGCCGTACATATTTAATATATAGTCTGGTTCTTTAGATACATCCATCACCTCCGGTACCGACATCTGCATCCGGAAGGCCATTTCGTACTGGCTGATGCGCGTCAGAATTTCGGGGTCCTGTACCTCTTCGTAGGTCTGCCGGTTAATTTCGTTGATGGCCTCAATGGTCTGTTTGCGGATATCGCGGTTCATACCGCTGGGGTCCGACACGTACAGTACCGGGTCACCACCGGTGCGGCACTGAACGCCCTGGTACACCGTAGGCAGAAAGCCGCTCCCCCACACGCTTTTGCCGGCGTCGGGTTGCTTGCCGCCGGAGGCCAGTACGATAAAACCCGGCAGGTTCTGGTTCTCGGATCCAAGTCCATATACCGACCAGGAGCCCAGGCTGGGACGGCCCAGTCGGGCACTGCCCGTGTGCATCAGTAGCTGCGCGGGGGCGTGGTTAAACTGGTCGGTATGCATGGCTTTCAGGAAAGTCACGTCATCGGCCATGGTCTGTAGGTAAGGCAGGTAGTCCGAAATTACGGCGCCCGACTGGCCACATGGGCGGAAGTTGCCCTGCGGACCGAGCATTTTGGGTACTCCCCGGATAAAAGCGAATTTTTTTCCTTCCAGAAACTCGGCTGGACAGTCTACACCATGGTACTTCACCAGTTCGGGCTTGTAGTCAAACAGCTCCAGTTGCGAGGGAGCCCCGGCCATGTGGATATAGATGACCCGCTTGGCTTTGGGTGCAAACTGCGGCATCCGCGAGGCCATCAGGTCTTCGGGTGTTTGACCCGGATCGGTTCCGGTAGCACAGCTACCCAGCAAGGAGCCTAAACCCAGTGCCCCAAGCCCGAATCCGCAGGACTGCAGGAAATGCCGGCGGGTTTGCCGGGCCAGGTCCGCGTGCTGAAGTTCTTGAAGTAGCTTTTCCATAGGTTTGTTTAGCCGATGCTTAGTTAGTATGGTGTCGCCCCTAGCGGGGCTAGGCTGATTTTGTTCTATTTCCCTGCTGCTGCTACTGAGGTGTCGCCCCTAACGGGGCTTTCACTGAACTGTTCCTCTGTCTGTAGCTACTGAGGTGTCGCCCCTAACGGGGCTTGCACTGGACTGTTCCTTTGTCTGTAGCTACTTTGGTGTCGCCCCTGGCGGGGCACTATACTGCTTTATACTCAGACCCCAGCTGCGGCCCCAGAGGGGCCATACCTTAGTAGCAGAACAGTGCCACCATGCCCTGAAATGAAAGCCCCGCTAGGGGCGACACCTCCATTTGGATTCTCCTCTGGGATGGGTGAATAATCAATTCAACTACTACGCTTCCACCCATTCAAACAGGAACTTCTCGTTGTACTCAATCTCAAATTTATTTAGAAAATCGAGGTACTCTTCGCGGAACGTTTTTATCCTGTGGTGTTCAGGTTGCTTTAAAATGTAGTGTATCACTGCTTCTTTCTGAGACTTGGCATAGCTGAATGCTCCGTACCCTTCCTGCCACGCAAATCGCCCTCCCGTCTTGTTATTTTCGTTCATCCACTTGCTCGACCCGGCTTTTACGTCCCGTATCACATCTGACAGCCGGGCGTCTGGTTTCAAGCTCAGGAATAGGTGCGTGTGGTCAGGCATGCAGTAGATTACCATAACCTTTTGTCCTACTCCCTCCACTATGCCGCAGATATACTTTTCCAAGGCTTCCCGCTCAGTGGCCCGTACCAGGCTTACTCTTCCTTTTACGGCGAATACAATCTGTATGTAAAGCTGACTGTAGGTATTTGCCATTTTACTTCTCTTTGTGTCGCTCCCAGCGGAGCTAGGGGCTCTGATCTATTTTCTGCAACTACTAAAGTATCGCCCCGCTGGGGCTTGTTTTACCGCCTGCGTGCGGCCCCAGCGGCGGCCGTCGCACGGGGCCATACCTTAGTAGCAGAACAATGCCACCATGCCCTGAAATGAATGCCCCGCTAGGAGCGGCACATTTAACTTCTCAGTCACCTTTCTATATCACAATGCCCCAGTCTTTATTCATGTCCCGTCCCAGCAGCGCATTGGCCTCCTTATCGTTCTTGAAACTTTCCTTTTTAGGATTCCACTGCAAGGGTCGCTTTACCTGATAGGCAATGTTTCCAATGTTGCAGACCGATGCCGTGCGGTGGCCTATTTCTACGTCACAAACCGGTTTGCTGCGGTTCCGCATGGCCTGGAAAAAGTCTTTGTAGTGGTTTTCGCTCTTGTATACGTGCTTTTCGGTTTCTCCAATAACCTTGTCCTGGAGGCTGGCCGGGGTAGTTTCCAGTTTGCGGCGCTGTACCTTTAAATCTCCTTCGGTACCTACGAAATGAATGGCGTTATTCCAGTCCCATTTTTCGTGGGTCATGGTAATGCCATTGTCGTAGCGGTAGGTCAGCGCCTGAACATCCTTGCCGTTCGGAGGTACTACCTCCACGGGGCCGCTGTTGTCCATGTCCAGCGCCCACTGCACAATGTCGAACATGTGGGCGCCCCAGTCCGTTACCATACCCCCGCCAAACTCTTTGTAGAGTCGCCAGTTCGGGAATACATCTTTGGAAAGAGGCGGAGCGAGTTCTGAATTGAAGTTGACAGGCTGGTTGGGACCCAGCCAGGCGGCCCAGTCCAGTCCATCCGGAAGGGGCTCGGCGGCCAGCGTGTAGGGTACTGGTGGAGGACCTACGTTTACTTTTATATTTTTTATATCGCCAATATAACCATTGCGAATCAGTTCAGCCGTTTGCCGGAACTCGGGCCAGGAGCGCTGCATACTACCCGTCTGAAACACGCGCTTGTACTTGCGGGCCGCATCAACCATGGCCCGGCCTTCTTTTACCGTCAGCGAAAGCGGTTTTTCGCAGTAGATATCCTTCCCGGCCTGGGCGGCCCGCACGGCCATGGCTGCGTGCCAGTGGTCTGGTGTCGCAATCACGACCGCATCTACGTCTTTACGCGCCAGCAGCTCCCGGAAGTCATTATAAACAGGAATGTCAGAAAAGGTACCCGCCTGAGCATTTTTGCTGTAGTACTCCTTTATTTTATCAAGGGTCAACTGCGCTTTGGCTTTATATACTTCACTGATGGCCACAATGCGGGCTTCACCGGTAGAAAGAAACGAATTGGTCAGTCCCCTGCCCTGTTTACCGGTTCCAATAAAACCCAGTGAGATCATATCACTCGGGGCCAGATAAGACGTACCGTCTGGTTTTTTACCTCCCAGCACAAACCGGGGTACTATCATGAATCCGGCTGCCACGGCCGCTGCTTTTCCAACAAAGTCCCGGCGGGAAAGTGCGTTTTCTTTTTCTGTTTTCATTATCCTGTTTAGTTAAGGGATATTGTTAATAATATCTGTTTATAGAAAAAACTACTCTTTGGTTACTACCTTATCCAGGTTCAGCAATACATTGGCCGATACCGCCAGCGCCGCCAATTCGGGTGACTTCTTTTCTCCGAATCTGAGCAGACTATCTACCTCCGCCGGATTTTTCTTATAGCCGACCAGAGAATTCCGGTAAACCTTCAGGAGCACGTTCAGGCTCTTTTCTTCAATGGGCTGGTAGGTAAGCAGGCGGTAGCCTTCCCTTAGTTGCTGTTCGGGCGTTTTGCCTCGCTGCTGCATGGTTTCGGCCAGCTTCTGCGCGGCTTCCAGGTATACCGGATCGTTGAGCGTCACCAGCGCCTGCAGCGGCGTGTTGGTCCGGATGCGCCGCGACTGACAGAACTCCCGGCTGGGCGCGTCGAAGGTAGTCATGGACGGATAAGGGGCGGTACGTTTCCAGTAGGTATACACGGCCCGCCGGTAGCGGTCTTCGCCCTCACTGAGCTTCCAGCTTTCGCCACTGTAAGGCGACAGCCAGATACCCTCCGGCTGCGGCGGCATCACACTCGGTCCGTACATTTTGTTCGACAGCAACCCGCAGGCGGCCATGGCCTGGTCCCGTACCTGCTCGGCGCTGAGCCGCACGCGCGGCCCGCGCGACAGCCAGGTGTTGTAGGGGTCTTTTTCCAGTTTCTGCTGGTCGACGCCCGAACTTTGGCGATACGTAGCCGAAAGTACCAGTTGCCGCAGTAGTTTTTTAGTACTCCAGCCCCCTTCTTCCATAAAAGAAGCCGCCAGCCAGTCCAGCAGTTCGCGGTGGGTGGGTTCTATACCCTGTGAGCCGAAGTCTTCGACCGTTTCAACAATACCGGTTCCAAAGAGCTGCTCCCAGAAACGGTTCACCACCACCCGGGCCGTCAGCGGATTATCGCGACTTACCATCCAGCGGGCCAGCCCCAGCCGGTTACGGGGGAGGTCCCGGGGCATGGCATTAAATAACTTGGGTACATCGGGCTGTACCTCCGGCCCCTTTACCAGCCAGTTGCCCCGCTCAAATACGTGCGTCTTTCGCCGCAGGTCGCCTTCGGCCTCCCAGAACACCGGGGTACTTTCGGCCCGGGCCTTTAGTACTTTAATATAGTCAAGCTGTACCCCGGCGTATTCCGGCTGGTTCTGTCCCGGCAGCGACTCCTGAAAAGCTATCCATTTAATACTGATCCAGTTTTTGGGCGTTTTGGGACTGTCAAAGTACATATAGAGATTATGCCGTCCCTGCACCGGCGGCAAGGAAAGTACCAGTACTGTATCAGCCGTAGGTACCTTGGTACGGGCCACCACGGGACCTCTCAGCGAATCCAGCGTGAGGGTCAGCGTAGCGTCTTCGGCTTTGGTACCTATCGATAGTAGCAGCTTGTCCTTATTGGTCAGCGTAACCCCCGGAATGCGCGCCGAACCCTGGTGCTGCGCCCCAAAGTACTTGGCGTCCAGCAGGGAGGCATTGACGTACTCGTCAAAATCGTGGGAGTTGATTTTGGGCTCCATCACCCGCATAAACTGCGCGAAGCGTGTCGTCTGCGCGGGGTTATGTTGGGTAATCCAGGCCTTGACGCGCTCCACCCGGGCGGAGTCCTCCCCTTTATAAAAACGGAGCGTGGGGGTTTCGGAGGTTACGTCTTCGTCGCGGGTATTGTTGAAAAACGCCAGGTACTTATAGTAGTCTTCGTGCGGGAAAGGGTCGTAGGGGTGGCTGTGGCACTGCACACAGGCAAAGGTAGTACCCTGCCACACCTCCCAGGTGGTATTGACTCGGTCTATCTGGGCCGCTACCCGGAACTCTTCGTCCTGGGTACCGCCTTCGTCGTTGGTCATGGTGTTGCGGTGGAAGCCCGTGGCTACCAGTTGCTCTTCCGCAGGCGCTCCGTCCGGGCCTTTCAGCAAATCGCCCGCCAGTTGTTCTATGGTGAACTGGTTAAAGGGTTTGTCTTCATTAAAAGACCTGATGACGTAGTCGCGAAAGCGCCAGATGGTCCGGCCGGGGTCGCGCTCGTAGCCTTTGGTGTCGGCGTAGCGGGCCAGGTCCATCCACATAGCTGCCCAGCGTTCGCCGTAGGCGGACGAGGCCAGCAGCCGGTCCACTACTTTCTCGTACGCATCGGGTGAGGTGTCCTTTATAAAGTCAGCTACTTCTTTTTCCGTTGGTGGCAGCCCCGTCAGGTCCAGACTGACCCGGCGAATCAGGGTGGCGCGGTCGGCTTCGGCGGCGGGCGTCAGACCATTTTCTTTTAATTTTCTCCGGACAAAATAATCTATCTCGTTTTTTGCCCACTCTCCGTCGGTTTCCCAAAACTTCAGACTCGCCAGCAGTCCGCCTCCCGATGGTACCTCCGGACGTTCCACCCGGTTGTAAGACCAGTGCCTGCCCCATTGAGCGCCCTGGTTTATCCACTTTTTAAGTACCTCTACTTCCTCTTCCGCCAGCGGCGCGCCTTCTTTGGGCATGCGCTCCTCGGGATCATCGCTCAGAATACGGCGGATCATTTCGCTGCCGTGGGCGTCGCCGGGTACTACGGGAATCTTGCCCGACTTGCCGGGCCGGATTATTTCTTCTTCAAATAGGAAGCTGACGTTGCCGGCTTTCTTTACTCCGCCGTGACAACCCATGCAGTTTTTATTCAGAATGGGCTTTACATCCTTGTTATAGTCTACTTTCTCCTCAAAAAGGCCCAGCCACGAAAAGGAAGACAGCAGTACCACCACTGCTACCCCCAGAAAGATCATCCAATTTTTCGTTGCCATAGACCTGTTGATTCAATACCAATAACCAGGAAGACGGAGCTGAGGTACCTCAGCCCTTACCTGTCTCTATATAAAGTACCAGCTAACCTTTTCTTAACCATACATCTAACGGAAAGATCAAAAGCAGGCAACTAATAACTCCGGCTTTCCTTCGTAGGCGCGTACAAAGTTCACTACTTTCTACTGGCTGCTACTTCCCGACCTGCCCCAGCGAAACGTTTTGTAGTAGTAGGAAAGTACTTCGCCAGGTAGGTTTGATTAGTAATTAGTAGTTATAGTCAATTTGTACTATTCGTAGTTTTTTAAGATTACAAAATCCATTTTCTGTAAACCTGTTTTTCCATTTCAATAATTTTTTACACCCACATATTCATTTTTCGGATTGCATTATCCACCATTCGGTAGAAAATATAATCGGATTGGAGAAAAATTAAACTTACTGCATAAAAAGAGTAGCAGCAGGCTGTCCGGGCAACGAAATATTAATCTAAAGTCTGTTGCAGAAATGTATAACTCCCTCATATAGCTCATTTAGGGAAATTTTATAACAATTATTCTACAAAATATAAATCTTGAAAGAGGATTTTTGCTAGAAGACCCCCTGCCGGAAAAGTTATAAATTCAAGCCTACCCGAGCGGTAGAGTAGCTTTTGCAAAAAATATTATAGCTTTAATACAATTTTATTCTGCTTCCTTTTTACACCACCACTTTTTATTGCAAAAAATTGAAAATTTCCGGGCTAAAATTTTGCACTGTATCATTTTAGCAATATATTTGATATGTCATTTAAGAATGATTGACTCCCAACCCACCAGATGTTTCCAGCCGCACTTGAAGCATTTGCAGATAAAAGAGTCGGAGCGTTGAACGTATTCTGCCAGGCAGGATGCCACGATGTAGTAGCCCGTTAAGCGCCTCCGGACTTGTTTTGATCTAGAACATACATAAACCTCAAACAGACCCGTGAACGAACCGCTTTCGTTGACGCAGGGGATCTTTTGTCCCGATTTTCTGCTCATGCCCGCTGTTCGTCCTCGCTAAGAGGTGTTGCTTTCCGGAAAAGCAAACAATCAGGCTTATGGCTGTGGCGGTTGCACGGTAGTGTGTGCGGCCCACGAATGTACAATCTGTCGCAGCCATAAGCTTTTTACCAACGGATTTCCATTTTCTAACCTATCTAATTAATTAACCGGAAACTTCCCATGAGAAAAACTATACTTGTTTTGATATGGGGCTGTTTGCTATCTACATTAAGCCTGGCCCAGGTGCGCCAGCTTTCTGGTAAGATCACAGCCGTCGAGGATGGACTTGGCCTTCCGGGTGCTTCTGTTATCTATAAGGGCACCAATGTCGGTACCAATACCGATTCTGATGGAAACTTTAAAATCACCGTCCCCGACGACGGTATACTCGTCTTCTCCTTTGTGGGCTACCTTTCGCAGGAGGTACCTATCGGCAGTAAAACTGGATTTGACATCAAACTAAGCGCAGATACCCGCCAGCTGGCCGAGGTAGTCGTAACGGCTTTTGGTATTGAGCGGGAGAAAAAAGCGCTGGGCTATACCGTACAGGAAATCAAAGGTAGCAGCCTCACCGAATCGCGGTCAACCAACGTAGCCAACGGCCTTTCGGGTAAGATTGCGGGCTTGCGTATACAGTCCAATGGTGGCCCCGGTAGCGGCTCTACTATTCAGATTCGCGGCTCTTCGTCTATCTCGGGCAACAACCAGCCCCTGGTTGTTATTGACGGGGTACCTATGCAGCAAGGTGGTAGCACCCAGACAGGTACCAGCACCACGGGTAGCAGCAACCAGATGGGGGGTGGTATCTCGGAGATTAATCCTGATAACATTAAAGAAATGTCGGTCCTGAAGGGGCCCAACGCGGCGGCGCTGTACGGTTCACGGGCGGCCAACGGAGTAATTCTTATTACAACCAAAAACGGACAAGGTACCAAAGGCATCGGGGTAGAGGTTAATTCCAACGTAACCTTTGAGCGCCCCTGGATCAAGCCCGATTTCCAGAATACCTACGGCGGTGGTAGTGGCTACCGTACCTGGTATAACGACGGCTGGAGTGGCTCTATCACTGATCCGGCGCAGGTACAGCAATACCGCGCGGTATATGACGCCAGGTACCCACTGGCCGGCTCGGCCGGAACGGACGAAAGCTGGGGAGCGCCCCTGGACGGCCGACTGGTACGTCAGTGGTGGACGGGTACCGACGTAGCTCCGCTTACGCCTCAGCCCAACAACTGGGAAGAGTACTGGGCCACCGGCCAGACCATCAACCATAGCGTGGCGCTTTCGGGTGGCAACGACAAAGGCTTCTTCCGCCTGTCCCTCGCCCGCGTAGATCAGAAAGGAATTATGTACTACAACGATTTTAACCGGACCAACTTCCGGGTTAATTCGGGCTATAACCTGGCCAAAAACCTAACCGTGACCATAGCGGGTGAGTACATCAAGTCGGGTGCTACCAACCGCAGCTTTACGGCGGGTCAGCAGTTTATCTGGGCGCACCGCCACGTGTCGTGGGAGCAGCTGCGCAACTACGAAGACTACACCGATGTACATATTCAGCGCGCCCTGCCCGGCAAACCGGCCGATAACGACCCGCCTAACTGGCAGCATACCTTCTTTACTAACCCGTTCTTTACGTCCCATCATCTGCCGTACGGCAACGACAAGGACCGTCTGTTAGGAAATATTGCGCTGAACTACAAGATTCTGCCTTCGCTGAGCCTGATGCTGCGCTCGGGTACGGATGTATGGAGCGATACCCGCATTAACGTTACCAACTTTGACCGCGTCCGCAACGGCAACCGTACGCCGGGCCGGTTCAACGAAGAAGTACTACGCCAGCAGGAGACCAACCACGATTTTATCCTGACCTACAACCGGGAGTTAACACCGGATATAACTTCCAATATTCAGGTGGGAGGTATTCACCGGACCAACTACCACAAGCGTAACTACTTCAACGTAAACGAAATGGTCGTAGACGGTATCTACAATGCCGGAAATTCGGTACCGAGCCAGAACACCATCGAAAGTCTGATTCAGAAGTCGCAGGTACAAAGCTTGTTTGCTGCGGCTAATTTTGGCTGGCGCAATATGCTGTTCCTGGACCTGACCGCCCGCAACGACTGGTCAAGTACCCTGCCCAGCAACGCCCGCTCGTACTTTTACCCGTCGGCTTCGGTGAGTGCGGTAGTGACCGATATGCTTAATGTACAGAGCGACATCCTGACCTTTGGTAAAGTACGCGCCAGCTACGCTCAGGTAGGTAACGATGCTGATCCTTACCAGTTGGCCCAGACCTTCACGTCGTCCGGCTCCTGGAATGGCTCCCTGCCCAGGTTCGCCGAGAGTATCTCCATTGCCAATTCCAGCCTGAAGCCGGAAATTACAACCGGACTTGAGTTCGGGGCCGACCTGCGCTTCCTGCGCGGTAAAGTAGGACTGGACGTAACCTACTACGAACAGACTACCCGTAACCAGATTCTGGGGGTTGAAATTTCCAAAGCCAGTGGCTACGACCGCCGTATCCTGAACGCCGGACAAATTACCAACAAAGGAATAGAACTGACCCTGTCGGGTACTCCCCTGAAGCTGGACAACGGCTTTGCCTGGGATGTGTCACTGAACTACTCCCGCAACCGCAACAAGGTAGAGGAACTGGCCGAAGGCCTGACTACCTACATCCTGGCTACCCAGCGCGGTATGACGTCAGAAGCCCGCGTGGGGCAGCCTTACGGTATCCTCTACGGAGTAGCCTTCGAGCGGTCTCCGGACGGACAGATTGTATACGGCGACAACGGGCTGCCCCTGCGGCAGGCCACGCAGCAGATTATTGGCAACATTCAGCCCGACTGGACGGGTGGTATGCTGAACACATTCAGCTTTAAAGGCTTAACCCTTACAGCACTGATAGACGCCCGCATAGGTGGTGATATTTATGACGAAGGTACCGGTACTGCCCGCTGGACGGGTCAGTACGCCGAAACGGCCCTGGGACGTGAGGAGGGGGTGATAGGAACGGGTGTGCGGGCCATGAAAGCCGCTGACGGAAGCGTAAGCTATGTACCTAACAGCATTATTGTAACGGCTAACCAGCTTTACGCCTACAACAACCCCCGTAACTACCACGAAGCGGCCATTTTTGACGCCAGCTACGTAAAACTCCGCGAGCTTTCACTGGGCTACAACATTCCGGCGGCGCTGCTCAAAAGAGTTCACCTGCAGTCGGCCAAGGTTTCGCTGGTGGGGCGCAATGTCCTGATGCTCTTCAGGAACACCCCCCACGTTGACCCTGAGTTTGACGCCAAAGGTGGCAACGCCCAGGGATTTGGATACGGCGAACTCCCCAGCTCACGCAGCATGGGTATGAACCTATCCTTCTCCTTCTGATGAGTGACAAACGTGTGATGTTTGACCGAACTTTAAAGATTTTCCTATGAAAAACCTGACTTCTTATAAAACCCTCTGGGCCCTGGCGCTGGCCAGCCTGCTGACCATCAGCAGCTGCACCGATAGTTTCGACGCCATGAACACTAACCCCAACAGCCCGACCGCCATTGGTGCGCAGTACCTGCTGCCAACCGGGATTGAATCGGCCGTAGACCGCTACTGGGGGCACCGTACCCGCTTTGAACGCATCAATATTGACGCCGCCGAACTGTACGTGCAGCATTTTACTCGCAACATTTACTCCAACGAAGGCGACAACTACGAAGTATCGCCGGCGCTGGTGGCCAACAACTGGAAAGGCTTCTTTAACGATGGTCTGCTCAATTTTCAGCGGATTATCATTCAGTCGGCGCCGAATGGCAAAAGTCCCAATGCCAACTACGAAGGCGTAGGCCTGGTGATGCGTACATGGGTGTTCTCGCTGCTGACCGATATGTACGGCGCTATCCCCTACTCGGAGGCGCTGGCCGGTACCAGCGATTCGCCCATCTACACGCCAAAGTACGACGCTATGGAGCAGGTGTACGCAGGCATGCTCAACGACCTGAAACTGGCCAACGAAAAGCTGAGCGTAACGGGTCCGGCTATCGCGGGTGATATTCTGTACGGGGGTGATATTCTGAAATGGAAAAAGTTCGCCAACTCGCTGCGGCTGCGGCTGGCCAACCGGCAGGCGGCCAAAAAATCCGCCGAGTCGCGGGCGATTATGGCGGAGATTCTGAGCGATGCAGCCAAGTACCCCATCTTTACCAGCAACGCCGACAACGCTACCCTGAAGTGTACTACCGTACTACCCAGCAACAACGAGTGGAACCAGGTGATGGTGCAGGACGGACGGACCGACTGGAATATCAGCTCTACCCTGGCCGACAAGATGAACGCCCTCGGCGATACCCGTATTACAGTATTTGCCAACCCTAATAAGGATGGTAAGTACCAGGGCCACCCCAACGGACTGCCCGACGCGGTTGCCACGGCTTACCTGGCTACCAGCTCCACCATCGGAAACTACTTCGTAAAAGCCGACGCTCCCGAGGTAATCATGACGTTTGCGGAATTAAACCTGATTCTGGCCGAAGCGGCGCTGGATGGTGATATCAGCGGCGACGCGCAGGGGTACTTCGAAAAAGGTATTGCGGCTTCTTTCAACCAGTACGGCCTGACGGTACCCGCCGACTTTATGACCAAACTGGGCACTCCCACCAAACAAAAAGTACTTGAGCAGAAATGGGTGGCGCTGTTCGGGCAGGGTATCGAAGCCTGGACCGAAAAACGCCGTACCGGATTCCCCGTATTCCCGGCGGCCGACAGCCGGGCCATATTCGTCAACGATGGCGTACTACCTACCCGCTTTGCCTATCCCAACTCGGAGTACTCCCTGAACGAGGTCAGTGTGAAGGCCGCCGAAACACTCAACGGTGGCCCCAACGACATGAAGACTAAGCTTTGGTGGGTAGAATAAGGCAGGCCGCAGGTAGTAAATCAGTTTCCAATTCACAGTAAATGACAAAGATTATGAAAAAATACATAACATACCTTTCGACCCTGAGCTGCGTAGTCGCTTTGGCCCTGGCTGTTACTTCCTGCAAGGTAGAAGACCCCTTTGTAGACCGGGTGGTGGCTCCGGTATTGGTTGATATCGTAGGGGCTCCTTTTGGTGCTCCCCTGGCGGCTGATCCTACAGTAACCTATTCGGCCGCCGACGCCAAAGTAGTCCTGAAAGCGCGTCTGCTCGAGCTGGACAAGACCAACATCCTGGACCATACCAGGGGCATTGACTCCCTACCCGTAGCGAACATTCCGATGAAGATCACGCTCCGCACCGGGGCGACATTAGGGGAGGTTTCGTCAAACGCCAGCGGTGAAGTTACGCTTGAAAAAACCTGGGCGGAACTGGGCCTGGCGGCTCCCAAAGCGGGAAATACCGTAAAAATTTCCTGGACAGGTACCCACAAGGGAATCACCTTTACGCGTCTGTCGCAGATTCAGGCCAAATAACAAGGTACCATTTCAACAACCGATTATTCAATCACTGCCAAAGAGTTAAAACCTGTTAAACCTACAATACTATGAATCAGAAAATAGACCGCCGTAATCTATTGAAGTCAGGCTTGCTGACCCTGGGAGGAATGGTTGCCGCTCCCCACCTGAGCATGGGTGCCTTTTCAAACGCGCCCCTCAACCTGGACCCCGAAAACCGGATTTTCCGCAGCCCCATGGTACGTGAGTACTTCCTGGACGAAAAAATTGCCCCTAAAATACTGGCTAAACTGAACGCGAATGAGAACCCCTATGGTCCACCCGTGTCGGCCCGTAAGGCAGTAGCTGCCTCGGTAGAAGGGGGTAACCGCTACGCCTGGAAAGAGCTGACTGATTTGATGGCCAAAATAGCTAAGAAGGAAGGAGTTACGCCGGACCATATCATGATGGGGCCGGGGTCATCGGACCTGCTGGAGAAAGTGGCGCTGGTACTTTTTGCCAACGGTGGTAACGTTGTTTCGGCTGACCCAACCTACATGTCGCTGATCAATGTGGCGAAGTCTACCGGTGCTACCTGGAAGGCGATTCCCTGCAAAGAAGACTGGTCGCACGACCTGAAAGCCATGGAAGCCGCTATTGACAAGGATACTAAACTGGTGTACGTATGTAATCCAAACAACCCGGTGGGTAGCGTCACGGCCGGTAAAGACCTGCTCGACTTCTGCTCACGCGTATCGGAGAAGGTACCCGTGTTTGTGGATGAAGCCTACCTGGAACTGGCCGTAGGAGCCGATACCGAAAGCATGGTGTCGCTGCTGACCAAAAAGAAAAACGTAATCGTGGCCCGCACCTTTTCCAAGATCATGGGTATGGCCGGACTGCGCGTAGGATACATCGCGGCCCTGCCGTCTACCCTGGATCAGATTCAGAAAATTACCCGGGGTGGTATGGGTATAGCCTTTACCTCCATTGCCGCCGCCAACGCCAGCCTGGACGACGCCGAGTTCCAGACCAGCACCCGCAAGCTGAACCACGAGGCCAAGCTGTACCTGTACGAGAACCTGGACAAAATGGGTTACAAGTACATTCCATCGTACACCAACTTCGTGATTTTCCCCGTAGGTATACCCGGCAAGGACCTGCTTACAAAAATGTCGGCCAAAGGCGTAGGCATCAGAGCTTTTGAGATTCAGGGCAAACCCTGGTGCCGCGTAAGTATTGGTACCATGGACGAAATGAAGCTATTTGTGAGCGCCCTGGGGCAACTTAGCTAAACCATGGGGCCTGTAGCGGGCCCGTTCGGGCGAAGCCGGAAACCTCCGGCTTCGCCTGTTACACCAGATAAACCTGACAGTTTCTATGGGCCAACAGACTTTCTCTGGCCGATAGTTAGTACCCCTTTAACTCATTTCAACTATGAGCGATGCCTTTCAAAAAACCATAACTTTATTACTGCTGATAGCCCTGGGACTGGTCCTGAGGTCTAAGTTTAAGAACAAAGAGCAGACCAACGGTATCAAGGAAATTGTGCTTTCGGTAGCGCTGCCCTCTACGATTTTTATCTCCCTGATGAAAATCGAAATGGACTCTACCCTGTTGCTCATACCGCTGGTTACGCTAGTTTTTAATTTCCTGATGTACTTTTCGGCGCCCCTGGCTTTTTCCCTTTTTGGCATTGAAAAGAACAGCTCTACCGGCCGTACCCTCATGATGCTCATTCCATCGCTGGCTCCCGGTTTGTCGTGCTTTCCGTTTATTGCTGAATTTCTGGGGCAGAAAAGTCTGGCCATTGCGGCCCTGGCCGATGTAGGTAATAAATTCTTTGTCCTGATTACGCTGTACCTGCTGGCTATGAACATGTTCCTCAAGAACAGTAGCGACGAAGAAACCAACACGGGTAGTAAAATCAAGAGTCTGCTGCTCAGTATGGTGCAGGAACCCATCAACCTCCTCATCATCCTGGCTATAGTACTACTGAGTGTGGGCGTTAACTTTACTACCCTACCCCCGGTGGTGACTGATATTTTTGATAAAACAAGCGCCCTGATGACGCCCCTCGTGCTGATATTCATCGGGCTGGCGGTGCAGCTGAAAGACGGCAAGAAAAAGCTGGTTACGTCTATCCTTTTCTTCCGGGCAGGTAGTACCATGCTCATCAGTGCCGGTATGATTTACGTATTTCACATCAGCGAGCCTTCTATGGTACTGCTGGCTATTGTGGTGCCCCTGAGTTCGGCGAGTTTCTGGCCACTGGCCCATATCTCGGCTTTCCACGCCAAGGAAGAAGCCAGGTCACTGGCCAAAGAAAAGCGTACCTTTGACCTGGAACTGGCCGTTTTGATGCTGGCTTTCTCGCTGCCTTTCTCCACCTTGCTCATTCTGGGAATCCTGTCGACCGGTACTTTATTTACCAACCCAACGGTACTGGTCTTCAGCGGGCTGGTACTGGTAGCGGCGGGCGCTATTCCTAACGTAGTAAGCAAAGCCTACGTCAGGCTTTCCAAAGCATAGAAATCTGTTAGTATTGTGTTTTATTCACCCATCATGCGTAAAACCATTTTCGTTCTGGCCATGGTACTGTCCGGTGGCAGCGCTTCGGCGCAGTCGCCAGGGCAGCCGGTAGCAACGGTCACTCAGGGTACCGATACGGTGGCGGTTAAGCCGGCCGAGAAGACGGATTATTACTTTCCGGGCCATGTACCCATTACCATGGGCGATGGCAGTTTAAAACCCATTTCGGCTGTACAAACCGGCGATATCGTCAAGTGCTACCGGAACGGCCAGTTGGTAACGACCCGGGTACAGCAGGTAGATGTCCAGGAAAACACCTGTGCTGCCGTCACGGAGCTGTACCTGCGCCCGGTGGACGAACGAACCGCCAGCCGCAGCACCTGGCCCCTGGTACCGGCGCTGCTGCTGGAAGCTACTCCGTCGCGTCCGGTACAGACCGGTTTGGGACCCAAGGCGGTGCAGGAGCTGGTAAAGGGCGATGTATTGTATCACTTTGAAGCGGCAACGGGGGGCGTGTCGGCCTGGAAGGTAGGTATTATTCAGGCCAACGCCAGTACCCTGACCAGCGTGTATAACCTCATTACGGAAGCCGGGTCTTACCTGGTTGAAAATATGGTGGTACTAAACAAATAATTTCATTTCAGGATAAACAAATAAGCAGGAGCCCCAAAACCGGGGCTCCTGCTTATTTAGGAAAGTACCTTCATTAATCAAAAGGGAAGTGCCTTACAGCGGTTTGTCTTTGGGGGTATGCACCACCGGCAAGTACACCTGGAACACCGCTCCCGGCCCGGATTTATTTTCGGCCCGGATATAGCCATTATGAAGTTCAACGATGCGCTTGCAGATGGTCAGGCCAATACCCGTTCCGGTGTAACTTTCTCTTTTGTGGAGGCGCTGGAAAAGCATAAACATTTTGTCGGCGTACTTCTCATCAAACCCGATTCCGTTGTCATCAAACACCAGCCTGACGTAGGGTTGCCCGGGACTTATGACCAGAGGTACCTCAGGAACGGGGGCGGTAAGTACAGTACCGGTAATGCTTATGACCGGGTTGTTGTCCGAAAACTTGAGCGCATTGCCGATGAGATTGCCAAACAGCTGGCTCATCTGTACCGGAATGGACTGAATATGAGGCAATTCACCACTATCAATTACGGCCCCTTTTTCAGAGATGAGTAGTTCAAAGTCGTCCAGTACCTGCCGCAGTACCAGATTCAGGTCGGTAGTGATGAACGATTGCTCTTTCTGGCTCAGCCGACTGTAGTTCAGGATGGCCTGCAGCAGGACCGACATACGCTGGGCCGAGGTATGTATCTTGGCCAGGTAGTTGGCCTTCTGCTCCAGGTGCCAGTTATTCTGCAGAAGATTTACAAAGGTTTGAATTTTGCGCAATGGCTCCTGCAGGTCATGGCTGGCTACGTAGTTAAACGATTCCAGCTCTTTGTTGGCGTGCTGCAGCTGCGCGTTTTTCTCTTCCAGCGAGCGGTTCGAATGGTGCAGTTCCTGCGTACGCTCCGCTACCTGTTGCTCCTGTTGCTCCGAGAAAGCTTTCTGCATATCAATATTGGTAGCCGTACCAAACCACCTGAGTAGAGTACCTTCCGCGTCCCGCTGGGGGAAACCCCGGCTCAGGTGCCATTTGAAAGAGCCGTCACACATAGCCAGGCGGTGCTCTATCTCGTACACGGTACCGGTGGTTACGGCCTTCTGCCATACTTCCAGCGTAAGCGCCCGGTCGTCAGGGTGGACTACACTTGCCCAATGCCATTTTCCGTCGGCCCCCTGGGTAGCGCCCGACAGTTCATTTACACGTTTGTTGTAGTAAGTTACTATTCCGTCCGGATCGGCTATCCAGACCACCTGCGGCATGGCGTCGGCCAGTTGAATGAGTTGCTGCTGACTTTCGGCCAATTTTTTTCCGGCTTCTACCTGGCTGGTTACGTCATAGCCAACGGCGATTATCCCTTCAACGGTGTCCTGCTTGCCCCGCAGGGCCTGGTACTTTATGTTGAAGTACCCATTGTACATCAGCCCATTTCGTTTAAACACAACAGGGATTTCATCAACCTGCTGGGGCTCCCCGCTCTGCAGTACTTTATTGATAACGTCCTCAATGGGGGTCTCTTTCAATTCCGGATAAACTTCAAAAAGAGGCTTGTCCAGGAGCGTTTCGGCCCTTCTGCTGACCAGTTCACAATAGGCCGGATTCACAAAGTCATAGACCAGCGCGTCGCCCAGCAAAATGGCAGTCGGAATATGCAGTTGATCAAAGTACCCGTACTTTTTTTCGCGTTGCTGTAAAGGGTATTCTTCCTGCTGATTTGACAGCATAGGTCCGCCTTTTGTCTTAGGAAGTACATTCTTCTCCATTTACTATTGATTGATTTGTGAACAAGCCCCCAGAAAGGACAGCAAGTGGTTGACCGTCGGGCCAACCTTACCTGTTTCTTTCAGGTACCTGAGTCAGAAAATTTCAAATGGATTAAATAACCGCAATCCCTTACCAGACTATCTACCGTAAAGTAGTTAGTAAATGGCATGAACAGGCAATTACATTTTGATGTAAAATTAAGATAATGCTCAAATAATCAATGCCATTTCGATTATTTAGCCCTATTTATCTCCACAACTCCTTTGCAAAGGTGTAGAGTCAATCCAGAAACTACCTTTCCACCCTATACGCTCCCCAAAGGACTGGTCTGGGGCGTTTGGTGCCGGTCCTGGTGGCACGGGTACAGTAGTTTCAGCCCCAATGCTGGCTTTAAAAGTAAATTCAACCTGTACCTAATGCATTTGAAGTCGTATTGCTTTCTGCTTTTCATCTTAGTACTTACCCACCTTGCCACGGCCCAGCAACGATTTTTTAATCTGGGTGATTTTAAATTGGAAAACGGACAGGTAATTAAAAATTGCCGCCTGGGCTACCGCACCGTCGGCACCCTTAACCCCAACCACTCCAACGCCGTACTGGTACCTACCTGGTTTACGGGTACCAGCCAGCAGAAATTATCCATGGCCGCTCCGGGTCAGGTAGCCGACAGTACCCGCTTCTTTACCATTGTAGTTGATGCCCTGGGCAATGGGGTGTCGTCCTCACCTTCCAACAGCAAAGCGCAGCCCAACGGTCAGTTTCCCACTTTCTCCATCCGGGACATGGTACGGGCCGAGCACGAGCTGGTTACCCGGCATCTGGGCCTGCCCCACCTGTACGCCGTAGCGGGCATTTCTATGGGTGGCATGCAAAGCCTTGAGTGGTTGTTTAGCTACCCCGGCCTGATGAACAAGGTCGTTTCCATTGTAGGTACGCCCAACCAGTCGGCCTATGACCGCTTCCTGTGGGGTACGCAACTGGCCGTGCTGGAACGGGGTAAGTACAGTACCGACGCCATGAAAACCGTGGGCGCTCTGCACGAAATGCACCTGACCTCGCCCAGTTACTACTACGCAAAGCTCCCCACCGAACAGGAATTCCGGCAACATGTACAGGCCAAGGAGGCCGAATACGTCAAAAACAATAATCCTTACAACTGGGCCTCGCAGCTCAGAGCCATGCTGGGCCACGATGTATTCCGGGGCCGCGACCGGGAAGAGGCCCTCCGGAGTACCCAGGCAAAGGTACTGGTGGTGGTAGCCTTGCAGGACCACATGGTCAATCCGCTGTCGGCTATCCAGCTGGCCCGCGACCTGAACGCCGAACTCCTCGAGCTGACCGGCAACTGCGGCCACCTGGCCAACGGCTGCGAAACCGACAAGATCAGGGAAAAAGCAAAAACATTTATGGCACTACAAGCTGAGTAAACAAGTACCATCACCTGTGCCTGTGTCCCCACAAGCACAACTACAGAGTAAGTAGTAACCACCAAAGGGTGGGTATAACAACTAAACAAGTACCTAAAACCTAACTCCAATTACACCTATGAATCGTCTGACATCACTCCTGCTCGTACTATTTCTGGCGCTTGGCGCGGGTACTACTGCCTGGGCGCAGACCGCTACCAAACCCATTCGTATCATCATGATCGGCGCGCACCCCGACGACTGCGACCTGAAAGGTGGGGGTACCGCCGCGTTGCTGGCCTCCATGGGCCATGCCGTTAAATTTGTGGCAGTGACCAACGGCGACGCAGGCCACCAGACCATGAAAGGAAAAGCCCTGGCCAAACGCCGCTTCGCTGAGGCCCAGGAAGCTGGCAAGCGCTTTGGCGTGACCTACGACGTACTTGACAACCACGATGGTCAGCTCCTGCCCGACCTCAAAACCCGCTTGCAGCTCATCAAAAAGATGCGCGAGTGGGACGCCGACGTGGTCATAGCCCCGCGCCCCAACGACTACCACCCCGACCACCGCTACACCGGCGTACTGGTGCAGGACGCCGCCTACATGGTAGCGGTACCTAACGTGGCTCCCGAAACGCCCCGCCTGCAGAAGAACCCGATATTCCTGTACTTCCAGGACCACTTCCAGCGCCCCAACCCCTTCCGGCCCGACGTAGCCATTGACATCACGCCCGTGTACGCCCAGAAGGTACACGCCCTGGACGCGCACCAGTCACAGGTGTACGAGTGGCTCCCCTGGATCGGTGGCTTCCTGGACCAGGTACCTGCCAACAAAGCCGAGCAGGAACCGTGGTTAGCTAAAACCCGGGCGACAAGAATAACACCCGAAGTACGGGCCTCGCTGGAAAAGTGGTACGGCAAAGACAAAGCCGCTCAGGTACAACACGCCGAAGCCTTTGAAATTTGTGAATACGGCGCCCGCCCTACCGAAGATGATTTGAAGCGGTTGTTTCCGATGCTGAAGTAAAGTATAACTACCAGATAATTAAGTAGCTATCAGAAATTAGCTTTTAGTGGTTAGTTCTCTAAGTTGCTGTATAATACCGGATTGTAAATAATTCTAATGCAAAGTACTTTTGCGCAAGTACTTAACTATCAAGGGTGTTACACTACTATTTTCTAGGTTAGGAAATAGTAGTGTAACATTTTTATACCACAATTCAAGCAGTTTAATCGAAATGAAACATTATGAAGTGTGGGGAAGTACTTACTCTACTTCCTCTCCCGCTTCAGAAGTTCTTCAAAGTCTCCGTTGACCCAGCGGGGCTGACCAATATAACCCGGTGAAACAATAAAACGCCCCGTCTGGGTGTCTAGGATAACCGTCTCTCTATCCCCGGCTACGACCTGGAAGCGGCGTGTATCAATAATATCAGACGCTGATTGGCCTTTCCCGGCAGGTGTAAAATTGGCTAGTAGCAGAATGCCCCCAAGAGTAAAGGCTCCTACAAAAAATGATTTGATGTCAAGAGAGAAGTGAATGGTTTTCATGGTCGATGAAATGGTTAGTTTGTTGTTAGTAACTGTAAAAAATGCTTGTATTTGACTATCTGCAATGTCCGCTCAAAGTACTTTATTACTTGATTTTTACCAAACACACCCATGAAAGCCGCCACTTACACCGAATACGGACCGCCCTCTGTCCTGAAAGTACAGGAGGTAGCGAGGCCGGTACCCAAAGACAACGAGGTACTGGTGCGCGTCCACGCCGCTACCGTCAACCGCACCGACTGCGCCATGCTGCGGGCGAAGCCGTTTATCATGCGCTTTTTTACGGGATTGCGACGGCCCCGCAACCCCATTCCGGGTACCGAGTTTGCGGGTCAGGTAGAAGCCATGGGCAAAGACGTAACGGCTTTTAAAGTCGGGGACCGGGTGTTTGGGTTTGAAGATATAGGCCTGAGTACCCAGGCCCAGTACCTGACACTGGCCGAGGACCGGGCCCTCACCCATATACCCAAAGGTACCTCCTACGAGCAGGCGGCGGCCAGCTCCGAAGGTACCCACTACGCCTATAACTTTATCAATAAAATCTCCCTCGTGGCCGGGCAGAAGGTACTTGTAAACGGCGCTACCGGGGCCATTGGGTCGGCGGCGGTGCAGCTCCTGAAGTTCTACGGCGCCCGGGTAACGGCGGTTTGTGCTACCAGGAATCTTGAACTGGTCAAAGCCCTGGGGGCCGAGCGGGTCATTGACTACAGCCGGGAAGACTTCACCCAACAGGACGAGAAGTACCATTACGTTTTTGACACCGTGGGCAAGAGTTCCTACGGCCGGTGCAAGCCGCTGCTGCTGCCGGGGGGCGCGTATATTTCGTCGGAGCTGGGGTATGGAGCGCAGAATATTTTCCTGGCCCTGGTAACGCCGCTGGCGGGTGCTACCAAAGTGATATTTCCTATTCCGTCCGATTACAAAAAGAGTATCCGCCTCGTCAGGGATCTTACCGAACAGGGAAAG
This sequence comes from Telluribacter sp., assembly GCF_035998675.1. Lineage (NCBI taxonomy): Bacteria > Pseudomonadati > Bacteroidota > Cytophagia > Cytophagales > Spirosomataceae > Telluribacter > Telluribacter sp. Next base: position 264,033 of record NZ_DASYHI010000013.1, read on the forward strand.
TACCGGGCCGTGATCGACAGTACTTACCCCCTCGACCAGATTGCCGAAGCCTACCGCTTTGTAGAAACAGGACAGAAAGTAGGGAATGTGGTAGTAACCATGTGGTGAACTGACTAGTCGCTGGTAGTTGTGGCGGGCTGTTTTTGTCTTCTATTGCGCGAAGCAGCGATTTTCTCGGCCTTGTTCCTCCACCGCGCTCCACCCAATATTAAACAATATTTTACTACCTTTACCAGATAAATAAACGAATATCGGCTGAATGGTAACAAATGTATTGATTGTAGAGGACGATGAAATCACCATTAGCTTAGTGGAAAGGGCCATCAGGAAGTATAGTTTCGCTGAAAACATTACGATTCAGCGAAACGGACAGGAAGCCCTGAACTATCTGGCACTGGTAGCTGCTCAGGAAGGCAACAGAGTACCTGATCTTATATTTCTGGATGTTAATATGCCCGTCATGAACGGCTGGGAGTTTCTTGACACCTTTACGATATTGTCAAAGGAGCAATTTCCCAATACCTGCGTCTGCATATTGTCGTCTTCCATGGATCCTGCGGATAAATTAAAAGCACTGAGTTATTCCTGTGTCATAGATTTCCTGCCTCAACCTTTAAAAGCTGGTAATTTGAAGTTTCTCGAGCAATTTTTTGTTCAACGAAAGGGAATATTTGAAAGCGGTACTTCAAATCCTGCTTAGGGTACTACCAAAATACCTTACCTATACAATCAGGAAGTTACGGCCGAACTCAGCCGTGGCTTTTTAATTCCTTTCCGGACCCGACCTCCCGCCGGGCCACCGCGCTCCTCCACCAAAAGTACCCGGCCCGCTTTCCCCTTTGAAACCGGCCAGCCACCGGGCGAAAAACGGATGATATTCGTTTACGCAGATGGATGGAGAACTACCTTTCGTTACCCAGAAAACACTTCCCCGCTTTTGAGGTTATTTACCAAGTACCAGCCACTGCTCTGGCTTGCCACCTGCACTTTCTGGTTTAAACATTAACCACGTACCGGGATTCCTGCTCACACGCTCCCGGAGCAGGTACGTTGGTAAAGGTACTTCACTGGTAAAAGAATAACTTAAAATCAAGGATAACTATGCGTTGGCAGGACTTACGGAGAAGCAGAAACGTAGAAGACCGCCGCGGCATGTCCAGCGGAGGCAAGGTAGCCGTGGGTGGGCTCGGCTTTGTGATTTTGCTGGCGATTGGCCTCCTCACCGGCCAGGACCCGGGCGAAATCCTATCCCAGATTCAGGGTAGTGAGCAACCGACCGCACAGAATGAAACACGCCCGGCGGGGCCGCGACCCGATGACCAGATGGCCGATTTTGTATCGGCAGTACTGGGAAGTACCGAAGACGTATGGACCACAATTTACGCCGAAAACAACTCGCAGTACCAGGCCCCTACCCTACAGCTATTTGACGACGCCACCCAAAGCGCCTGCGGCGGTGCCTCCGCCGCGATGGGTCCGTTTTACTGTCCGGCCGACCAGAAGGTTTACATTGATCTTTCGTTTTGTGACCAGTTGAGGGAGCGGTTCCGCGCGCCCGGTGAGTTTGCCGTGGCCTACGTGGTCGCTCACGAAGTAGGCCACCACGTGCAGAACCTGATGGGGATCTCGGACCAGGTGCAGCAGCAGCGCGGGCGGCTGAGCCGGGCCGACTACAACAAGCTCTCGGTGCAGCTGGAACTGCAGGCCGATTTTCTGGCGGGCGTGTGGGCCAACCGGGCGCACGAAATGAGCAATATTCTGGAACCCGGCGACCTGGAAGCCGCCCTGACTGCGGCAAATGCCATTGGCGACGATAAACTACAGAAAGAATCGCAGGGCTACGTAGTACCCGATGCGTTCACGCATGGTACTTCCCAGCAACGCATGTACTGGTTCAGGAAAGGGTACGAATCCGGCGACCTGAGCCAGGGGCGTATTCAGGATATACGGTAAATTTCTTTTATAGTACCCGTGCCACGGTTTTGAACCGTGGCACGGGTAAGCCCCTCCTACTCCTTGGGTACTACATACTCAAAGCCAAAGTGTTTTGCGTAATCCTCAAGGGGAGGAAGCCCCATCTCTGCTCGTCGTTTATTCACATTTGGCTCATCTTCAATAGGTTCGAATCCGGCAGGTTTACCATCCGGGCCATTCCTTACCTGGGAACCAAATAGTTGCTTCTGACCTTTGAAAACGCGGATACGATCCACCAGTAAAGCCAGGTGTGATTTATCTAATTCGCCCTGTTGAGCCGCTTCCTGTATCAGGGGGAAGTACTTTTCCTGAACGGCCAGTGCAGCGTGCTGGATCACTAACCAGGCCGTTATAGATTGATCTTCGCCGACCAGCGTTTTACCGGGATAGCCATGCTCTTGAAGGATCCGCTCTATTTTGGGAAGATTGACAGAATCAACACGCTTCATCTCTTCCCACACGGGTTTTGCCTCCGGAGAATCAAAGCCGTACTCGCGGCCAACGGTGTCCATCTTCAGCCGGGGCTTCTGGTCAGCTTCACGAATCTGCTTTAACTCGCGTTCAAGGTCTGGGTTACGTCCTGCGGCTCTCTTTTCTTCGTCAAGGTACTGCTGAAAGTCCGCGGCCAGGGCGCTGGCTCGCAAAGGGGCTAACTCCGGATGCTCCTGCTGATCTTCCCATATTTCCTCGCTAAGTTCCCAGTCTAAAGCGATGGCCTTTTTCATATAAATATGGGCCTGCTCCTTCTGCTGGCACTGACAGGCACATACCGCAGCCCGTAAGGTACTCATGGCACTTGTATGGGAAACCGAAAAGGCCCGTTTATACTGGGTGAGGCAGGTAGTACAATCTCCCACTTTCAGGGCTTTTAGCGCTGCCTCTACGGCATTGATATAAACGGTATCCTGCGTGGCGTAGATAACCTCCTGAGCTACCGCAGGCCCGTTTAGTATCCACAGGAAGCCCAGAGTTAGTAGTAAGTGTTTCATTGGTAGCGGTGCTAGACATGAGGTACTTTACCTTTATTTTTTTCACGGGCTTTAAAATAGGCAGCCCATAAACCTGCCAGAATGATTACAGGAGAATAACTGGAAAGTGGAGGCTTGATACCGGATGAATAAGTGCGAAAGAACACCCATACCATCGTCAAGGACATGGCTACCAATAGAAAAGGCATCCATTTTTGCTCATATAAAGAAGGCTTACGAACCAGTTCGGTGTTGGTTTCGACTACGTACTGATTGATGGTACGTTCCAGATCATCACATAAGGCTTCAAATGCCTCGGGCTTACAAAACTGATAATTCGCAACCAGCCTGAACTTGGTGTTATCCGTAAAGGTACAGCTTAGCCTGGTACCATTATAGTGTTCTACTTTATAGGATTTAAGCTCACTAAACCGGATGTGCCGGGTTTGGTTGAAAAGGATAACGGTAAGCGACGTATCCTCCAGGTGGGCTTCTCCCACTTTCTTTATTTTCTTCTTATTGAGAAAGAAAACGAGAAAAGGGGTACCTATAGCCAATGTGGCATAAAGTGTACTTCCTAGGAGAGGGGCCATGTAGGGTATACCAAGCAGAAGAACTATTAGCAAAACAAAGCAGGTACCTAACAGGAGGAAAAGGGCTTTTTGATTGGTGTACTCGTAGGTATAGTGCTTCATGGGATGGAGTGGTTAGAGGATGGATGGATCAGTTTTCCGATTGCCCCTGAAATATAAGAAACCTTTACATATAGTAGTAGGCGCTCTGCTTTATTTTTTACTACGGTAAAGCCTGCTTATCCGTGGCACGGTTTGAAACCGTGCCACGGGTAGCGAGTCCCTGGTGTAGTCCTATAAATCACCTAAAACTTTACCCCCAGCGCCGGGGTCACGGTAGCATCGAATCGCGTTGCCACCGTTGGCAGAGGTAGTTTTCCTTTCTTTTAAAGTTTCTATTAAATCAGAAATAAATATAAAACCCGCTGATTTATAGTATATTTACCTGTAACGTAGTATACTATATGTTTTTGACCTCCCGACGAGGGTCCGGTGCATTAACATAGAAAGTATTTACCTCAGCAACCCACGTAGCAGAAGCTTTTCCTGGTATGACAACGCCCGTTCAGGTCTTACTGGTAGATGACCATCAGATTATTTCCGATAGCCTCTCGCTGTTATTCGGAACCATGGAAAACATTGAAGTAGTAGGTACCCTTAATGACAGCCGAAAGGTAATGGAGTTTCTGGAACTGAATCAGATAGATGTACTTGTAACGGACCTGAACATGCCTTACCTCAACGGAATAGAACTGACGGTAAAGGTGCGGGAGTCTTACCCGGATATGAAGGTACTTATGCTTACAGTGAAAGATGAACTGGATGCCATACAGGACGCTTATCGGGCGGGTATAGCGGGATACGTTATGAAAAAAGCCAACCGGACCGAACTGGAAAATGCCCTGCGTACGGTAGCTTCGGGACAGAAGTACTTCAGTGAGTCGGTGATGCGGGAGTTGATGATGGGTACCCCCCGGCAGGAAGAAAACGCTGACCACAAGGATTTTGCGCAACTCACCAAACGGGAGCTGGAAATTGTGCGTCTGATTGCTCAGGAATTTTCCACTACCGAAATTGCCGACCGGCTTTTTATTAGTGTAGGTACCGTCGAAACCCACCGGCACAACATCATGCGAAAACTCGGGGCCAAAAATTTCATTGGCATTATCAAGTACGCCATTAAGTATAAGATTCTGTAATAATCGCTTCCTCTACCGGAATCTCCACCCTTACTTTGGTATGGTTGGGCTTACTTTCTACCTGCCAGGTACCTCTTAGCTGCTCCACCCGGTTCTGAATATTGCGCAAACCGACCCCGTCGACCCGGGAGGTAGTTGCGTTGAAGCCCACGCCGTCGTCACTGACGGTCAGCACCACTCGGCTGGTCTGGTAGGTGAGGCTAATCCAGGCGTGGCGGGCTTTGGCGTGCTTGATGATGTTATTGACCAGCTCAAGAACAATGGTGTACAACTGGTACTCCACCGCAATGGCAAGCCGGTTTTCGTTCCCATCAAAAACGAAGTTAAACTCCACCTTATCATTCCCTTTCAGTTTACCAATCAGGGTCTGGAGAGCCACCTTCAGCCCCCGGGTTTCCAGTTCTTCGGGTACCAGGTTGTGCGAAATCAGCCGTATATCGCCGTACACATCGTTAATCATTTCCAGCACGTCACTTACAATTTTCTGGTCTGAGCTTTGCCATCCCGCGCCGTTCAGGGCTTCCAGACGCCAGCGTACAGCCGCTACCTTAGTATTCAGATTATCGTGTAATTCCGAGGCCATACGCTCCCGTTCCATGGTTTGTCCGCGGGTCAGGGCTTCTTCTATTTCCCGGTTCTTGGCCCTCAGTTGTTCATTGTTTTTCCGGAGGCGGCGGTTTGTCCGGCTAATATAAACCATACTGGCAATTCCGGACAGAAGCAGAATTATCAGAAAATTCCGGGTTTGGACCAGGCTTTCATTCTCAAGATTTTTAATCTGGCTTTCGCGTTTTTCGGCGTCGTAACCGGCCTGTAGCTCATTGTACTTGTTCTGTAACTTGTAGCGCTCCATGCTATCTTCGTGGGCTTTGTGCTCTTCCAGGTACAGGAGCGCGCTCTTGTAGTCGCCCGCTTTTTTGTAGGTACTGTACAGGTTACTCTCCGCCCGCGACTGCATTTCCTGCCAACCCGACTCCCGGGCGAAATCCAGGCTGGTCCGGCGGTATTCGATGGCTTTGCCGTACTGTCCTTTTTCTTCGTATACATCGGCCAGGTCGGCGTATATCGCAAATATCACCACCCGGTTATTGTACTTCCGGGCTATCGCCAGCGCTTTCTCACGGTACTCGTTGGCCAGCTTTTCGTTTCCTAATCTAGCGTAACAGTTAGCCAGACAATGCGGATTATCCGCTTTCAGATTGGGACTGGTGGCCCGGGGCAGGAGCTTTTCAACCTGCTTGTAATAGCTTAGGGCTTTGCGGTAGTTTTGTACGCCAAAAGAGCTGTAGTAGTTGTAGTCGCCAAAAAAATCCAGAATCCAGCCGAGGTTGTTCGTATTCTGATTTTTTTCGGCCAATGGGCGAGCTTTTTCCAGGTACTGCAGGCAGCGGTCAGTCAGGCCGTTGTTGTTAAGCACAAAAGCGGCCAATACATAGGTATAGGTCAAATCGTACAGGTCGCCCCCCGCCTTTTCCAGTTCTTCAATTGCCTGGGTGTAGGCACTGAATGCTTCCGTATATTTACCTTTAACATCAAAGCTTTTACCCAGTGCCCTCAGGTATAGCCCCCGGGATTTTTTCCACTTTGCCTTAGCGGTAAGCAGCCGAAGAGAATCCAGATAAGCCCCGGCCCGGGGATCGTTCTGGTTGAAAAGCCGCTCAGTGAGCAGGTTAGTTGTAGCTACCAGCGTAGAGTCGCGTCCGGTGGAAGCCTGCTGCTTAACTATAATTTGCCGACGCGTAATCAGGCTGTCAGTCGTCAGGTCCTGCGCCTGGACCGTATGAAACGACAGGAGCATCATTATCCAAAACCCAGATTGTTTTGCGATGACCATACGCACTCAGTTAATAAATTTCGAAGAACTGACCAATGACTTTTATAAGGAAATATACAAAAAATCAATGTATAAAGAAACTCACCCCTACATTGGCCCGGACCGTGCGGATATCCGGGCGGTCCTCAAAGCCGGAACCATTTCCCAGAAAGCTGCTGATTTTGCCGTAACTCCCCCCCACCGAAGCATTTAGGGCCAGGTTTTCTGATAAAAAATAACGCAAACCACCCGAAGCCATAATGGCCGGCCCTTTCATCCGGAACTCAAAGGAGTTACCATTCAAAAACACCGGATTAATCAGCAAATTATGGCTGCTGTACCCTACTTCCACAAAGGGCCTCAGGCGCTGCAGGGTACCTCCCAGGTTCATACGCAGCCCCGCTCCCAGCGAATTCATACGGTAAACGTCCCATTCCTCGGGGAGGTTGTGCCGGAAGGAGAAGCCCTCGTAGCTAAGAAAAACTTCAAAGCGCTGATTGAACCCGTACCCGACGCGTAACCCCGCGCCCAGGCCGTTGGGTTCCAGCTCGTCCAGTTGGTCAAAAAAGCTGGAGGACCAGTGGCAATAGTTGGCAGTACCGCTTAGGCTGATTCCTTCGGTATTGGACCGGATGTCCTGAGCCTGGATGCCCCAGCCCAACAAGAGCAAAGCAGAAATAGTAGTAATAATAGTAAGGCGTTTCATGACAGATGGGTAGCTGGTAGATAAGTGGAATGTAGTATGGTTAGTAAGAAAGGTCGTAGTTACTGCTGTTTAAAAACAAGGCTGGTACGGACTACCCTCAGCCCGTTAACGCGCCGGTTCCGCTGAAATACTACCCGCTCGCTGTCCTTATCACTGTACTCCGGAAACCGAATAGAAATCCATTGTCCGTTAACCGCTTCCACGGCTTCAAACTGAACCGCCAGGTAAGCCCGCTGGGAATTGGTAGCCGTTCGCGCGCCCGTAACCCGGCCCCGGACCCGCGCCCCGGCCTCTATAACCGTAGTACCGTTTACGACTACGGGAGCCAGCGTACGCAACCAAAGTACCCGCCCACCTCCAGTTTCCTGGTCAGAAGTAATGGTTTCCGTAAACTCCACGGGAAAAGACTCATTTCGCAGCTCAACCGCTACGGTGAGGCTGGTGGATTTCTCCACGGCCCGCCTGGGTTCTTCCGTTTCTACGGGCGTGGGTTCTTTGGCTATGGGTTCCTCTTCTTTGGTGGTAGGAGGTACCTGCACAGGTGTTTCCGTGGGTTCGGGTTTTTGTTTTTTGGGCTTTGCTTCTTTGTCCCTGGGAGGATTTGCTTTCTTATCAGGAGGGGTGGTGGGTTGATAATTGGCCGGTGGTTTTTCATAGACCAGGGCGGTGCGCTCGGCAGGTACTTCATTTGATGGAGCCTTTTCTTCTTCTTCAGTAAAAGTACCCGCCATGTTGCTGTTCGAGGTACTTTCCTGGGCCGTACCTCCGGTAGCTGGCGGGCTACTCCTGACCCACAAACTGGTACCTGCTATCCCCACGGCAATCAGGAGTGCCCCCAGCAGAATCAGCCCCTCCAGACTTAGCAATGTTTTTTTCAGGCTGTTCAGGCGCGCTCCGTAGGCAACTTTGGCCGAAGTACCCGCCAGGCGGGTAGGTTCTATCTGGGGCTTATCGGCCGTACTGGCCGACAACCTGGTACGTGGTGTCCGCACCGGCTCCTGAAACTGATTCCAGTCCAGCGGGCCGGGGGGTACCAGGGCCACCAGCACCGACCGGAGTTCGGCCGCGTCGGTGTACCGCTGAGCTGGTTTTTTATGGAGCAGTTTTTCAAGTATTTCCTCAATCGCCTTCGGAAGTCCAGCTATGTGTTCACGAATCGGGATAGCTTTATGCGCCAGTATTTTGTTGATAAGCGTGGAATCCGTTTGGGCGGTAAAGGGCATTTTTCCGGAGAGTAGCTCGTACAACAAAACACCCACGGCGTATAAATCCGACTGCACCGAAGGCTCCCCCCCATCCAGCAGCTCGGGGGCCAGGTACTCCAGGGTACCCATTACCCGGTTGACGCGGGTCATCCGTTCGCTCCCTACCAGCCGGGCTATGCCAAAGTCCATGAGTTTCAGGCTGCCTTCTTTGGTAAGCATGAGGTTGGCCGGTTTTATATCCCGGTGCAAAATACCTTTGCGATGCGCGTGGTGCAGTCCGTCCAGGGCCTGAACTATAATACGGACGGCGATTTCGACGGAGAAGTGGCCGTGCCTGCGCAGGAGTTGCTCCAGGGTAGCCCCATCCACAAACTCCATCACCATAAAGTTATCGTTACGATCTTTAATAAAGTTGTAAAGCGTCGCTACATTAGGGTGGTTAAGGCGGGCCGACAGGATGGCTTCGTTGCGAAACCGATCAAAAAAAGTAGTATCCCGCAGCAGGTGGGAATGAAGTACCTTCAAAGCCACTGGACGCTGCAGTAGGGTATCCGTAGCCCGATAGACCGTACCCATACCCCCTTCGCCCAGCAGCTCTTCCACGCGGTAGTTTTGAATGGCTCGTCCGATCATAGCAGGTCAAGGTTTTCAGTAGGGCGCACCACTGCTGACTCGTCCGGGCTAATACGCTCGATGAGCAGAACCGTGATGTTGTCGTGCCCGCCCCGTACCTTGGCCTCCTCAATCATTTGCTGAGCCGACTCGCTCAGCGTTTCCAGGTTGAGCCACGCAGCCAGTTCGTCATCGGTGAGGTAGTCATACAATCCGTCACTGCATAACAAGAGCCGGTCTCCCTCCTCAAACAGGTACCCGGGTTTTTCTACGTCAATCTCTACCTTGTTGTGGGTGCCCATGGCGCGGGTCAGGATGTTCCTTTCGGGATGCGTTTCGGCCTCGGTGGGTTTTATGACTCCATCATTCACCAGGCGCTGTACGTAGGTATGGTCGGTAGTTAGTCGTATCAGTTGTCCGTTTTTATAGAGGTAGGCGCGGCTGTCGCCCACGTGCGCTACATACAATTGCGTGGCACGAATCACTACGGTGGTGCAGGTAGTACCCATACCCTTCTGGCGGGAGTTCCGACCTGCTGCCTGCCAGATCAGACGGTTGGCTTTGGCCAGGGCAAAGTAGAGACTTTCCTCGGGACTCTCTTCGCGCTGGTAGTACGTTTTGGATACCACTTCCGTGGCCATCTGGGAGGCCACTTCCCCGGCCGCGTGACCGCCCATGCCGTCGGCCACAATGGCCAGGTACCCCTTGTTAAGCTGTACTTCACGGGTAGCCGGACGAATGAAGCGGGTGGCGTCTTCGTTGTTTGCCCGCACGCAGCCCACATCCGACAGGGCTACCGCCCGTAGTTCATTCAGTACGGGAGAGGGGTCCTTTTCAGAGGCGTTTGATATCCACTTTTTCCAAAACATAGTTGATAGTTGGTTCATGTTTGCTTTCAGTGAGACCTGGATAGTATCTCCGAAAGCCAGTTGGACAGCCGTGCCAGCGGTGTTTCGGCCGGGTTCTGCAGTAGTTCCAGCAACTGAGGGGCGCTCATACGGTGCCTGGGGTGGTGCATGAGCAACTTTTTAATAACTTTCCGGCTGAATTTTGACAGGTCGGGAATCAACAGATCGGGCGCCATGTACTCCCCCCGCTCAATTTTGATCCTGATTTCGGTTTCAGACCGTCCATCAAAGGGCCGGTAGCCGGTCAGCATCTCGTACAGCAACACACCCAACGACCAGCAGTCCGACTCTTCCCCCACCTGATTATGAAACTGCTCCGGTGCCATGGAGTAGGTTGTGCCTATTACGTACCCTTCGCGGGTCAGGCGCGGGGTGTAGGTAGCTTTGGCAATGCCAAAATCCAGCAGTTTGGCGGTTCCTCCGGAGGTAACTTTGATATTGCAGGATTTCAAATCGCGGTGGATAATCCCTTTTTCGTGCAGGTGCACTACGGCTGAGGTAATCTGCTTTAAAAGTTGCAGCGCAAATGCTTCGGGCAAACGACGGTGTTTGTGAATCAGCTTTTCCAGGGTTGGACCTTCCACGTACTCCATAATGATACAGGGTAGCCCGGCCTCAACTACATAGTCGTAGAGCGCGGCAATGTGCGGGTGCTGCGCCGAAGCCTGTATATAAGCTTCGTTCTGAAACCGGGCTGCCTGATCCGTCCGCGACAGAATCTTGATGGCTGCGGGTTGACGGGAGACACTATGTTCCGCTTTGTAAACTTCCCCCATTCCGCCTGACCCCAACCATTTCGTTAAGGCGTACTTACCGATGGTTCTGTGTGACAACCCTCCTGGCATAGCTCTTAATCTTAATTGATTACCCTTTTGCTCCCCATGAGTTCCATGCCGTAGTGAATCGGTACGGCAAAAGTGATACGGGCTCCTTCGCGGTCGGTGTGGCTGGCGGTAAAAATTCCAATAACGTTGCCGTCCTTGTCAAAAACGGGGCCGCCGCTGTTACCCGCTCCGGTAGCGCTTACCGTAAGCTGGTAGTAATCACCCATGGTACTGTAGTAGCCCGTGACGCCACTTTCTAGCGAACTCGAACTGGTACCCCGGATGATTTTCCCGATACTGCCATCCGTAACGGTAGGGTCGGGCACGGTAACAAGCTGTACATTACGATTGGCAAAGTCATTGGAATTATTAGCCACGATAACATCCGGTGAAACGCCCGGGTACCCCATTACTACTACCTTTTGCCCGGCTCCTACGTTGGCATCTGCATCCTTCAGCGAAACAGCATCCATTTTGGTAGGAAGGTCAATCTTAATCATGGCCACGTCGTGCTTATTCGAAATTCGCACTACTTTCCCGGGAGTACGCTGGTCGTTTTTGGCAAAGGTCACTTCCATGTAGGTATTCACCCCCTCGATGGTCTTGCCCGATATGGGCTTCCGGCCAAAGAAAATGGTTTCGGCAGGTACCCACCGGATGGGGTTATCCACCCTTCCGGTCACTTTCCATTCGCCGCCTGAATTTTGTAAGAGTAGTCCGGGGAAAGCATCCTGGGGAAACGAGTAGTAAGCGTTCCAGCTGGCAGCCACGTGCCGGTTGGTAAGAATAAAGCCGTTTTCGTCCACTATAAAGCCGGAGCCACTGGCGCCCGACACGGCAATGGGCCGTCCGACGGGGGTATCTTTTTTAAGTCCCAGCAGTGGCTCTACTTTACCGGGCTCTACTTCTATGTACAGAGGTACTTCGGTAATACGGCCGGTTTTGGGGTCTTTCTGCTGGTAGTACTGGTGATATACATCGTCGCCCGTCGGAGTGTAAATCAGTTTATACCCAAATTCAATAAATACTACTTTATCCAGATTGGCTTTGGCAATAGCTTCCGGGTCAAACGCCTCCGACTTTACCTGCTGAATAATGGTGGTATCACTTTTAAAAACTGTTGTGGTATTGGAAGAAAACTGATCCTTAAGCGCATAGCCCACTGCTGCCATAATGACGAGTGCTCCCGCCAGGCTCGCCACAAGGGTACGCTGCGACTTCTTGCGCTCGTGGGTGATAACCCGCTCAAACGTTTGCTTTCCAATGCCCGATTTGTCTGACGCCACGGTCGTGGCCATACCTTCCGGCACAAACTCTTCGGTCGCTTTGGAAGGCATTTCTACCACCCGGGTTGCGGCCATGAGGTTCTGCGGACGAGGGTCTACATCGAAAATAAACACCGGGCCGTTAGTACCTACCTGTACTTCGTCGCCGGGATGCAGCTCTGTCTTTGCATTCACCCGGCTTTTATTCACGAACAATCCGTTAAGACTCTGGTTATCAACGAGCCAGAAGGTGAAGTTCTCGTCTTTCACAATCTTGCCGTGTACCCGGCTTACCACCGTATCCAGATCCGGATCAAACTGAATATCATTGGTCGTGGCCCGACCCAGCGTTAGTTCATTGTGCTTCTGGTAATCAAATTCTTCGATCTGATTAGCTTTCGCCCCGCTCAGGTGACGAATCACAAAGGTTTTGATGGTAGTCATGGTAGTTGGGTTTTTTAGAATAGTTAGTTCAGTAGTTTTAATTTTTCCAGGCCGAAGGCATGGTACAAAGTTCATCATTCGCGTAGCCCGCCACCATCCCGAAACACCTACATTTCCTCTAGTGGAAGACCTGTAATTCAACCGTATAGGTTTTCCTGTAGTAGGGTGGCTGAAGTACCTGGCGGGTAGTACTTTCAGGAGGCCGTACGGGTCAGCCCAGGACCGTGGCGGCCAGGCGGCCAATGTTCAGGGCCCGGGCGTTTGAATCAATAATGTCGCGGTACAGGCCGCCGGCTTTATAGAGCGATTCGTGGGTACCTTCGCCAACAACCTGCCCTTCGCTGAGGACATAAATATGGTCGGCATCCATAATCTGACTGATGTTGTGGGAGATAATTACCACCGTGCGGTCCTTCTTGACTGCATCCAGACTTTCCTTGATCTGCTCGGTTGTAATGGCGTCGAGGCTGGCGGTAGGTTCATCCAGAAATATGACGGGAGGATTTTTCAGGAACAGCCGCGCAATGGCAATGCGCTGCTGTTGTCCCCCCGACAGCGACCGGGCTTCGGCCCCGTATTGCTGGGGCAGGTTCATGATCTGGTCGTGCAGGCAGGCCTTTCGGGCTGCTTCCTTGATTTCGTCCAAACTTGCTTCCAGACGGCCGTACCGAATGTTTTCTTCAATGGTACCTGAGAAAATATGATTCTTCTGCATCACCAGGCCCACATTTTCCCGAACCCATTCGCTGTCATATTCTTCCAGGGCTTTTCCATCCAGCAGAATTTGTCCCTCCGTCGGGGAGTAAAATCCGGCCAGCAGATTCATCAGGGAGCTTTTTCCGGCCCCCGACAGACCCACAAAGGCAGTAGTTTGCCCTTTCCGGATTGTCATGGAAACCGACTGCAACGCCCTGGTACCATTAGGATAGACAAAGTCCACATCTTTGACTACAAATTCCCCCACGAACTGCTCGCCCCGCATGGATTTTGGCAACAGAAGGAAGGCATTACTGCCAATCATCTCAAAAAAGCCCTCGGCATAGGATAAAGCTTCGGAGTATTCATCATAAATGCGGTGCAGATGTCGGACCGGGGCCGACACATTATTGAAGAGCATCAGGTGCAGTAGTATGGCCCCTACGGTCATTTGCTGGTTCAGGACGAAGTAGATGGTAATGACAAACACCATGACCACGCCCAGCTGCTCGGCAATGGTTTTCAGTCCGTCGAAGAGGTAGTTGGTCCGGTGGTGGCGTACTTCCGTAGAAGACAACGAGGAGGCCAGTAGCCGCTGCCGGTCCGACTCATAGGACTCCCGGACGAACGATTTAACCACAAAAATAGATTCGAGCAGGCTGAACAGTGAGTTGGTTTTATCTTCGCGGTACCGCTGAATATCCTGCCGGATCTGCTTTTGCCGGAGCGACTGCTGCCGGCTGATCAGGGCATACAGCGGCATGATGAGGGTGGCACACAAACCCACATAGATATTCTTTTTGTACATCAAAGCCAGCGCCAGCGTGGCATTGGCCAGCATGGGCAAAATATCGACAAAGATATTCTTCACGGTTTTGGCCAGACTTTCTATGCCTTTGTCAATCCGCTTTTCAAGGCGACCGGTTTGGTTATGAGGCAGGGCAAAAAATGCCAGGTGGTAAGCCACTATTCGACGGATGGTATAATCGTACAGGTCCGCCGACAGGTTAAAACGCAGCCGGTCGCTCAGGTACTTTTGCCCCAGCTGTACCAACAAATTCAGAATTTCTTTGAAAAAAAGAATGGCCGCCAGTCCTCCTACAATCATCCACACGTCCTGTCGGTCGGGTACCGTGGTATCCAGCATCTGCTCCACCGTATTGACCGTATACTCCATTACCAGCGGCGTAACCTGCGCCAGCAATGCGCCAATCAGGGTAAGAATCAACGTCAGGCTCAGAGCACCCCGGTAATTCTTTACAAAAGGCCATACCTTTTTAATCAGGGTCAGGGTGCTCATCAGGATTCTTTTCTGGGTGCTTTTTCGGGAGAGAAATCAGTTGGCAGGGCCTGCATTATTTCGTGCGTGAGCAGTTTGCCGTCTGCTTTATAATCGTAAAACAGTTCGGTCATGGAAGCAATAATATGCGGATCATCGGTCAGGAAAGCCGTAAGCTTGGAGGAGCGTCCGCTGGAGCTTAAGCCACTACCCAGTATACACACGCACTTGCTGCGGTACAGACCGGGTTTGTTTTCCTGCGGCGAGCTGATAAAAAGCTGAATGGGCAGGGTCCGATTAATTTTGGTGACCCTCACCCCCAGGTCCTGCATGTCCCGGATAGCCTTTGTGTGCTGGTCAAACAGGAGCCGCACCAGCATGGTTTGGGGGTCTTCCTCGCCTGCCTCCTGCGTCGACTGCTGAGGAACCAGAAACCGATTGTGATGGGGAATGGTATCCTGCTGCCGGAGGGGCGCGTTGCTACCGCTGCGGTAGGTTTCGACCAGTACGTGCTCGTTAAAAACCTTTCCCAAGTACTTAAGAAAAGCATGGTTGGCCCCCTGCTGTACGTCATTCAGCGTTACAAACTCCACCTGAGCGTCACTGCCAATCTTCTGAAGATAAAGCGCCGTATCAATAAGCTGAGTTTCCACATCTTTACAGTCGCGGAGTAAGGCTTCGGCTTTGCGGGCATAGTCAAACTGCGTGGCATTGCGTAACTCGTGGGGCTTGAAGTCGGCGTGCTTGGCTACGAAATCCATGCGGTAGGGCGAAATACCCTCAATGCAGGCCGTATTGGACAACACCAGCAAGTCATTTCCCTGCGACCGGGCCGACTCGATAACCTGCGATATACCGTTCAGGGTTTCGCGGGTACCTTCCATCAGCTGCACCTTTTCGTTTACTTTCCCGCTTACGTCAATCATAATGGTATTGAGCGATTGCGTAGCCTGCACCAGTAAGCCCGTCTGGGTTTTAATCCGCTCCATTTCCTGCTGGTTCAGCCGGTCTTTCAACCGATTCAGCTTTTCGGTGGTAACGGTCAGGTATAAACCGATGAATATACCCACAAAGCCTCCCACCAAACCGGCAATGTCCAGTTCCCGAACGTACTTATCAAAGGCTGGTGTCAGGTACGGGCTGGGGTCATTCCACTGCCCGTTGACCATGGCGTAGTCGTACAAGTAGTGGGTACTGTCAAAGAACAGGTAGTACCATTTGAATCCCAGCGATATGCTTAGAATAATAAAAGGAATCAGGAAAAAGAACGTAAATAAGAATGGGTGCTTTCTGGTAATATCCAGCAGAACGGTAAAGAAACCTTCGTCGGTGTCGTGCGATGCGTGGTCGCTCGTGGATGACAAACCCGATTCATCCGGGAAGTGCAGGGTACTGTTCATGAATTAATGTTGGTAAGTACTTGTAAAAAATTAATTAATATTATTTGATTGGTTAAAACATCATCTAATACCTTACATATCAAATACTTAAATAAAATTAATCGCTAAAAGCTAATAGCTATCGGCTACTTATGTTGAAATAGCAGTAGTTTAAAGCAGCAGGGCCAATAGCAGGAGGCCGGAAAAAGTCGTCAGTCCCGACCGCTCCCATGCAGCCAATTATGACTATATTTCTCTTAGGACAAATTTCGCTGGAAACCCCAGGGCGTTCAATCCGGATTTGCCTACATTTGGGCTTATGAAAACCTGTATTTTACAGGTACAGGTTTTCATATAGATTTGGGGCAGACCCGGTACAGTGGGCTTTTCATTGCTCCATTCCTACGCTAACTTTTATACGTACCGCAGGTACCTCTGCTTTTTTGTAGATTGTCGGAGAATATTTAAATAAAGAAATGATCAGGAACTTCTTTTATGCGCTGGTACTTGGCGCCAGCCTCTTTGCCTGCCAGCCACAACCCCAGCAGGCTACGACCACAGGTACCTCCCAACAGGCCACACAAACCTACTTCCCCGGCAAGGGAGAGTGGAAGAGCCGCCAGCCCGAAGAAGCCGGAATGGACGCCGCGCTGTTACAGGAGGCCGTTGCCTGGGCCCAGACGCAGGAGACGCAGCAGATGCCCAAAGACTTTTCGACGCAGGAACAAATATTCGGCAAGCCACTCGGCCCGCTTCCGGCCACGCGGGCCAGTACCAACGGCATCATCATCAAGGACGGCTACATCGTAGCCGAATGGGGCGATACCAAAGCCGTAGATCCTACGTACAGCGCAGCCAAGAGCTTTCTGTCTACCCTGCTGGGCCTTACCCTCGACCGGGGAATGATTAAGAATATTACTGATCCGGTAGCTAACTACATCAAAGACGGCGGCTACGATTCGGAGCAGAACCGCAAAATCACCTGGGAGCATCACGCCCGGCAGACCAGCGAATGGGAAGGGGAAGTTTGGGGCAAAAAACACGACTTTGTGGGTAAGGAAGCCTTTAGTCAGGGAGAACGTAAACCGCGTGCGCTGCAGGAGCCAGGTACCTATTACGAATACAACGATACCCGCATTAACCGGCTGGCGCTGTCGCTCCTGCGCCTGTGGCAGAAGCCCCTGCCGGAGGTTCTAAAAGACGAGATCATGGACCCCATCGGGGCTTCCGATACCTGGCGGTGGGTACCTTACCAGAATTCGGTGGTGGAAATTAACGGAAAGCCCATGCCCTCCGTAAGTGGAGGTACCCGCTGGGGCGGTGGACTCTGGATCAATACCCGCGATGAGGCCCGCTTTGGGTACCTGTTCCTGCGTGGGGGCCGCTGGAAAGACAAACAACTCATATCCGAAAAATGGGTGCGGGAGGCGACTACCCGGCGCGGTCCCGTAGGCCCTGACTATGGGTACCTGTGGTGGCTTAACACCGACGGCAAGGCCTGGCCCGATGCCCCCACTACCAGCTACGCCGCCCTGGGTGCCGGGCAAAATACCATCTGGATTGATCCTGAGCACGATATAGTTATAGTGTGGCGCTGGCAAAACGGCGACCAGAACGGCCTGATCAAGCGGGTACTGGCGGCGGTGAAGTAATGGGAGAATCGATAGAAATATAACCCGTCCCAAAACGGCTGACAGGTACTTTCCGTATACCCGTGGCACGGTTTGAAACCTTGCCACGGGTAATCTTGGATAGTTTACGGCTACAAACTACTTTTAAATCCGGATTGGCGCTTTGACCAGCGCTTTCAGCAAGTACCTGCTGATTTCCATTTTCCTATTTGATAAAAAACACCCGGATGATACAAGTACGTAGGACCGGTATTGTACAGATACAGTATCAGTTTGTGATAATGATTTTTGGGTTGGGGTACTTGTTTTGGGGTGGTAGTGCCGTAGTAGCCCAAACCATCACCAGAGGTCCTTATCTTCAGCAGCCAACCGCCGAAGGCGTAACCATCCGCTGGCGAACCGATGTACCCACCGACAGCAGAGTCGAGTTTAACCTGCCCGATTCGACGCAGGTACTTAGCAAGGTTGATAACACGCCAACCACTGAACATATTGTAACGCTCACGGGGCTGCCACCCGACACAAAGTACCTCTACGGAGTAGGTACCTCCCAGCGCATCCTGAGGCGCGGCCCCGACCGCTTTTTCCAGACTGCCCCACCAGCTACAACCAAACGCCCCATCCGGTTTTGGGCCATGGGTGACTTCGGGGCTTCTGATACCGAAAAGTACGCGACCAATCAGCAGGCCGTGCGTGACCAGTTTCTGGCGAAGAAAAACGGCCCCGTTGACCTGTGGGTGTGGCTGGGCGACAACGCCTATTGCTGCGGAACCCAACAGGAATACCAGACGCAGGTCTTTGATTTTTATGGCAGCCAACTATTCGGGAACCTGCCGATCCTGCCCAGCCCCGGCAACCACGAGTACCTGGCTACGCCCACCGCAAAAGTGGATCGGAATATTCCTTACTATGACATGATCACTGTACCTGCCAGGGGCGAGGCGGGAGGAGTACCTTCCGGCACTAAGGCTTACTACTCCCTGAATTATGGCAATATCCATTTCATCTCGCTGGACACCTATGGATACGACGAAGGAAAGTACCCGCTATCCGACAAGCGCAGTCTGCAGTACCAGTGGCTCGAGAAAGATCTGGCCGCTGCCTCATCGCTCTGGACCATTGTATTTTTCCACCATCCACCCTACACCAAGCGCTCCCACGACTCCGACGGAGAAGCCGAATTGAGGGTTATCCGGGAAACGCTGGTACCGCTGTTTGACAAGTACAAAGTAGACCTGGTACTGGCCGGACATAGCCACGTGTACGAGCGCTCGTACCTGATGAAAGGCCATACCGGGCTCTCGTTTACCTTTAACAAGAACCAGCACGTAGTACAAAATACCGAGGCTTACTATACTAAAGACTCAAAACCCATTATCAATAAAGACGAAGGAACGATCTATATGGTTATCGGCTCGGCGGGACGCCTGGACTGGAACGGGCGCCCCGATCCGCATCCTTCTTCGGTATACTCCAACTACCAGATTGGTGGATCAAGCATTTTTACAGTGGACGAAAACCGGCTTGATTCCCAATGGCTGAGCGCCGACGGCCAAATCAGGGATCGGTTTACGGTGTTTAAGCAGGTAAATAAACGCACCGAAAAAAAGGTAACGTACGGCGCGAGCGTAGAACTAACGGCCTCCTGGAAAGGTACCTACATATGGTCGACGGGGCAGTCAAACGTGCAGTCGGTAACCCTGAGTCCGCTTCGCGATACGCTCATTACCGTAAGTGATTCATTGGGTTACCTTCGCGACACATTCCTGCTGTCGGTTACACCTCCTCCCACTATCAAAACCCTGATTGATACTAGCAAGGCCATTTGTGCGGGCCAACCGCTGACTGTTTCGTATAGTTCAACAGGTACTAATCCCGAATCTTTGACCTATAAAGTAGAACTGTCGGATGCCAGCAGCAGCTTTGCTCAACCCCAACTCCTCGCCGAAGGGAAACAGGCCTCATTTCAGGTAGTCGTTCCGGCTACGATACAGGGAGGAACTGGTTACCGGGTACGGGTAGTACCCAGCCCTGCGCCCGGCGCTACCCTTTTTGAAACAGTACCGTCAGTAGCATTTGCGATTAGACTCCCGGTGTCTGCCCGCCTGACAACTACCTCACCCTTGACCTATGCGGATGAGGTAAGTCTGCAGGTAGAGCTCAATGGTACCTTACCCGCCCGCCTGAAAATTACATCACTGCCTGAGCAAACCGTCAATCAGCCCAGCGTAGAAGTAAAGGTAAGTCCCCGGCAAGCCTCGGTTTTCTCCATTGAAAAGCTGTCCAATGTGTGTGGTGGGGGCGCTATTGACACCCGAGTTGTTGAAATTACTCCGCCGCTTTCGACCTCTCCTACCCTGGGATTCACTATTTATCCCAATCCGGCCAACGACCGGATTATCATTGAAAACCAGACTCAGCAAAGTACCCCTGTCACTGTACTTATTACGGATATGTCAGGTAAAAGAGTAGTAGAGAAAGAGCTGAACGTAATTACCAAACAGGAAATCCGTACGGGTTCGTTGCCATCCGGAATGTACCTGATAGAAGTAAAGTCCGGCACTCAATCGTGGAAAAAACGGATTGTAAAGGATTAAGCCTTTTAGAAAGTAAGCAAGCCTTATGGTAAAAAAGCCAACAATAAAACTGTCGCTGCTTGCAGCCTTTGTCCTGCTAAGCCTCAACGCCTTCCCGCAGAAAAGATTTATCCCAATTGACGGTACCAACATCTGGATCAATACCATCGGGCTTGAAAACCGCAAGGAAGGGCAGCCGGTCGTAGTGTTTGAAAGCGGGTACGGTACCCCCATGGACCAGTGGGACAGACTTCTGGAGGGGGCCTCCGGGCTGGCTCCCCTGATTACCTACGACCGGCCGGGTATAGGAGAATCGGCCCCGGACCAGGAGCTGCCTACCATTAAAAATGTAGCAGATAAGCTACTTGAAGTACTTAATCACCTCCAGATAAAACCTCCTTATGTACTGGTGGGACATTCGCTGGGTGGCATGTATGTACGGGGCTTTGCGAGGTACTACCCGCAGGTACTGGCGGGACTGGTTATTATTGATCCGGCTGATTTTACCGAAACCCGTCAGAATAAACGGGACTACTATAAGCCCCTGGGTTGGGACGAAGCCAGAATTGATAAAACGGTTTTGGAGATTGAGGCCGGTCTGACCAACAGAAATAAAGAGGCACCCCAATCTATTAGAGAAGAGGGTGAAGTACTGGCTGACTTACGAAAAACGGAGTTCAAAGAGATAACAGAGCATGCGCTTCCTAATATCCCGGTCCATATCATTACGGGAGGGCGGTTTGACGCGCCCGAAGCTTCCCGCACCAAAGAAAACGAAGCCGTTTTTCGCTCAAAAATGAGGATTAGAGTGGGCCGCTGGATGGATGTAGTTCAGTCGGTGGATAAGGGAATGCTCTTATACAGCGGCGACGCCGGACATTTTGTGCACTACGACGACCCGGAACTGGTGGTTTCGAGTATCCGGCTTGTTTTGCAGGATTATGAACTACTCAGGCAGAAAAAAGAAAAATAACTTTTGCCTTGCTCTGGTCTAAGGGAAAAACCCTAAGCCAGATGGAAGTACTTGCAGCGCATTCGTAGTACTTGATTCGCCAGGGCCTATTTTCCCCAGCCCGGAGCAGGAGTTTTGGCGTTGAAAAGCTCGTCGAGATAGTAGGTACGGCGGTAGCGTTTGTCGCATTCGTCCTCATTGCCTATGGGGTAGGCACAGGCTTCGTAAAAGCCTACCGCCCGGGAGTTCATAAGGCTGGCCGGGGCGCCGCCAGTCAGCAGGTCGTCGCGGTGGTTGCGCTGTAGCAGGCAGTGCCCCAGCTCATGGAATACCAGGGCTTCGCGGTTTTGTTCGATCGTACTTTTCCAGCAAAGTCCGCTTTCTACCAGGGTAATCTTTCGCTGACCGTTAGTACCTGCCCGCGTACAACTACCGCACTCGTCTCCTGAGGTAGTACCAGTAGTCCTAATTTCCACAATCAGGTTCTCCAGTTCGATATTTATACCCCGCTTCTGCCCCTCTTCCACAAAACTTTGAACGTACTTTTCCACTGCCTTCGGTACATCATATACCGTTGGTTCAAGCGGGTCATCGCCCGAGCAAGCCATCAAAAGCAACAGGCACCAGAGTATATGTTTTTTCATTGTTCAGGAGTTAGCCTTCAAAGTCTATTTTCAAGTGGCTGCCGTCGCAATAAGGCTTGTGGTGGGAATGGCCGCAACGGCAAAAGGCAGTTACTTTGCTTTTATCTACTTCCTGCCCCACCGCATCCGTTACTTTCAGGTTACCGTACACCAGCAGCGGGCCTTTGGGAAGTACTTCCACCCGAGTCCTATTTTCTATGGTTACGGGCTCTACGGTACTGCTGTTCATGTAGTAGGAGAGCGCTCCCGACGGGCATTTTTCAATCTGCTCAACGATAGCTTCTGTTTCGGCCCCATCTATGGTGACCCAGGGACGGTTCCGCGGATCAAAAACTCCGGGTAGTCCGCGGAAACAAAGTGTTGAATGAATACACTTATGCGGCTGCCACACGATGGTCACTTCTCCATTGCTGTACTTTTTTGTAATTTCTTTTTGCATGAATAGTATGGGTTTACAAAGTTAAATATATCAATGAGTTAGCAATTGTCATAAAGTAGCTCCCTTTCCTGTTCAAAACCGGACCATCTGAAACATTTATAGAGAGTCTATCGTTAAAATATCCCCCTTTTTATATGTACTACTAATCCACATTTACGTGAATCAGATTCAATTGAACATTTGCCTGACTTCTTACAACACCGAAGCTGAACTCCCCGAAACCGAACAAAAACTAATGGCGGCGGCCCGCCAGGCCACCCACAAATCCTACGCTCCGTATTCTAACTTTCACGTTGGGGCGGCGGTACTGCTGGAAGATGGTACCGTATTTACAGCCGGTAATCAGGAAAATGCGGCCTTTCCCTCCGGTTCCTGTGCGGAGCAATCGGTGATCTACTGGGTAGGTGCAAACTACCCCAACCAGCAAATAAAAGCCATAGCCGTAGTGGCCCGACCTGGCGAGGCCCGACCAGATGAATATAAGCCGGTATCGCCCTGCGGTGCCTGCCGCCAGTCCCTGCTTGAGTACGAACACCGCCAGCAAGAGCCAATCCGACTCCTGATGATGCAGCCCAATGGGGGCGTTGTCGTGTCGGAATCTATCTCTAACCTGCTGCCCGTCAAGTTCGACGCGGACGATTTGCGGGGGTAGTCCGGAGTACCTGGTTATAAATCTCGTTCAGGATGTAGTTAGGAATACGTTAATTTTCCTTTTTAAGGTACCGAAGGTAGCTTCGGTACTACTTTATACTGTATCTACTTGTCCCTAAACACTTTTGTATACTACCTATGAAAAGATGCTTACTTGCCCTCATTCTGCTTACCACTATACAAGTAGCCAGTGCGCAGTCGGACTGGAAACTGGTTCAGGATAAAATAACCACCACCTGGGCAGCTCAGGTAACTCCGGAAGCGTCCCTGCCTGAGTACCCCCGCCCGCAGATGGTACGTGCCAACTGGCAAAACCTGAACGGACTGTGGGACTACGCGATTAAAGCCGGAGCGCAGGACCAGACCAAACCCGCTGCTTTCGAAGGAAAAATACTGGTCCCCTATGCCGTGGAGTCGGCGCTGTCGGGGGTGGCCCGTACGGTAGGGAAAGACAGTGTGCTCTGGTACCAGCGGACGGTGCGCTTCCCCAACAAGTTAAAAAACCAGGCGGTACTGCTGCACTTTGGCGCTGTAGACTGGCAGTGCGATGTATTTGTCAATGGAAAGAAAGCCGGCTCTCACCAGGGCGGCTACGATCCTTTTTCGTTTGATATTACCCCCCACCTCGTCAAAGGCGACCAGCAGCAGATAGCGGTACGGGTGTGGGACCCCAGCAGCGACGGTCCGCAGCCGCGCGGGAAGCAGATCAAGAATCCGCACGGTATCTGGTACACGCCCGTAACGGGTATCTGGCAGACCGTGTGGCTGGAAACGGTACCCAAGAGCTATATTTCGGACCTCCGGAATACGCCCAACGTAGATAACAGTACCTTGTCGGTGGCGGTAAAGACGCAAAGTACCGAGGCCAACGACCGTCTGCGCATTACCGCATTTGACGGTACTACTCAAGTGGCCCAGCAGGAAGTGGCTCCCGGTTCGGAGGCGGTGCTGCGGCTCAATTCACCCAAACTATGGTCCCCTCAGAACCCCTTCCTGTACGACCTGACGGTGGCGCTGGTGCGGAACGGGAAGGTAGTAGATGAAGTAAAGAGCTACTTCGGGATGCGGAAAATGTCGGTAAAGCCCGACGCCCAGGGTATCCAGCGCATGCTCCTGAACGACCAGTTCGTGTTTCAGTTTGGTCCGCTGGACCAGGGTTGGTGGCCCGACGGCCTCTATACGGCTCCTACCGACGAAGCCCTGCGCTTTGACATTGAAAAAACCAAAGACATGGGCTTCAACATGATTCGGAAGCACGTAAAGGTAGAGCCCGCCCGCTGGTACTACTACTGCGATAAAATGGGTATGCTGGTATGGCAGGATATGCCCAGTGGCGATATGGGCAACCGCTGGGAGTCGCGGCCGGGCGTAGCCGGACTGGGTACCGAGAAGGATCGGACTTCGGAATCAGAAAAAATATTCCGCACCGAGTGGAAGGCCATCATGGACGCCAACTACAACTTCCCCTCCATCGTGGTTTGGGTACCTTTCAACGAAGCCTGGGGGCAATTTAAAACCAAAGAAATTACGGAATGGACCATGAACTACGACCCGACGCGACTGGTTAACAGCGCCAGCGGAGGGAACTTCTTCCCAACTGGCCACATCATGGACCTGCACAACTACCCCGCCCCCGCCATGCCCAGCCCGGACTTATTCGGCAGCAAACAGGTACTGGTACTGGGTGAATACGGTGGGCTGGGTTTGCCCGTGGAAGGACACACCTGGCAGGAGAAAAACAACTGGGGCTACCAGACCTTCAAGACGTCCGATGAGATGTTTGACCGTTATCAGGGCTTCATTAAGAACATTACCGGACTAATCAAAGACGGTCTTTCGGCCGCCATCTATACCCAAACTACCGACGTGGAAGTAGAGGTAAACGGCCTGATGACCTATGACCGTAAGGTGCAAAAAGTACCCGTAGAAAAGCTCCATGATGTACATCAGAAACTATACAACGCTTCGCTGGTGAACATGAAAAAATAAATAATTTCAGATAAACAAAAAAGACCCGCAGTATTGATACTGTGGGTCTTTTTTGTTTATCTTTTCTCTCTAACGGCCAGTATGATAACTAAAACCTTATACAGCGGGTTAAGCTCTTGTTTTTCAACCTAAAACTAAACCGATGAAAGTAATTTCTCCCAAGTTTCACGCTATTCTTGATTATCTGGTGGTGGTTTCACTCTGGGCCGTAGCTGGCCTGTACAGTTGGGACTCTTCCCTATCTACTTTTACGTTTGTATTGGGAGGGATACATTTGGCTCTAACACTCCTGACCCGTTTTCCGGGTGGCATGTTCAAAATTATACCTCTGCCCATTCATGGCTACATAGAGCTGGTAGTAGGCATTCTGGCCGTAGCGGCCGCTCTGTTCTACCTTGAAGATGAACTGGCCCGAAACTTCTACCTGGGTTTTGGCATAGTTGTCCTGCTGGTATGGTTCCTGACCGACTACCAAAGCAGCGCAGCAACCTCTTAAAACCATTGCCTTCTGGATTGACTACCGTCTGTTGCGAGTTTCTGCCCGGCTACCAGCCATGCTCCGGGTTTTTAAAGAGCAGGTCTGGCATTATCTTTTTCATAGTACTGACTTGAACCTTTTAAACAGAATAAAGCTATGATTCGTATTCCGACACGTGCCCATGGTATCATGGACCTGATATACAGCGGGGCCCTGATGGCAGCGCCGCTGGTACTAAAAGCCATGACTAATGGCCCGGTAAAGGGCCAGGGTATTGCCAATAAATTACTGCCCACCATAGGCGCGGGTATCCTGACCCAGGGACTCATGTCCAACCATGAAGTAGGAGCTGTAAAAGCCCTTGACATGAAAACGCACATGAAAATGGACCTGGGTATCAGCGCGTTGATGATGGCCGCGCCCTACGTAATGAACCTCGACAAACGGATAAAGTACCCCATGATAGCCCTGGGGGTGATTGGCCTGGGCCTGGCGCTCATGACCAAGACCAAGCCCAGCTACGAGCAGGCTCCCACTGAGAAGCCGGATAACTTTCTAGAGCACGTCGAAAAACAGGTTCACTAAAAAAAGCACGGGCACTGGCTCTTACGCCAGTGCCCGTGTTACTTGCAGATAGCCAGGTACTTACAAACTACCCGTTTTGCCCCCGTCCACGGGAATGTTAATGCCACTGATACTGGCGGCCGCCGGGCTGCAGAGGAAAGCTACCGCAGCCGCTACTTCTTCGGGTTCGGCGAAGCGCCCTACCGGTATCTCCGACTCCATGTGATCGGCTACCTCATCCACCGTTTTACCCTGCGCCTCGGCGCGCATACCCAATACGGCATCAAGCCGACTGGTGCGGGTGTAGCCGGGCAATACATTATTAACCGTAATACCATAGCGCCCCAGCTCCAGCGACAGGGTTTTGGCCCAGCTGGCCACGGCCCCGCGAATGGTATTGGACACACCCAGGCCCGCAATAGGTTGCTTAACGGAAGTACTGATAATATTAACAATACGGCCAAAGCCAGCCTTCTGCATGCTGGGTACCACCGCCTGAGCCAGCAACTGGTTGTTGACCAGGTGCATGTGGAAGGTTTTCACAAACTGGTCGGTTTCTGCCTCAATGATAGCTCCTCCGGCCGGGCCGCCGGTATTATTAACCAGAATATGTACATCAGGTACCAGTCTCAGGTAGCCGTTTATGGCCTCCTGAACCGAAGCGGTATCCGCAAAATCGGCTACTATGAAGCGGTGGAGCTGTCCTTTTGAAATATCCAGAGAATCAACGGCCTCGCCTAGTTTTTGCTCATTACGCGCCATGAGGGTTACGTTAGCGCCCATCAGCGCCAGCTCCACCGCCGAGGCGTAGCCAATTCCCTGGGTGCTGCCGCATACCAGGGCGGTTTTTCCGGTAAGGTCCAGATTCATTTTAGAAAGTAAGAGTTAGTTAGGTAGTAGCAAAATCAGTACGTCTGACCGCCGAAGCAAGTATATAAAAATTAAGCCGGGATGCTATGCGCTCCCGGCTTTCAAACCCGTTGTTGTACTTAAATTTTTCTTTACATAGCCGGTCAGGTACCTGCTATGTAGTGCTCCAGGTAGTCGATATGCTCTCCCTGCTCCCGAATCAGCGCCATTACAATATCTCCTATACTGAGTATACCTACCACCTGACCCCCATCCATCACCGGCAGGTGCCTGATTTTTTTCTGGGACATCAGCTCCATACAATCTGTAATATCCATTTCGGGAGATACGGTAAAAACCTTGGGGGTCATTACTTCCGTCACGGGCGTGCTTTTGGCTTTTCTGCCCTGAATAATTCCCTTTCGGGCGTAGTCACGCTCTGAAAAAATGCCGGTCAGCGTTTGTCCGTCCATTACCGGAAGGGCACCAATTCCTTTCTCGGCCATGAGGTGAAGCGCGTCAATCACCATGTGCTGCGGAGTTACGTACCACACGCTCTGGTTTTTCTTGTCTTTTACTAGTTTTTCTACCGTACACATACGCCTGAGATTTAGGTTAATAAACACTATTTTTACTGGGCCGGTACGAGGAGAGTTATTTTAAAAGGGAAACTAATTTATTAAATAATTATTTGAAAGTCAAATCAGCCACGGCAAACACCCGCCAGCAGCGGCCCGTTTAACTCAACCGAACGCTCCTTATTCTTAGGCGCAGATTGCCCCTGGTACGGAGCGTCACCAAAGGATCCTGCTCCACCCGCTGCCCCGAATGAAGCAACTGAACGTCAAAATCCCGTACCAGTAGCGCCAGCACAACCTGCATCTCTAGCAGAGCGAAGTTATTACCGATGCACATCCTGGGACCGCCCCCAAAAGGCAGGTAGGCGTAGGTAGGGCGGGTTTTTACCGCCTCCGGCGCAAAGTGCTCGGGATTGAATACGTCCGGTTCCTGCCAGTAGTCCGGGTGCCGGTGCAGTACGTAGGGGCTTATCAGTACATACGAGTTTTCCGCAACCGGGTAGTCGCCCAGCTGGTCGGCGGCCAGGGCCTTGCGGCCAATCATCCAGGCAGGTGGGTACAGCCGCATTACCTCCTGTACTACCTGCAGGGTATAGCTGAGTTGCCGGGCCGTGTTGAAGGTAGGTACCCCCTGCGGACCAAGTACTTCCTGTATCTCCGTCCGCATTTTATTAACAACCTCCGGATGCTGCGCCAGTACATACAGCGCCCACGCCAGCGCATTGGCGGTAGTTTCGTGTCCGGCCATAAAGATAGTCATCACCTCATCGCGCAGTTGCTGGTCCGACATACCCTCGCCCGTTTCTTCGTCGCGGGCGTGCAAGAGCATATCAAGCAGGTCGTCGTGGCGGGCCTCCGGATTCAGGGTACTTTCCTGTCGGCGGTTGTTGATAATGTCATAAACAACCGTTTCAACCGTTTCAACCGCCCGCAGGAAACGCTGGTTACCGGGCGTAGGGTACTTAAGCGGAATATGAATAAAACTTTTTAAGGCGTTGTCGGCATAATACATGATGTCATCGAGGGCGCCGGATATACCCGCCACCCGGCTGCCCACGTCGGCACTAAACAGGGCCTTGTTTACAATGTTGAGGGTAAGCCCCAGCATATCGGTCGTAATGTCCCGGGCCCGGATAGGGTCGTGCCGGGTCCACTCGGCCATTAGTACCTGCGTTTCGTGCACCATCATGTCCGTCATCAGGGCCAGGCGCTGTTTGTAAAAAGCCGGCTGCGCCAGTTTGCGCTGTCGTCGCCAGAAGTCGCCTTCGCTGTTGAGCAGGCCGTTCCCCAGAAAAATAGCCAGTATTTTATACGCTTCGCTCTTGTGGTAGTTGCGGTTGTTTTCCTGCAGTACGTACTTCGAGTCCTCCGCCGTCAGGACTACAGTAATTTCCCGTCCCACCACTTTCACCTTTACCAGCCGGGGGTACTTTTCCCGCAGTCTGAGAAGAAAGCCCAGCGGGTCGCGCACAAAATGCCAGGTATTACCAACCACCGGCAGACCCTTGTGGCGGGGCGCAGCCGGAGAAGCAGAGGTTAGAGTTTGCATAATAGTTACTATTAGTTCAGGATTACACTATCTTTGCGGCTTATTTGAGACAGAGCCCCTTCCGGGGGTACTTTCCTGTTGGACAAGAACCTCTGTTTCACTACCTCTGAACATTTTTTTACTAAAATACGACCGAAGCTTCGCAATGTCTAAAAAAATTCAATCTGCGCTCATTTCTGTGTATTACAAAGATGGCCTGGAACCCATCGTCAGGCTCCTGCACGACCATGGGGTGCAACTTTATTCTACCGGAGGTACCCAAACGTTTATTGAAGAAATGGGGATTCCGGTAACGGCCGTTGAGTCGCTCACGGGCTATCCTTCCATTTTCGGCGGGCGCGTCAAAACCCTGCATCCGGCCGTTTTTGGCGGTATTCTGTACCGCCGTGACCACGCGGGCGACCAGGCTCAGGCCGCCGAGTACAACATTCCGGCGCTGGACATGGTGGTGGTAGACCTTTACCCTTTTGAGGAAACCGTAGCCTCCGGAGCGGGTGAAGAGGATATAATCGAGAAGATTGACATCGGCGGTATTTCCCTCATCCGGGCCGCCGCCAAGAACTTCCGGGATACGCTCATTGTATCGACCCGCAACCAGTACGCTCAGGTACTGGCCCTGCTCACCGAAAAGGGCTGCGCCACCGACCTCGACGACCGCCGCGCCTACGCCCAGCAGGCTTTTGGTACCTCCTCGCACTACGACACCGCCATCAACAACTACTTCCTGGGTATCGGCACCGACTTATATAATTTCCATAACCTGCCGTCGCAGACGCTCCGTTACGGGGAGAACCCCCACCAGAAAGCTACCTACTACGGAGACCTCGACGCCATGTTTGACAAGCTGCACGGCAAGGATCTCTCGTACAACAACCTGGTAGACGTAGACGCCTGCGTGGGGCTGATTGACGAGTTCGCGGAGGCGGGTCCTACCTTTGCCATTATTAAACATACCAACGCCTGCGGTATCGCTACGGCGGCTACGGCGCAGCAGGCTTACCTCAACGCCCTGGCCTGCGACCCGGTGTCGGCTTTTGGGGGGGTGGTCATTACCAATACCAAAGTAGATAAAGCCTCGGCCGAGGAACTGAACAAGCTATTCATGGAAATCCTGATTGCACCGGACTACGAACCCGAAGCCCTGGAAGTACTTAAATCAAAGAAAAACCGCATACTGCTGCAGCGTAAACCCCTGGCTCTGCCCGGCGAAATGTTTAAAACCATCCTGAACGGGGTACTGGTACAGGACAAGGATCTCGCTACCGAAACGGCCGCTCAGATGGCTACCGTTACCCAAAAAGCACCAACCGAAGCCGAGCTACGCGCCCTGGAGTTTGCGCTCAAAGTGTGCAAGCACACCAAGTCCAATACCATAGTACTGGCCAAAGAAGACCAGCTGCTGGCCAGCGGTACCGGCCAGACTTCCCGCGTGGATGCCCTGCGTCAGGCGATCGAAAAGGCGAAGTCGTTTGGCTTTGACCTCAGCGGGTCGGTGATGGCCTCGGATGCTTTCTTCCCCTTCCCCGACTGCGTCGAGATTGCCAAGGAAGCCGGTATTACGGCGGTGGTACAGCCCGGCGGCTCCATCCGTGACAAGGATTCCATAGAGTACTGCAACGCCAACGGCGTAGCTATGGTAACTACCGGCATACGGCATTTCAAGCATTGAAATACGCTGTAGGCTATATGCTTTAGGCGATAGGCTTCTTTTGCAGGAACACGACTATTTAAGCTAATAAGCAAAAGAAAAACTCCTCTGACAGCAGAGGAGTTTTTCTTTATATAATCTAATTAAATTAGCGGCTTCATACTCCTGACCCTACTAAAAGTACATGCGTATCCTTTCACTGCTCTATACCGTCTGGTGCGCTTTCTGGTTTGTGACGATTTTTCTGCTGCTGTTTCCTTTTACATACGTGTTTCTGCAAAGGGAAAAGTGGAAACCCTATGCACACTACATCAATCGCCTTTGGGGCAAGCTATTCTTTCCGCTGGCGGGCATCCGGTTTAGGATTGAATACCGCTTTCGACCCGAGCCGCGGGGTACCTACGTGTTCTGCGCCAACCATTTCTCCTACCTCGACATTGCCACAATGGGCGTTATTCTGGACAACTACTACGCTTTTGTGGGTAAGCACGGGGTGAAGCGGGTACCCCTGTTTGGTTATATGTTCGCGAAGCTGCACATTCAGGTAGACCGCGAAAAAGGGCAAAGCCGCGCTTACTCTCTTAATAAATCCATCCGGACGCTGGCTCAGAGCCGTAGTGTGATGATATTTCCGGAGGGTGGTATTTTCACCAAACACCCGCCTAAGCTGCACCTGCCCATCCAGAAGGGGGCTTTTATTATGGCCATTCAGCAGCAGATACCCGTAGTGCCCATTACCCTCCTGACCAACCACCTGTTACTCCCCGACGAAGTGCCCCTGCGCCTTCATCCCGGCACGGTACGGGCCATAGTTCACGAACCCATTTATACTACCGGCCTGACCCAGGACGACTTGCCAGCCCTGATAGAGAAGTGGCGGAGTGTAGTAGAGAGAGCGCTGGAAGGGGAAGGGGAGGGGGTGTAGGGGCGTTGGAAATCCTGCCCGATAGTACCTGGTAAAGCGGACTGGAACACAGTTTGTCTTTAATCAGGCTGCACTTTTGTCAAATCTCCTGATGCTATTCAGTTCCTCCGACTTGGTAACCGCCTCCTCTTCCAGATCATAGTCATCCTGTAGGCCCAGCCAAAACTTAGGCGAATTCCCAAAGTAGCAACTTAGACGCAGCGCTGTATCAGCCGTAATGCGCCGATTGCCTTTCAGGATTTCTGATACTCTCGTCTGTGGTATCCCTACGTCTTTGGCTAGTCGGTAGGCGGTAATGCCCAAAGGAATAAGAAATTCTTCCTGTAGTATCTCTCCCGGATGTACATTAGGTAAGCGTTCCATGTTTTGCTTTGTTAATGGTAGTCTACGATTTCTACTTCTGCGGCCTGACCATTACTCCATTGAAATATGATTCGATTTTTCTGTTTCCTTTGTACCAAAAGATACTATCATACTTCTGCGCTAAGGTAGTAACGTCAAAAGTTAAGTATAAAGTTTGAAGGCCAAAAGTGCAAAGTAATAATTACCTGGTATGCTCCACCCAAATCAGCTCAGATGTGTCGTAGCCGAGGCTGCGGGCCTGCTCGAGGTACTTCTGTTTTACGCTTTCGGGCATGGTGGTTTCACGGGAGAGCAGCCAGAGGTAATCCCGGTCTTTGCCAGCTACCATCTCGTACTTGTATTCAGGGTCTAGGGCAATGACGTTATAGCCTGAATAAAACGGCCCGAAAAAGGATACTTTAAGTTTCCCGGTATTGGCATCTTCCACAAACTTCGCTTTGCCAGTGGCATCTTCCCACTCCTGCTTTTTGAAGTTATACCCGCGGTTATCAACCTTGATACTACCGTCCGGATTCAATGAATAGGTAGCCGTTACATTGTTCAGGTTCTTTTCAAAGCGGTAGTTAAACCGGGCTATCTCATACCATTTCCCAAGGTACTTCTCCGCATCGAACGGCTGAACCGCCGCCACTCCTTTCGGAATAGTACGGCAGGAACTCAGCGCCCAAATAGCTACTACGCTAAGCAGGGTACCTCCGAGGAGTAATTTGCTTTTGTTCATTGTATTTACTCTTTTACAAGTACCTAACCTGTACCTGCCGATAAGGTTTTGTCCGGACCGCACTCTCTCATTCTCTCATTCAAACAATAAGCGCCCGCGCCATCTGCAAACCCGACTGAAAAGCTCCTTCCACATTCCCCATTCCGAAACCATCACCACCTAGTAACATAGTAAACGGGCCGCTAAACCGCAGGTAGGGCTCAGGATAGCGCTGGTCGGCCAGGCTGTACCGCCAGCGGTGTACCTGGTAGCTCGCTACGGACCCGGCAGGTATCCACTCGCTAAGGTGGTGTAGTAAATCCTGGCCTACCTCGTTCAGGTCGCCTTCCAGGTGCTCGCGGCTGTATTGAGGGCTGGCGTGGATGGTGACGGTAATTGGGTCACTGGCGATACCTTTCTGCTGGTTGTCGGCTACCCATGAGATTGGGCCTTCCGCGTATCTTATGTTACCGGGAGCGGGAATCCCGCTCGGCTGGTTTAGTACCGCAATAACGGCAATACAGGGCTGGTAGGAGATGGTGTCAAAGACGGAACGTTCGTGGGCAGTGAGCTGGATACCGCTGTCGCTAAGTAAGATCGAGGCCTGCGGTGCCGGGATGGTGATAAGAAGAGTATCGGCGCGGTAGGTAGTACCGGTTTCGGTCCGGACGGTGCAGCCGCTATTTTCCTGCTGAATGTGGATGACCCGCTCGCCGGTCCGGATGTCGAGCCCTTCGGCCAGGTACTTGGGTACGCTGCTCATGCCACCGGAGCCAATAAAGCGCGGATGGCTGTCGCCCACCGCCAGGTTCCACTCCTGCACTACCCCGGCCTCTTTCATGGAATGTACCAATTGCTGAAACTCGGGGGTGCGGGCCGAGAAGTACTGCGCGCCGTGGTCGGCGCGGGATGTACCTATGCGACGGGTGGCCATGCGTCCGCCTACGCCCCGTCCTTTGTCCAGTAGGATGACCTGCCAGTGATGTTGGGTGAGTTCGCGGGCGGCAGTAAGACCGGCCAGGCCGGCGCCAATGATTAGACAGGTAGGCATACTTTAAAAAAAATTGTTCGATGGAGGTGGGTGAGATAAAAAAGGATACTCCCTATTTTTGAAATTCAGAGTACTATTACTCACAACTACAAAACCCGGGATTTGTTGAACACCGCCCCTTTTTTGAAAAGCTGGCTATTTAAGGCCGGACGCTGGATTGGGGCGGGTATGCTGGCGGTGCTGGTGGGCTACTACAGTATTTATCCGCATATCTTTCACTGCCAGACCATCCAATTCTCCGATTTTGAACAGATCAATGAAAAACTGTACGTAAGCCCGGCGATCACCGCTTCCCAGCGCCAGCAAATGTACCGGACCATTGCGCGGAGTCGCCGGCGGGTAGCCCGCTTCTGGGGTACCTCCGTGGGCGAGGCTACCTTTATTCTGTGCAGCAGCCCCGCGCAGTACCAGAAGTACTGCCACAGCAGCCAGGGCGCGGGCTGCAGCCTGGGTACCCCCTGGGGCGACTCCTACATCATCCTGAATCCTTTTGGCCTGAACGAAGACGTTGTCAGCCACGAAATGTGCCACGACGAGTTGTTTACGCGCCTGGGCTGGTGGACCACCACGACGCAGGTACCCCAGTGGTTCAACGAAGGACTGGCCCTGATGCTGGACCGCCGCTTTGTGAGCAGTACCGACTCCATCCAAAGGTACCTCGACTACCTCGACGAGTGGATGTACCTGACCAGAGGTGCCCAGGAGTTTCTGGAACTGGAGGAGATCAACAGCATGCGGGGCTTTTTTGGCGGAGATCAGCGGCACGTGATGCTGGCCTACATGACGGCGGGTATGGAGGTGTCGCGGTGGATGGCGCTGACAGGTACTTCGGGGGTTCAGAAATTAACGGCCGGTCTTAAAAAAAAGAGGTCTTTCCGGGAGCTGTACAGGAAACTGGAAAAGGAAGGCAGCCGGGGCCATCCCAACCCATTACCCGGAAACCCGCTCCACTACCCGTAGCGTCCGTATTTTTCTGACCTTGGGGCCCCCACCCTGGGGTTGTCCTCAGAACAGTAGTTTTTTAGAGCAATAGCTCTATATGTATAGTGAACATCTTTCAAAAAAAAAGTACATTTCGAATCCATTTCCTTTAACCACTAAAACTACCCTCATTACCAAGTCTCATGCAACAGTTACAGCTCCTTGATTACCTTGTATTCCTGGTTTATTTTCTGGTAGTAGCCATATACGGTTACTGGATTTACCACAAGAAAAAATCGGCCGAAGCCTCCACTACCGACTTCTTTCTGGCCGAAGGCTCCCTGACCTGGTGGGCCATTGGTGCCTCCCTTATCGCCTCTAACATTTCGGCCGAGCAGTTTATCGGTATGTCGGGTAACGGCTTCACGATGGGTCTGGCTATTTCGACCTACGAGTGGATGGCCGCCGCCACGCTCATTATCGTAGCTATTTTCTTCATGCCCATTTACCTGAAGAATAATATTTATACCATGCCCCAGTTCCTTAATCAGCGCTACAACAAGTCGGTTAGCTTGATTATGGCCGTTTTCTGGCTGGCCCTGTACATCCTGGTCAACCTTACCTCCATCCTGTACCTGGGGGCGCTGGCGGTGTCGGGTATCTCGGGTATCGATTTCTATACCTGTATGGTTGGGCTGGCCATTTTTGCAATTATCATTACCCTGGGTGGTATGAAG
Source organism: Telluribacter sp. (assembly GCF_035998675.1). Classification (NCBI taxonomy): domain Bacteria; kingdom Pseudomonadati; phylum Bacteroidota; class Cytophagia; order Cytophagales; family Spirosomataceae; genus Telluribacter; species Telluribacter sp. The sequence continues at coordinate 299,122 of NZ_DASYHI010000013.1, forward strand.
GTAATTGGGTATACCGACGTAATTCAAGTGTTCTTTCTGGTTATTGGTGGTTTGGCTACGACCTACCTGGCCCTGAACCTGGTATCTGACGACGCCGGACGGACGGGTATGATCCAGGGATTCAATCTGATGCTGGACAGCCACGACGACCACTTCCACATGATTTTCCCCAAGGCAAACCCCTACTACATGCAGCTACCGGGCCTAACCGTACTGCTGGGTGGTATGTGGATCGTGAACCTCAACTACTGGGGCTGTAACCAGTACATCACGCAACGCGCCCTGGGTGCCGACCTAAAAACGGCCCGTAACGGTATCCTGTTCGCAGCCTTCCTGAAACTGCTGATGCCGGTGATCGTGGTACTGCCCGGTATTGCGGCTTATGCGCTGTATAACCGGGGTATGTTTCAGCAGGAAATGCTCGGCGAAGATGGTTTAATTAATGCCGACAAAGCCTACCCGGTGCTGCTTAACCTATTGCCCGTCGGACTGAAAGGACTATCATTTGCGGCTCTGACGGCCGCCGTAGTAGCTTCCCTGGCCGGTAAAGCCAACAGTATCTCTACGATATTTACCCTGGATATTTTCAAGTACTACTTTGGTAAAAACGCCAGCGAAAAGCACCTGGTGGTAGTAGGACGTATAGTGGTAGTAGTGGCCATGATTATCGCCATTGTGGCTTCTCCTTACATGGGTATTGATAAAAAAGGAGGCTTCCAGTTTATTCAGGAAATGACGGGTCTGCTTTCGCCGGGTATTTTTGCGGCCTTCAGTATGGGCTTCTTCTGGAAGCGTACCAACTCGGCCGGTGCCATGTTTGCCATTGTAGGTGGCTTTCTTATTGCCCTGAGTATGCACAACAACTGGCTCCCCTTTGCCGACTGGTCGGAGGTACCCTTCCTGGACCGCATGGGCTGGGTGTACCTTATTTGTGTCGTGGTGATGGTCATCCTGGGTTATGCGCTGCCAAGTGAAGAAAAAGGATTGACCATTGACGCTTCGATGTTTAAAACACACCGTACTTTCACCATCGGCGCGGCGGTAGTTATTGCTTTGATTACCTTCCTGTACACCTACTTCTGGTAGAGGGTACTTAGTAAAAAATAGCAAAGCCGGGTGGAATACGTTCTACCCGGCTTTGCTATTTACCTGCTATCTTCTTTTCAATAAACTCTTTATGCCGCTTCATTTCCGCCCTCACCAGTTCGTTTATTTCTTCTTCAGTCAGCTGCTCACCGTACGGCCGTTCCAGTTTAGCGGTTTTATCATCAAGCAAAACAAAGTAGGTACTATCTCCCAGCATAACATCAATTTTTGCGTTATGATTAAAATTCCCATACTCCGAATTAGCAAATACCCGGTACGAATAAAGCATCCCAAATTGTGTTGACTTCTCTGTAATCCTACTTTTTATTGCCGGTATTGCAGTATAAATATTATCTGATGCATAGTCGCTACTATTTAAGGAAAGATAATGCCTTGGCTGCACATAAAACCGCTCAAACTTCTTTCCTTCCTCCATAAACCTCTGAAACAGAGGAATAATAGACTTTTCATACAATTCCTGCACCACCTCCACCGTTTTTTCTACCTCCTGCTTTCCCTTTTTTAAACGCTGCTCCAGCAGCGCCAGCTCTTTGTCAAAGTCCTCCGGCTCTTCGATACTTTCTCCCTTAGCCCCCCGAATCATCAGGTCCAGCGACTGCACCAGATTGGTAGCGATGTAGGTAATAAAGGGTTCAATAATACCGGCATCCGCCTGACGGAGCGCGGACAGGTAGTTACTCTTTTCTTCGGTTTTAATAATAACGGGCGGAAAACCGTACTTCATCAGGATAAAGTTCATCAGAATACGGGCTGTTCGGCCGTTGCCGTCGTCGAAGGGGTGGATTCTGATGAAACGGTAGTGAAACTCGGCCGCCAGCAAAACAGGATTTACCTCGTCAGAAGCAGTTTTTTTTCGATACCACTTCATCAAATCGTCCATTTGAGCGGGCGTTTCTTCGGGCGTGGCAAAGTAAAACATCTCCCCCGTCGACGTTTGTACATGATTGGGTAAGCTTTTGTATTTCCCTACCTCCACCTTCTTTCTGGTGGGTGCCCCTTCGGGTGTCATGGCGTCAACCCAGTACGGTTGTTTCAGTAGCAACTGATGAAGCTCCCGGATAAAACTTTCGGTCAGGGGGTACTCGCCTTTTACCCTTTCCATTACCCATTCGATGGCTTCATTGTGGCCCTCCATTTCCAGGTGGTCTTTCAGAGGCTTTCCCTGCGCTGTAATACCGTGTAGCAACAGGGCCTTTGTCTCGCCATAGGTGAGGGAATTACCTTCCAGATGATTGGAATGATAATTCCAGTCCAGCCGGAACTTCTGCATGATTCTCAGCTCCTGCTCTCGGCTCAGGGGCCTTAAAGAATCAAGCTCTTCTTTCAGTACTAGGGCTTTTTCTACCTGGGTCATACGTACTTTTCTGTTCAGGGTAAATATAAAACTTTACCGGCGGAAAACCCTGATGTTGCTTTGTATTGGGCCAAACAGCAGCAGGGCCGAACCGGATACTACCCGTTCGGCCCTGCTGCTGTTTGAGAAGTACCTGCTTACGCCTCCTCTTCGTGGATGGTAATTTTCAGGATTTTATCGCCCTGCTTGATGTCGTCCACGATATCCACTCCCTCCACTACTTTCCCGAAGCAGGTATGGTTGCGGTCGAGGTGAGCGGTGTTGCGGCGGCTGTGGCAGATAAAAAACTGGGAACCTCCGGTATTGCGTCCGGCGTGGGCCATAGAAAGTACCCCCCGGTCGTGGTATTGGTTTTCACCGTCGAGCTCGCAGGGAATGTGGTAGCCGGGGCCACCGCGTCCGGTACCTTGCGGACATCCGCCCTGAATGACGAAGTCAGGGATAACCCGGTGGAACGAAAGTCCGTCGTAGAATCCTTTTTTTGATAGACCTACAAAATTTTCAACTGTCTTCGGTGCGTCCTTTTCGTAGAACTCAATCCACATCGTCCCCTTTTCGGTGACCATTTCAGCTTTCAGCATAGCAGTAACAATATTTTTTTGAATAAAAAAGTGCCTGTTTTCAGACCATACATCACTGATCAGCGCACATACATCACAAAGGTAATGACTCCTGCTTGGGATTTGAAAGTGAATGTTTAATTTACGCACTTGTTAAGCCTGAATTCAGCAAAAGAGTACCCTACCATTTAAAAACAAACTCCTCCTTACTTCTGCCATGAAGAAAAAGTTACTCCTGGCCGGGTTGTTCCTGGCTACTAGCGCTGTGGCCCAGGAAGCCCCTGTGCATTTTACCTCTTTCCCCACGCTTACTCCCGACGGCCAGACGGTCGTTTTTAGTTACGAATCAGACTTGTGGAAAGCTGACGTGGCTACCGGAGGGGCCACCCGCCTGACGGCCATGCAGGGGTCCGAAACCCGCCCGCACGTATCACCCGACGGAAAATGGATTGCTTTCACCAGTACCGAAAACGGAAACAGCGACGTGTACGTGATGGCTCTGGCGGGCGGGCCGGTCCGGCAGCTTACCTACCATAGTACCTACGACCTGGTGGAGGGGTGGTCGTGGGACTCCCAGACGATCTATTTTGAATCGGGGGTACAAAATGGGGGTACTACCTATACCATAGCCCTGAAGGGAGGTACTCCCCAGCGCCTGTTCAAGCACTTCTTTAACCGCATTCATAACGTAGCCGAGGCCCCCAACGGCGAACTGTACTTCAATGATACCTGGGAAAGCGAAAGCCAGGCCATGCGTAAAGGCTATCAGGGCGAATTTAACCCGGATATTCAATCCTATCATCTCAAAACCAAAGCCTATAAGCGCTATACCGACTACCGGGGCAAGGATATGTGGGCAACCGTAGACCGGGCCGGTAAGCTGTACTTTGTGTCGGACGAGGCCAACGGGCAGTACAATCTGTACACTTTTGAAGGAGGAAAAAAGACTCCGCTGACCAGTTTTACGGAGTCCATCAAGCGTCCTCAGGTAAGTGCTGACGGCCGTAAAGTGGTTTTTGAGAAGGATTACCAGTTGTGGCAGTATGATGTAGCCAGCCGCACCGCTCAGCCCATAAAACTAAGTACCGTACAGAACTTTACCCTTCCCAAAGCACAGGAGTTTAGTACCAGGGATAAAATCTCGGCCTTTGATGTAGCGCCCGACAACAAAAAGCTGGCCTTTGTGTCGCGCGGGGAGCTGTTTGTGTCCGACCACGAAGGGAAGTACGTCAAGCAATTGACAACCCGCCCCGACGCCCGCGTGCTGGAGGTGAAGTGGCTGGCCGATAGCGTAACGCTTCTTTTCAGCCAAACCGTAGGCGGGTACTCCAACTGGTTCACCATCCGGGCCGATGGCAAGGGTACCGAAAAGCAGCTGACTTCCGACCTTCAAAACAACCGTAGCATCAGCCTGAACAAGAAGCGCACCATGGGCGTGTACCTGAGCGGGCGCAACGAAGTCCGAACCATTGACCTCAAAACGCTGGAAAGCAAACCCATTCTAAAGGAGGAACTGTGGGGTTTTTACAACGACATGCCCAGTTTCTCGCCCAACGACGAGTACATCCTGTTTACAGCCTTCCGAAATTTTGAACGGGATATTTTTCTGCACCACATCAAGAAAAACGAAACCCTGAACCTGACCCAGACGGGTATATCCGAAGGGGAGCCTACCTGGTCGCCGGACAGCAAGTACCTGTATTTTTCCTGCGATCCTATGAATCCCACTTATCCGTTTGGGTCCCGGAATTTAAAAGTTTACCGGCTGGCGCTTACCAGGCTGGACGACCCCTACCGGACGGATAAGTTTGACGAGCTTTTCAAAAAAGAAACCATAGCTGCCGCCGAAGACAAGAGCGCCAAAGACAAAAAAGAGGAAGGAAACAAGAAAAGCAAAAACGCTAAAAAAGAAGAAAAGAAGCCGGAAGAAGCACCGGTAAAGCCCATTGACATAGACATGGAAGATATCCTGGACCGGATGGAGCAGGTGAGTCCTTCCTTCGGGGAGCAAGGGGCACCCCTGGTTATCCAGAAAGACGACAAAACGTACGTTTTCTATCTTTCGAATCATGATAAAGGCAAAACCGGCCTCTGGCGTACTACCTACCAGCCCTTTGAAGACCCCAAAACCGAAAAAGTGGAGGATGGTGTAAGTGGCTATGACCTGGCTCAGGCTGGTGATAAGTACTATATCCTAATCAATGGTACCATCAGCAAATTCCATTACGAAAACTGCAAGACCGATCCTATCCAGATTAACCATACTTTCCAGCGTAACCTGGCGGCCGAATTTAACCAGATGTTTCACGAAGCCTGGGCCGGCGTGGAAGAAAACTTCTATAACGAAACCTTCCACGGCGCCGACTGGAAAGCCATTCGGGACCGCTACGCCAGGTACCTGCCCTACCTGACCAACCGCGACGATTTCCGGACGCTGTTTAACGACATGCTCGGCGAGCTGAATGCCTCTCACCTGGGTTTCTATTCCAATGGCCCCGAAGAAAAGGTGTACTTTAAAAACAGTACCCTGGAGACCGGCCTGCTTTTTGAAAATAGACGCCCTTACGTAGTACAGCGGGTGGTGAAGCGCAGTGCCGCCGACAAAACGGATAAGAAAATTCTGGCCGGTGACCGCCTTACCCACGTCAATGGCCTGGCGGTGGATACCCTCCAAAACCGCGACTGGTACTTTACCAAGCCTGCCCGCGACCCCGAAATAGAGCTGACCCTACGCCGGACCGGAGCGGACACCTCGTATACGGTTCGTATTCACCCGCAGGTGTCGCTCAGCAGCAACCTGTACGACGAGTGGATGGACGGAAACCAAAAATACGTTGACGAAAAAAGCAAGAAACGCATCGCTTACGTCCACATGAAAAATATGGGTATGCAGGAATACGAGCGTTTTGTAGTAGACATGACCCGCGACTGGTACCGCAAGGATGCCCTGATTCTGGACCTGCGCTACAACACCGGCGGCAATGTACACGACCTGGTACTTAACTTCCTGTCGCAGCGCCCCTACCTGCAGTGGAAGTACCGCGAAGGCGCTCTAACCCCGCAACCCAACTTCGGCGTAGCGGCTAAGCCCATCGTACTGTTGATTAACGAGCAGTCCCTCTCCGATGCGGAAATGACCGCCACGGGATTCAAAGAACTCAAGCTGGGTAAGATTATTGGTACCGAAACCTACCGCTGGATTATATTCACTTCCGGCAAAGGACTGGTAGACGGCTCCTTTTACCGCCTGCCCTCCTGGGGATGCTACACGCTTGATGGAAAAAATATTGAGAAAGAGGGTGTCACCCCAGATATTTACGTGAAGCAGACCTTTGAAGACCGCCTCCTTGACCGCGATCCTCAGCTGGAAAAAGCCATTGAAGAAATCCTGACGACGCTGACGCTGAAATAGGGAAAAACAATCAAAAGCCTCTCCTTAGTCAAGGAGAGGCTTTTTGTCACTACTATTGCGTTGTAATAGAGAAAAAGATTGGTACTAGGAACCAGCCGCAGCCAGTACTGCTCTGACTACAGCACCTTCTTCAATTAACTTTTGAGTCTCGCTGATTTTAGCAATTCGCCTGAATACATCCTTGGCCCGCCATTCCTGGCACCGCTCCGGATTTGTAAACCATTCCTTGGCAGCTACTAATCTGAAAACGTACTGTGAGGTTTCCTGATTCATGCGCAGTGCGAAGTAGTCCTCATTTCCCTGTTGAACTACATGCCGACTAATGCGTCCGGGGCCGGCATTATAGGCCGCTGCTACTAAGGTCCAGGAACCCAACTGGCGGTGAAGCCGAAGCAGGTACTTGCAGGCAGCATGGGTAGACTTAACAAGGTTTTTACGATCATCAGCGGTACTGTCAACTGTAAGGCCAAATTCACGGGCAGTTTCCGGCATAAATTGCCAGTAACCTACGGCTCCTTTTGGTGATACAGCCGAAGCTGTCATGGTGCTTTCTACAATGGGAATGTACTTTAGATCGGTCGGAATACCGTAACGTTTGAGAATGGGCTCAATAACCTTCATGTTATTCTTTACCCGTTTTCTCATTTTTCTGAAGGTAGGATTATCGTAATCCTGAATGGTGCGGTGGTAGCGCTTAGCTACATATACTTGCTTCAGAGGGATAGTATCACCACAAAAGTTGATATCGATAAGCTTAGTATCAATATCCTCCACAATGACCAACTCGTTCTTTTCTTCTACTTTCTCTACACTCTGATTACTAAACTTAAATACTCCAAAGGACGCAATAGCAAGCATTAAAATTAGGATTCTTAGCATGCATGGTTGTTTTGGTTCTACATAATTTAATATTCAGGTTTCTTAACGGCATAGAAATTAAAAATGTTTCATCGTATTTTAAAAAACTGATTTTCAGGTAATAATACTACCATATTATTGTACAAAACTAAGTAATACAGAAGCAGGAGTATGTATAATATACAATTCGTCAGGGAAAGAAAAACATCAAGAAAATAGCCTAATACGCCCTTGATTAGGGTAAACGATGCACTACGTGCCAGTAGGATAAGAGGAGGAAAAAAAATTACGAAAAATGTAACGTAATTAATGAAATTCTCGGGAGGGGCTTCTCAAAAAGGCAGCTGTTGTTGCTGATTCTGCTACGAATATATAACAATTATTTAAATTGCAAAGGAAGTAGATTTAAAATTTATTATACGGCATATAGACCTTATACAATTCTCAATATTTAACCGCCTTTAAACAACAAAAATCTCTGCTTTCGCCCGGCTTAGCAGCTGTTTCTTTCTGATGCTAAAATCTCCTCGGCTTCCCATGTTTTAGGGACCTGAAAAGTGCTTTACCCCCACGCTCCCGCCGCGCCTACGCCTCCTTTCAAATGCCTGATGGTATGCCCGGGAAGCTCTTCCCGCAACAGCTCCAGGGCCTTCCGGCTCCGCATACCCGACTGGCAATAAAGTACTATATCAGGCTGCTCAAGTAGCTCGGGCAGGTGTTGCGTCAGAGTTTTCAGCGGCCAGTTAACTCCGGCAATATCGAATCGTTCGTGCTCGTGCGGCTCCCGCACGTCAATCAGGAATGGGGGATTGGTACCTTCCATCAACTCTTGCAACTCCGGGTAGGTTAACTCCTCTATTGCCGGGGCGGGTACCGCGCAGGCCAGGCCGTAATCGTCCCGCAGCCCCCGCCGCTCCCGCGAGGCCGGATTGGACTGGAAGCGGTAGGTCTGGAAGGTTGCGTGGAGGGCATCGTACAGCAGCAACCGACCGCTCAGTACCTCACCGGTACCGGTAATGAGCTTGATGGCTTCGGTAGCCTGCAGGGTACCTACTACGCCGGGCAGGATACCCAGCACACCTATTTCGGCGCAGTTGGGTACTTCGTTCTCGGCGGGCGGGATGGGGTACAGGCAGCGGTAGGTGGGACCGCCCTGGTAGTTGAATACCGTCACCTGCCCCTCAAATTTATAAATAGACCCAAATACCAGCGGCTTGTCCAGCAGCAGACAGGCATCGTTGACCAGGTACCGGGTAGGAAAATTATCCGAGCCATCCACTACTATGTCGTAATCGGCCATCAGCCGCAGGACGTTCTCCGTGGTCAGTTGCTTGTCGTAGGCCTGCACTTTAATGTACGGATTCTGGCCCCGCAGCCGCGCGGCGGCGGCCAGTGCTTTGGACTTACCTATATCATCCACGCCGAAGAGTACCTGCCGGTGCAGGTTGCTGGCTTCTACCTTATCAAAATCAATTACGCCCAGGATACCTACGCCCGCCGCCGCCAGGTAAGTCAGTACCGGACAGCCCAGCCCACCCGCCCCAATGACCAGCACGCTGGCCCCTTTCAGGCGCTGTTGTCCTTCCGGGCCAAACCCGGGAAGTGAAAGCTGACGGGCGTAAAACTGCTGTTCCTGCGGTGAAAACATAGGTAGTCTTGAAAAATGATAGAATTGTTCGTAGGCATTCCGGAGCAGCGTCCGTACATTTCGAAATAGAAGGTACCTACTTCAAGTCTTTATTTATACGCAAGAAAATGGTTAGCGTTCAGGAAGCAAAACAATTGGTGGTTGAAAATACGTTCCCGCTGCCGGCGGAGGAGCGCGATGTACACGAGGCCGTTGGCTACGTACTGGCAGCTGACGTACGGGCACCCCTGTCGCTACCGCTGTTCCGGCAGTCGTCCATGGATGGCTACGCGGTTCACCACGAAGATATTGAACGGGCGGGCGTGGCGCTGCCAGTGGTTGCCGAGTCGCAGGCCGGTGCGCCGGAATTGCTCACGCTCGAACGTGGTACCGCCGTTCGGATATTCACCGGTGCTCCCGTTCCGGACGGAGCCACCGCCGTGGTGATGCAGGAAAAAACAGGGCGGGAGGCCGACAAGGTACTTATTCAGGAATATCCGGTAAACGAGAAGCAGAATGTACGCGCCATTGGGCAGCAGATAAGGGAGGGCGATGTAGCTCTGCCCAAAGGTACCTACCTGACGCCCGGCTCGGTGGGTTTTCTGCTGGGAATGAACGTTCGGCGGGTGGAGGTGTACCGCAAGCCCAGCGTGGGTATCCTGGTCACCGGCGACGAGCTGGTGCAGCCGGGCAATCCACTGCGCTTTGGGCAGGTATTTGAATCCAACTCCTCCATGCTGGCGGCCACCCTGCGGCAGGAGGGCCTAACGCAGATTGACATTCAGTACGTAGACGATAATCCCGAAGCGACTACCCAGGCTCTACTTGAGCTGACCGAGCAGCATGACGTAGTATTGGCAACGGGCGGCATTTCGGTGGGCGACTATGATTACGTAGGTACTTCGCTGCAGGAAATTGGCGTTGAAACCATTTTCTATAAAGTACGCCAGCGCCCCGGCAAGCCGCTGCTGTTTGGTAAAAAGGAAGGTACCCTGTTCTTTGCCCTACCCGGTAATCCGGCTTCCTCGCTGGTATGCTACTACGAGTACGTACTGCCAGCCCTGCGCCGTCTATCCGGCCGGGTCGACGCTTTTCTGCCGACGCTGCGCCTGCCTATGACCCATGCCTACTCCTTTAAAGGCGAGCGGGATGAGCTGCTGAAAGCCTCCGCTACTACCCTGGGCGTGACGCCCCTGGAAGGACAGGAGTCGTTTGCGCTACGTTCTTTTGCCGTGGCTAACGCACTGATTTACCTGCCTTCTACCCAGCAGTCGGTGCAGCCCGGCGACCTGGTAGAGGTACATATACTGCCGTTTTTTTGTTAGGGGAGTATTGATAATGAATGTATAGGCAACTGTAGTACCTTAGTTTGCGTTATGGAGGAGATTAGTAAACTTTTCTACCACAGAGTTAAATGAGTTTTTGCACAGAGTTTACGCTGCGTACTTCTGTGCTTACCTCCCCTAAACTCGGTGGTAAAAATATAAATTATCAACAGGCGTATAGCATATAGCCTACCGCCTAAAGCCCTAAAAAATGACCCTTAGTATCCTTTATTTTGGCATGCTGGCCGAAGCCACCGGCCACCCCTCCGAAACCTGGGAGGTGACCGACCCACTATCGGTAGGACAGCTTCGCGAACAGCTTTTACAAAAGTACCCCAGCCTGCGCGACCGCAAGTTCCAGTTGGCCGTAAACCAGCAGGTAGCCGACCCGGCCACCCCAATTGACACTAACGCCGAAGTAGCTTTGCTTCCACCTTTTGCCGGTGGGTAGTAGTCCCAATAGCACACTACCGCAGGTACCGCTTTATTTTGAACCATGGAAAAAACACATACACCCAAAAAGGTATTCGTCGACGGCCCCATCAGTCCGCAGTTCATCAGCGACTCCATAGCGAAGCACCAGTCCAAAACCAACATTGGTGCCCACGCTATCTTCCTGGGGCAGATTCGGGCCGACCAAAAGGAAGGCGGCCCCGTAACGGGTATTGAGTACACGGCCTACACCGACATGGCCGAAAAGGCCTTTCACACGATTCGCGAAGCGGCTTTTGCGCGCTTTGACCTGGTGTGTATGCACATTTATCATAGTCTCGGGCTGGTACCTACGGGCGAAGTGAGCTTGTTTGTGTTTGTTTCCTCCGCTCACCGCCGCGCCAGCTTTGAAGCCCTGGAATTCGTAGTGGAAGAAATTAAGGCCAAGGTACCTATCTTTGGGAAAGAGCTCGTCGGCGAAGCGGGCGAGTACACCTGGAAAGAGAATAAGTAGCATGGTTGACATTACCCATAAAACCAATACCCTCCGTATTGCCACCGCGCAGGCTATAGTGCAGGTGAGCAAGCCGGAAACGATTGAGGCTATCCTGAACCGTACGGTACCCAAGGGCGATGTGTACGAAATGGCTAAAGCCGCCGGGCTGCTGGCCGTCAAGAAAACCCCCTACATGCTACCCGACTGCCACCCGCTACCGATTGAGTCCACCACGGTGGCCTACCGGGTAGAGGACCTTACGGTGGTAGTAGAAATGACGGTGAAGACCATTTACAAAACGGGTGTTGAGGTAGAGGCCATGCACGGGGTGTCGGTGGTAGCCCTGACCATGTACGACATGCTGAAGCCCATTGACAAGGGCGTGGAGATCCGGCATATTAAATTACTGGAAAAGAAGGGCGGCAAAAGCGACCGCAAGGCGCAGATGCCCGATCTCAAAACGGCCGTGGTGGTATGCTCGGATAGTATTTCAAAGGGTATCGGAGAAGATAAATCCGGTCGGCGCATCATTGAAAAGCTGAAACCGTTTGCGATAAAAGTGAGCGATTACAGTATCATCCCCGACGATAAAGACCTGATTCAGGAAAAGATTCGGGGATTGTGTGATATGGCCTTCCGCCTCGTGCTGGTCACAGGTGGTACCGGCCTTTCGCCCCGCGACGTAACGCCCGAGGCTGTGGGTGAACTCATAGAAGTACCCATTGACGGTATCGTCGAAACGGCCCGGCAGTACGGGCAGGAGCGCATCCCTACCGCTATGCTGTCACGCGCGGTGGCCGGTCTGGTTGGCAATACCCTGGTCATTACCATGCCGGGTAGTACCGGTGGCGTAACGGACACCATGGATGCACTGTTCCCGCACGTATTGCATGTGTTTAGCGTTATGGAAGGAGCGAGGCATTAAGTAGGGGTTAGATTTTATTATGCATAAGGTACTTTCGGAAAATATGGATAGGATTCAGGCTTTGTGCAAAAGGTACAATGTGAAGTCTCTCCATGCCTTTGGCTCCGTCTGTACTGACCGTTTTTCAGAGAAAAGCGATATAGACCTGCTGGTTTCGTTTCACCCGATGGACTACGGCGATTATGCGGATACTTATTTTGAACTGGCCGATAAATTAGAAGAACTTTTGCAGCGTCCGGTGGACCTCGTAACAGATAAATCGTTAGCTAATCCTTATTTTATTGATTCTGTTAATCAAACCAAAACCCTTCTCTATGAATCAAGAAGTCAAAAAGTTTCTTTTTGATATAAGAGAATCCGTAACTTCCATAGAGAGCTATCTTGGCGACAAACGAGATTTCAATAGCTACAGGTCTAATAAAATGCTACGTAGAGCGGTTGAGAGAGAATTTGAGATAATTGGTGAAGCCCTAAATAGAATAGATAAAATTGATTCATCTGTTTCTATTTCCAATAAAAAACAGATAATCAGTATGCGAAATAGGGTAATTCATGGTTATGATAAAATTGATGATGAAATAATCTGGGGTACTATCACCAGGCACCTGCCTGTCCTGAAAAGTGAAATTGAGAAACTACTAAGCGAATGAACCCACCCATTGTAGACAAATTCGGACGCGTTCATAACTACCTCCGCATCTCCCTGACGGACAAGTGCAACCTGCGCTGCAACTACTGCATGCCGCAGGAGGATATGCAGTTTATGCCGTCGGCCTGGCTAATGTCGGCCGGGGAAATCCAGACGCTGGCCGGAATCTTTGTGGACATGGGGGTTCAGAAAATCAGGCTGACGGGTGGTGAGCCGCTGGTTCGTAAAGATGTAGGTACTATTATCGAGTCACTGGGTAAACTACCTACCTCGCTTACCCTAACCACCAACGCGGTTTTTATTGAACAGTATATAAGTACCCTGAAAAACGCGGGCGTTCGATCGCTAAATATCAGTCTGGATACATTGGACGAAGAGCGCTTCCGCAGCATCACTAAGCGCGATCACTTTACCAAGACGCTTGCTAATATCCGCCTGCTGCTGGCCGAAGGCTTCAGTGTAAAGTTGAATATGGTAGTCATGCGGGATGTGAACGTGGAGGAGGTCAATGATTTTGTGCGCATGACACTTACCGAGCCTAACCTGCACGTGCGCTTCATTGAGTTTATGCCTTTCAATGGCAACCAGTGGGACTTCTCCCGCATTGTTTCCTATAATGATTTGCTGAGTCGCATTAGCGAGGAGTTTATATTTGCCCCACTCTCCGGCGAACCCAATGATACAGCCCGTACCTTCCGGGTAGAGGGGGGCCAGGGTACCTTCGGCATTATCAGTACCATTACCAACCATTTCTGCGATAGCTGCAACCGCATCCGCCTTACGGCCGATGGAAAGCTTAAAAACTGCCTCTTCGACACCTCCGAAGTAGACCTGCTGACGCCCCTGCGTAAGGGAGAAGATATACGGGCTATCATCTACGACCACTTTCAGCAAAAGCACTTTGCCCACGGTGGCCATACCGAATTCACCAATAAGGACGCTAAATCCGAGTACGAGCAGAATCGGAGGATGATTGCTATTGGTGGGTAGGTATTGAGCTTTGAGAAAATCAGGAAGTAGAGCCTTTTAAATAAGCTCACCGCCAGCCCTATACTCTCCCTAGTGTTTGCTCGTTAATGAATACCTCCAGCGGCAGTCCCAGATGCTTGTGCAGGTTGTGAATCTGCTGCAGGGTAAAGTACCGCTTCCGGTTTAAAATCTCAGATATTCTTGATTTTGGGCCAAGCAGAGGTCCCAGGTCTTTGTTTTTCCATCCGTTTTCCACCATCAGGTACTTTATAGCGTCAATAGGGTCGGGGTAAGGCAAGGCATGATGTTCCTGCTCATAGGTGTGTACCAGCGTACTAAGTACGTCCAGTTCATCATCCAGTTCTGAATAAGGTTCCGGGTTCAGAGCCAGCAGCTCGTCTATGCGGTTGAGTGCACGCTGGTAATCCTCTTCGGTTCGTATGGGTGTTACAGTTACTGTGTTCATAATTCATCTGTTGAAAAAGCAGCTCATTTTAAACCGAATGAGCATCTATTTTATCATACTCGGCGTGGGTGCCAATCCATCGAATATACACCGTCTGCCGGTGGACGAGCACTACCGTTACTATTCTGTACTTGTTTCCTTTGATATCAAAAATAACCCGGTTGTTGCCGATTATATCCACCGAATTGGCTACCTGTTTTAACTCGTTTAGATTCTGAATAGAAATTTCCTTCATCCTGGCTAGCCACACTTCCAGAGCAGTTTTAGCATCCGCATGTGTATGATAGTACTCTCTTACTCGAGAAGGGGTAATGATCCTCATAAAGTACTGTTTGCAGTAAAGTTACACATTTTGTAACTTTACTGCAAACATAGTTGGTTCCCTTTATTAGATAATATAGATACCCCCTACCGACTATTCCGCTCCAGTGAGTCAAAATCCGGCATACCGGAGCGTTCCTCTTTTTCTGAATCCCGAAATTGTACCGCAGGTTGAGGCCGATCCGGCGGGCGTCGTTGATGCGGACACCGGAGGCCGACACCGATCCCTGGTTGAGCGTAAACTGGTACTTATTGGCAAAAAACACATCGCTGACGCTCGTCAGCAGCTTCTTGTTCAGCAACTGCCGGTTAATAGTCAGATTGAGGTACTCGTAGGTGGGGCGCGTGATGGAGCGGCGCATCACCACAGCAACAAGGCAACGCCTTGTTTTCAAATCAGGACTTTCCATAAACGTCCTTCCAGGACCAGCCAGCGTTTCGTAATAAAGCCGTAAGTTGTTTTCTGTGCTCTTTTGCTTCCTCCTCGGCAACTGCCATGGCGCTGGAAGTACTTAGCGGAACGCCGGCCCTGATCAAAGCCTCCATATCTGGTACTGGTGCCTGCTCGTCCTCAACCCTGATCACCATAGGGTATACTTTAACCATTTCCAGATACGAATCGAGAGCCGTTCGCAGCATTGTAAGTTGTAGGGAGTCGTGTTGGATGGTGGAAGCCAGCCGGTATTCAAGAAACTGGATGGTTTCGTCGAGTAGTACGATGCATTTTTTAACGGCAAGATTAGACTGGCTTTTGTGAAAGTAATGAACCAGGGGGTAGGCATGATGATCCAGCGTGTGCTTCATTAACATTTCACACAGGTTGGACGAGTTACCAAGCAAGGACGAAAAGTCTTTTCCGTTCCAGCTGTTCAGGAGTACCTCCTGCGGAGTTTTCCCCATACTGAAGATGTACAGGCTTAGTTTGTTCTGCAGATTTACGGCCGTAAGTACTGAAACTATATACGTGATAGCCGCGGTAATAAACGCCAGTCCGGTAAAGGAGCTGATACTTGTAACTATTCGCCACAGGTTGTTTGAAGCCGTATAATCCCCGATTCCCAGAGAAGATAGCGTAAAGCCTGCATAGTATAGTTTTTCGAGCATACCAGCCGGTACCATGGTCTTACCGTTCAGAATTGAGCTGGAATCGGATAAGAGTAGTAAAAGCATACCTCCCCACAGCCCCAGAATCCATACGCATAAAATCCCGATGAGTATGGTCGGGCCAGCAAAATCGAGGATTCGGGAGTATCCATTGCGCTTGGAGGCAAAAAAGAAAAGCTTCCAGGTCCACTTGCAGAACACATTTGTAATTACCCCTCCCCCATTTAAGGTAAAAGTTGCCAAAATGATGTCAAAAGAAATGGCTATAAAAATTAGTATTCCCAGAATCAGGTAAAAAACATTCATAAGCAAAAGCAATTAATCGCACCAGCGCCCGTCTTTTTGGCCGTTTCGGACCCGTTCATGACCCGATGAACACCCGCCGCTTCTGTTAGTATTTTTTCAGCTAAGTTTTTATCACAGGGTCAGGTCTTGACAGTCTGCTTTCTCAGATTGGTCTATTTAACTACCTCAACTTTGCTATATTTGTTTAGCCAACCATGGCAACTCATCAACCAGATCTTAACCAACTATGCTCCTGCTGAACTATTTTCGACCTATTGCCTGGCTGTTGCTCCTGAACCTGCTTACCTCGGCTACCCAGGCGCAGAAAATCCCAACGCCCAAAGAGCATTTCGGCTTTGCCATCGGCGACGACTACCAGCTTGCTACCTATACCCAGACCGAAGCCTACTTCAAAAAACTGGCTGCGGCCTCGCCCCGCGCGCAGCTGGTGGATATGGGCCTGACCGAAGAGGGGCGGCACCAGTACATGCTGGTGGTGTCTTCCCCCGAAAACCTTAAAAAAATAAATCAATATAAATCCATTTCCCAACGAATGGGCCGGGCCGACGGGCTGACCGAGGAACAGGCCCGGGCGCTGGCAGCGGAGGGAAAGGCGGTGGTATGGATTGACGGCGGGCTACACGCCACCGAAACAGTGGGAGCGCACCAGCTCATCGAAACGGCTTACCAGCTGGTCAACCGGCAGGATGCTGAGACGAGGCGCATCCTGAATGAAGTGGTGATACTACTGGCGCACGCCAACCCTGACGGGCAGGAACTGGTAAGTACCTGGTACATGCGCAACGCTATACCTGAGAAGCGCAGCCTGGACCATCTGCCCCGGTTGTACCAGAAGTACATTGGTCACGATAACAACCGCGATTTTTTTATGATGAACATGAAGGAGTCGGCCAATATTGGTAAGCAACTGTACGTCGAGTGGATTCCGCAGATTGTCTACAACCACCACCAGGCGGGACCGGCGGGCTCGGTAGTGGCCGGACCGCCCTACCGCGACCCGTTCAACCACGTCTATGATCCCCTGATTATTACGAGTCTTGATGCCGTGGGCGCGGCCATGAACTCCCGCCTCAACGCCGAAGGCAAACCCGGCTATACCCAGCGGGCGGGCTCGGTGTACTCAACCTGGTGGAACGGGGGCCTGCGCACGGCTCCCTACTTCCACAACATGATTGGTATCCTGACCGAAATTATCGGAAACCCTACCCCGGCGCAGGTACCTTTGGTCCCCCAACGCCTGATACCCAACGGCGCTACCAGTTTTCCCATTACCCCCCAGAAATGGCATTTCCGGCAGTCCATTGATTACTCCGTGTCGCTCAACTACGCTGTACTTAACTACGCCGCCCGCCACCGCGATGAGCTGCTTTACAACATTTACCGGATGGGAAAGAATGCCATTGACCGGGGCCATAAGGATACATGGACTTTTTATCCCAAGCGGATAAAGGAAATAGAAGACGCTTACCAGGAAGATAAAAAGAAAGGCAAGGTACCTGCTACCACTACCCCCGAATCCTATGGACTGGGGGGTGGTAGTATTCCCCGCAGGTACTACGACTCCGTCATGACCACGCCTTCGCTGCGCGACCCGCGCGGGTACATCCTGTCGGCCGCTCAGCCCGATTTTCCTACGGCGACTAAGTTCGTCAATGCGCTTATCAAATCCGGTGTGCAGGTACATCAGGCTACGGCTCCTTTCACGGTGGCGGGGCGCTCCTACCCGCTGGGTTCGTATGTAGTTAAAACGAGTCAGGCCTTCCGGCCGCACGTACTGGATATGTTTGAACCGCAAGACCACCCCAATGATTTCCAGTATCCCGGCGGACCGCCCATTCGCCCCTACGACGCCGCCGGCTGGACCCTGGCCTACCAGATGGGCGTGCAGTTTGACCGCGTGCTCGACAGCTTCGAAGGCCCGTTTAAGGCCCTGCCCTACGGGGAGCTGCAACAGCCAAAGACCACACTACCAGCAGCCACGGCCGGTTATGTGCTGAGTCCACAGGTCAATGACTCCTACACCGCCGTCAACGATCTCCTGAAAGCGGGCGTGGAGGTATACCGCACTACCGAGTCTACTTCTTTACCCGCCGGGTCGTTCTTTGTCCCGTCCTCTGCGCCGGCCAAAGCCGTTCTGGGACGGGCCGCTAACGAGCTGGGGATACAGGTGAAGGAAGTAGCGCAGCGACCGGCAACGGCGCTGGCCAAAGTAAGTCCGCTGCGGATTGGCTTGTGGGATACCTACGGCGGTTCTATGCCGTCGGGCTGGGTACGCTGGCTGAGTGAGC
Source organism: Telluribacter sp. (assembly GCF_035998675.1). Taxonomy (NCBI): domain Bacteria; kingdom Pseudomonadati; phylum Bacteroidota; class Cytophagia; order Cytophagales; family Spirosomataceae; genus Telluribacter; species Telluribacter sp. Next base: position 317,321 of record NZ_DASYHI010000013.1, read on the forward strand.
AGTTCCATTTTCCGGTGGAAGTCGTGTATGCGCCGACCATCAATGCCGGTGAATTACGCAAGAAGTACGATGTACTGCTGTTTGTAACGGGAGCCATTCCGCCGGTAACGGGCGCGGGTACCCCGCGTAAAGAACCCAAAGCCGACTCTATTCCGGCGGAGTACCGCAACCACCTGGGCCGGATTTCGGCCGATACCTCGGTGGTACAGCTTCGTAAATTTATGGAAGAAGGAGGTACCGTTCTGACCATCGGCAACAGTACCAACCTGGCCTACCACCTCAAGCTCCCCGTCAAAAACGCGTTGGTGGAGGTGCTGAGTGATGGTACCGAACGACGCTTACCCGGCGAGAAGTACTATATTCCGGGCAGTATCCTGCGGGTCAGCGTTGATTCTACCCGCGCCATCAGTTGGGGTATGCCCGCTCAGGCCGATGTCTATTTTGAGAACAGTCCCGTTTTCAACATTATGCCCGATGCGCTGTCCAAAGGTACTATCAAGCCACTGATGTGGTTTAGCAATGCCAGCCCGCTGCGCAGCGGCTGGGCCTACGGACAGGCTTACCTACAGGGAGGCGTTACGGCTTTTGAAGCCAAGGTAGGTGCGGGTAAGCTCTACGCCTTCGGGCCTGAGATTACCTTCCGGGCGCAGTCACATGGTACCTTTAAGCTGGTATTTAATGCGCTTTATTCGACGGCCTCCGCGCCTGCGGCCACCGTTACGGGTGGCGAGTAGTACTTTAACCTTATCTTGTAAACACATGAGAAAGTCTCAATCCCTGAACCGCCGGAAGTTTCTGACCCGCACCGCCCAATCGGCGGGCTTACTGGCTCTGGCCGACCTGCAACCGCTGATAGCCTCATCTACCACTGTGCCGACTCTTAAAAGCTGGACGGTGCAAGAGGTGATAGACCTGATAATGAAAGAAGGAGGACTTTCGCCCGTAAAAGACACTGTTGATACCCTCAAATCCGGCAAAGCTGACCAGGTGGTGAAGGGTATCGTCACCACCATGTTTCCGACCATTACCGTTATCAAAGAAGCTGCCCGGCTGGGAGCCAATTTTATCATGGCCCACGAACCTACCTTCTATAACCACCTCGATAATCCGGACTGGGTAGAGAAAAACTCGGTAGTTCAACAAAAGCAGCAATTACTCGAAAAGCACAACATAGTACTCTGGCGCTTTCACGATTATATTCACCGGCTCCGTCCGGACGCTATCAGCTACGGCGTTGCCAAAAAGGCCGGTTGGCTGCCGTATTACAAGACCGGCCAGTCTATGCTTACCATTCCCTCTGTTCCGCTGAAGCAGCTGGTACAACAGCTAAAGTCGTCACTCGGCATTACGAACCTGCGGGTCATTGGTGACCCCAATCAGGCCTGCCAGCGCATTGGCCTGCTGCCCGGCGCTATTGGTGGTCAGCGACAAGTGGCCCTGGCCGAACGCGAAAAGCCCGATGTACTCATAGTAGGCGAAGCGCCCGAGTGGGAAACCGTCGAGTACATCCGCGATGCCCGGCTGCTGGGCCGTACCATTTCTCTGATTGTGCTGGGCCACGCCGTCAGCGAGGAGCCGGGCATGGAGTACTTTGTGGACTGGCTTCAACCCAAACTACCTGACCTAAAAATAACCCATGTAGCGTCCAAAGACCCTTTTACCTGGATGTAATTGACCTATAAGTTTCTTTTGCAAATCTCTTTTATGAATAAAATTACCCCGCTCGTCCTGCTGAGTTTACTGACCTGTTCACTGGTTTGGGCCCAGTCGCCCGAGGTACTTGCCATCCGAAAGCACAGAAACCAACAGGCCGACCAGCTTATCCGGGAGTACACTACCTTTCTTTCCTTACCTAATGTAGCCACGGACTCGGTTAATATCCGGAAAAATGCCGCCTTTATTATGGACATGATGCAAAAGCGGGGCATTGGCAACGTACAGCTTTTGGAAGCTAACAAAGCAGGAGCGCCACCGGCCGTATACGGTGAAGTAAAGGTACCCGGCGCTACTCAGACCCTCATTTTTTACGCCCACTACGACGGCCAGCCCGTCAATCCGGCCCAGTGGGCACAGGGGTTGAGCCCGTTTCAGCCGAAGCTATACACCGCCGCTCTGGACCGAAACGGAACGGCCCTGCCTTTCCCGGCCGATGGGAAGTACCAAGACGACTGGCGCATCTACGGCCGTAGTGCTTCGGATGATAAAGCGGGCGTTTTTGCTATCCTGAGCGCCTACGAGGCCCTGACCAAAAGCGGACTGCAACCCGGCTCCAACCTAAAATTTTTCTTTGAAGGAGAAGAAGAAGCCGGTTCGCCCCACCTGGACCAAATCCTGGAAAAACACAAAGCCCTGCTGCAGTCGGACCTCTGGATTATCTGCGACGGACCGGTACATCAGTCGGGCAAGAAGCAGTTGGTATTCGGGGTACGGGGCGACGCGCACCTTGACCTGACGGTGTACGGCCCCAAACGCCCCCTGCACAGCGGCCACTACGGCAACTGGGCACCTAATCCGGCCCTGCTGCTGTCCAAACTGCTGGCTTCCATGAAAGATGATAACGGACGGGTACTTGTCAGGGGTTTTTACGACGACGTCACGCCGCTGAGTACCTCCGAAAAGAAAGCGATGCAGGAAGTGCCTTCGGTAGAGGAGCAGATGAAAAAGGAGTTGGGTATCAATGCCGTAGAAATGCCGGGTGCCCTGCTGAGTGAGGCGATCAGTCAACCTTCGCTGAACATCAACGGCATGCAGAGCGGCAACGTGGGTAAAATGGCCTCCAACCAGATACCTACCTTCGCCACCGCAGTTATTGACCTGCGGCTGGTACTTGGCAACGACTGGCGCAGGCAGCAGCAAAAGGTCGTGGACCACATCAAAGCCCAGGGCTACCACGTCATTGACCACGACCCGACCGACGCCGAAAGAGCAGCCCACGCAAAGCTCATCAAAGTTATACCTGGCAACGATGGCTACAACGCCCAGCGTACCTCCATGGACCTGCCCATTGCCCAAAAGGTTATCAAAGCCGTACAAACCACCACCACCGACCCGCTGGTGCTGCAGCCTACCTCAGGGGGTAGCCTGCCGCTGTACCTGTTCCAAAAGTACCTTGGGGCCAAAACCATCACCGTCCCCATCGCCAACCACGACAACAACCAGCACGCCGAGAATGAAAATATCCGTCTGGGAAATCTGTTTGAAGGAATAGAGACCATGGGGGCGGTCATGCTGATGAAGTAGGGAGAAGGTAAAAATTGCAGCAGGTTACTCAACTAATAACATTCTGTTTTTGCTAAATTTGGTAGATGATATACCTCGACAACAACGCCACCACCCGCATCGACCCGCGCGTACTGGACGCCATGATGCCCTACTTGACGGATAACTTCGCCAATGCCGCCTCTACGCACCCGTTTGGGCAAGGGGCCAGCGAAGCCGTAAAAAAGGCCCGACAACAGGTGGCCGAATTGATTGGTGCCCGGAGTAATGAGATTGTATTTACCTCCGGCGCTACGGAGGCTATTAACACGGCCATCAAAGGAGTGGCCGAAAGCTACGCCCACAAAGGACGACACATTATCACGGTACAAACCGAACACTCCGCTGTATTGGATGTTTGCCGGCATCTCGAAAACAAAGGCTTTGAGGTAACCTACCTGCCTGTACTACCCGATGGGCTGCTGGATTTGGATATGCTTAAAGCAGCTTTGCGGCCCGAAACTATTCTGGTTTCGGTGATGCTGGTCAATAACGAAACGGGCATTATTCAGCCCCTCAAAGCCATTGCCGACTTAACCCATGCGGCCGGGGCATTGTGCATGACCGACGCGACGCAAGCCATTGGCAAACTATCCTTCAACGTAGCGGAAATGGGCATTGACCTCATGACGATGTCCGCGCATAAGTTTTATGGACCTAAGGGCGTAGGCGCGCTATATGTACGGCAGCGGTACGTGAAGCTGGAAGCCCTGCTGCATGGCGGTGGGCACGAAGGCGGCCGCCGATCCGGTACACTCAACGTAGCTGGCATTGTGGGTATAGGGAAAGCCGCCGAGATAGCGCAAAAAGAACTTCATGCCGATGCTGAACGCGTTGGCCAGCTACGAGACATGCTGGAAAGCGAACTGCTCAAAATTGAGAGTACCCTGGTAAATGGAAACCGCGAACAGCGGCTTTACAATGTGACGAACATACTATTTCAAGGCTGCGACTCCGACGCCCTTATTATGGGACTGGAAGACATCGCCGTATCCAATGGCTCGGCCTGTACCTCCGCTTCTATTGAACCCTCACACGTACTACTGGCCCACGGACTGTCTGAAACGGAAGCGTTTTTCTGTATTCGGTTTAGCTTGGGACGGTTTAATACAGCTGAGGAAATGCAACAGGTGGTAGAAGCGATTAACAGATCGGTAGCATATTTACGGACTTTTGTTTAATTCGGCTCGTTGATTATAAGACTATGAACTCTTTAAATTGAAAAAATTAACCAGCAGATTCTATAATTTCTTTTCTTTTTTGGAGACGAACATCATCTTTACTTGTGGGTGGCCAAATTTTCAAATTCATGTCATAATAAAGTAAATTGGCCGCTTTATTTGAGAATGGATAAATATTATTATCACCAAAATCTATACTCTTACTTCTATCAAGATATAAAGTATATATATTTTTATTTGTTCTTTCTTCATCAGAAGTTACTATTATGAGAATATCATTCAAAATCCTTAATAGTGCTTGATAACCTACGGTTGTTTGAAGTATGTTGGTAGGTTTCATTGTTTCTGGGTTAAAGTCCCAATAAGATGTACCATCTTTTCTTTTAAATGTTTCTTTAACTGATGAAAAATAGTAATAAAATATATCTGAAATCTTTGTATCTTGATTAGTAGCGTAATAGTGTCGCATTGGCAAATATTTTGAAGAACTATCCGATCTTTTATTCAAATCTTTTCTTGAACGGTTCCTGTCTAGTTCTGCTTCTCTTAAACTTTCACTTATCAAATTAACTATTGACTTAACCATTCCTGCTTGGGATAGAGGAGGACTTTGATTTCTTTCGTAACTTCCACCATATAACTTTATGCGATTAAAAAAAGGTGAATTTTTATGAGAATTTAATGCTAATGTTATTTGAAGTGCAGTTTTATGAGGCGAATCTTTTGTAGAAAGGCCAAAAAGGCTAGATACTAAACTTTCAGAGACGCGTTTTTGTGTTCTATTAATTGTAGAAAAAATCATTGCTTGATATTCAAGAGTTTTATCAATAAAGAACGAAACCACAAGCTGGATGTTTAATAAATCTTCTAGACGCTGTTGGTAATAATATAATTTTTCTTGCAAACTTATTGAACTACCTCTTCCCAAAGTCTTTATTATCTCTTTGATATTTATTTTAAGTCTATCTATCGCTACTTCAATTCCACGAATTCGATGTTGGCCATCAATAATGGTAATATGAATATCGCCTGTATCTACTTGCTTATTTTCTTTTTCTACACCAATAAAAACGTCTTCATCCAATAATATTTCAATAAACCCTCCATTCAAATTTTGACTTTTAATAACTCGTAGGGGTATAGACAAAACTATATTAGTTGGAAATGTTGCCTCTGGATCTTCAATCAAAAAATCAGCAATTTTCTCAACTCTGCTTTTCTCTATCTCTCTTTGAATATGATCATTATATATTGGATTATTCTCATCATCATAAGAGATTATTAATCTCTTAGTGTATTTAGTAAATTTTAATATTTTCTTTATTGAAAATACACCAATAATAAACTCTTGCTGATTTTGAACAACAGGTATTCCAGATATTAAATTATCATTTAAGTTATTCATAATTAACTCCAATTATTTCCGTGACCTATATCATTACCTCTCATCTTTTTATAAAATGACTGATCACTCAGCTTTTCGTTATCTGCATTTGCTAATATCCAAACACATAAAGAAATGATTAAGCCACTAATAGCAGGTAGAAACGCAAAGGATGATTTTGTAGAGTATGTTAACAAAAAAAGCAGAAATGCTATACCTAAAAGTGCAATTGAATTTATTATTAAACTTGCAATATTCTTAATTGAAGTTGATAAATTTAAATCCACAACACTTGCCGCAATTATTGCCATAAAGTAGGTTGCTATATTTTGAGCAATTTTATATTTCTCATACCAGCAACTTTTATATGAATCCCATATTGAAATAAATACACCACAACCTCCAAAGAATATAACTATAAAAACAAAATATGATACAAAAGCAGAATAACGCCAAGGCATCATAAACCTATCATATATTTCTTGATAAAAGTTCTTTTCCATGATTATATAGTTGCGATATCATTTGTCAAATAAGAGTCTTGGAAAAGTGTGTTATTTTACAAACTCTTCCAAAACTGCCCAACCTCAAACAACTCTCCCTTTTTGAACTCCTTCAAATTCGAAACCGCCTGTCCTTTTTCGATGCGTTCCATGCTACGGGCTAATACGGTTGCCTCACGCTCGCTGAGGCCCAGGAACTTCTGCATGGTTTTGAGGTTCTTGTCCTTAATGTTGAGCAGAAACGCGTTTTCGCATTCGCTCGAAAAATCGAAGGTAGGCTGGTTGAACTCGTCTATGCCCTGCGAGAGGAGCATCACCACTACGCCCTTCGAACGGATTTCGCGGAGCATACTTTCCAGCAGTGCGTGGCTTTTTTTATCCTTGAACAGTACGTGAGCTTCGTCAATTAGCAACACGTAGCGTAGGGACTGGTAATCGCCATTGACGGGCGCGTTCTCCATATTCATGAACGTGTTATAGAGGTAGTTAATGGCCAAGAAAGTAGCCGTAAAGCGTACCGTCCGGTCTAGGTCACCCGATAGGCTGAAATAGTAGTTCTTATTCAGAAAATCGAGGTTAGGATGCGGTTGTGCATCAAAGAGTTCGTATTCGCTCAAACTTTGGATAATCTGCGTGAGGGTATCGGGACGTTGGCCTGTTACGGCAAATAAGCGGTCGGCAATATCTTTTAAGCTAGGGTACTCCCCACTTTTTGCGTCGGTGAATGCCTCCTTGGTAGCATCTTTTAGTACCTGTGCCTGCGCCGGTCCCATACGGGGGGCGTAGGTAGTGACGATATCCACAAACTTGCTGATTCCCATTAGACGTTCCTTTTCGTTAATGAGGTTGATAAAACCCAGCGGATTGAGAGGAAAAGGTTGCTTGGGGGCGTCAATAAAGGTGGTGTTGGTACGCTCAAAAAATGGTTGCATTTCGTTTACGTCATCCTGCTTCAGGCCTTTAAAATCAAGGTACATGAAGTTGATAGTACCACCCGAAATTTCTGAAAACTGCCGGAGTATATCGAGGGCAAACTGGGTTTTGCCCGTCCCGCTGCTCCCCGCTACGGCCGTATGGGCATTGTTCCGGATGACTTTGTTGTTGATTTCTACAAAAACAGGTTCATCGGAACCTACCTGAGTACCTACATGCAGTTTTACGGGATCAGCAAAGGCACCCTTCTGTATTCTTTGAGAACTATTACGGACACTGTCAGGTACCTCGGCTTCTTCCAATACATCGGTACCGCGCTCAATGTGTTCCATCAGAAAATCAAACCCACTGTACCGGGGGTTATCCGTAAAAACCTTGTCTAACCGCTCTAAGCCATCATCAATGTGCATCTTCAGGTACTTGGCAATGTCGCGGTCGGAGTGGTGAAGGCCGTAATGCTGGCAGATAAGCGCCACGTACAGGTCGCGGTACGACCCGAACAGAATATCTTCTTTGTACTCTTTTCCCCGGCTATCCTGTACCATTTCGACAGACTCAAAGCGTATCCCTTTTGATAGCGAATAGGACAAGGCCACCCTGGCAACGAAGTTTTCCGGGCCACCCTGCGGGAATAGCTTACGGGTCAATTCCGTAACGACCGTCTTGTTAGCCTCGGAGGTTTTTATGTTGATAAGCATGGATAACTATAATCAATGATACATTTCGTCGTACTTATGAAACAATTCCTGAGCCGGAACCGGTACAAACTCGGAATGATCGGCGGTACGGTTGACAATAAAGTAGGCCCCGGCAACCCGATCAGCCAGGAGTGAATATTCACTGGCAATAAGCTCTTTATTGATCAGTGGGAAAATAACAACCTGTTCGGAAATACTCGGGTAAAAGAATTGGATAATATTCTGGGCGTGTTCATCATCAAACTTCTGCATGGGAGAATCAATAAAAACGGGGAACTCAATCTCGGATTCCTCTACCAGTCCCCGCAGTAAAGCTGTTGCGTACATTTGTTGTTCGCCCTTTGAAAGGGCTTCCTTACGAATACGCTCGTTACGTTTGTTCAGCAAATGAATATCAATTACATCCCGACTAATCTCCACCTCCACCGCATGAATAAAGTCCTTTTTGTGCATCAGTTCATGCAGGCCTTTCAGTATCTGTTGTTCCAGCGACTTTTTCTTGCGCTGCTTAAATTTAGCAACATAGTCACTCAGCCCGCTTGACAGCTGATTGGATAGGTCGTTTTTAGCTTTATTTTGGTCAGAAATATCAAACTTCTTTTTCAGTTCGCTCAATTGACGTTCTTTCTGGGCTATTTCATTTTGCCTTATTCCTATTTCGATTTCCAACTCCCGTATCCGGCCGTCTATTTCGGCTATGTTCTTTTCAAGTTCTGCCTTTTTCTCCCGGTCAGCTCGCACTACGGCGTCATCGGCAATAGCTTCGGCATCAGCCACGCGGCGGCGTACCTGTACCAGGTCATTTTTGACCATGTTATATCCCTGGGTGAGCCGCTTGAATTTTTCGCGAAAAGAGAGCCGAAGGTTTTGAAGTAGCGTGTTCAGGGATTGCTGCTGCGAATCAGAAAATTCGTGTAGTACCTTAAAGTCCTCGGGGATTTCCAAGGTATCGGGGAAGAGGTGTTTTTTTACCAGTTTCTTTATTGTGGAGAAATAAAAGTTTTGAATTTCGAGGCTTAAAACGCCTTTATAGTTCTTTTGTTCATTCAGCAAATCATTTATAATTTGGTCTGCTTTTTCTTCAATATCATCATAGCGGTATTGACTTAGTTTAACTTTAAGTTCTGCTTCTACTTGCAGAACAATTTCTAAAAACTTTCCCCCGGCGATAGCAAAAGGTACTATGTCGTAAGACTCTTCCAACTCACGTTGCAGCTCGCGCATAGTACTATTCAAATTTTCTTCTTCTCGTTTGATTGCTTCTAATTCCTCTATTGTAATAGAATCACCCAAGCGAATCAATCTATACTGTAGCTCGTCAACATCAAATTTCAAGCCTGCTCGCTTCTCCTTTAAATCGAATATTAAATATTGATTACGCTCTATAACTAATTTTGCATTTGCAATGTCTGTTTTTGAAGTATTATAGGCCATTTGATCTTTGGGCTTATCCAATGCACCTAGCCTAGTTCTAACATCTTCGTATTCCCGCTGTAATTCTTCATATTTCTTTATTCCAAGAATCTCTGAATACGCAAGACTTAATTTTTTACGCTGTTCATTCGTATTAATTTCGGCAAGTGTTACAATTTTTTCTGCATCAAAAAAGAAAAATTTGGCTATCTCAATCGGTAATAAAAAATCTCGAATAAAAATCTCCTCTCCATTAAATCGATCTGTTCGAAGGTCAGAAATTAACTGGTTTTGAAATCCATCGATAAGTATAGACAGGCTTTCACCGGTTTTTGTACTATATTCTCTTCTGATTGTAATTTCTTTACATGTGAGTTCTGGAATTATTGCATCTGTAATTGTTATTGTTACTGAAAATGATTCCGTTCCCTCAATTTTAGCCTGCCTGTTAAGACTATTTACGATATATTTTGGATAACCACCTTGATCATTGATCTCTTTATTATACAGTTCATCAACATCAGGCATTTGCCTACCGTAGAGACACCAAACCAACGACATTAAAAATGTTGTTTTTCCAAAGCCATTTTTTCCACTTACTATAAATATATTTTTCCCTTCACTTGTGTGGAGTTCTATCTCGTTTTTTCCGTAATAAATTCGAAAATTTTCTAGTGTTATTTTCCGGATAACCATTCGTTTAGTTCTTCAATTTGAATTTCCAATCTTATTTTTTTACGCTCAAGCATTGTATTGAACAGTTCCTTTTCGTTTTCTGACATTTCCAAGTCAATAGAAAATGGTATTTGGTTCACTCGCTCGCTTAGCCAATTTGATAATGACTCCGGAAGTATTGAGTCATCACGTGTCTCAAATTGTTCCGTTTTATAAATCTTACCTTTGTAAGTAAAGAACGGAGAGTAAGGTGGATGATCCAAATCAATGATTGGTCTTGCTACAATTCCATTAGGATCTTCAAATACAGCTAGTTCGAAAGGAGAGTAAGGGTAGTTTAGATATGCAAAAGAGAAATCATATCTTTCTTTATAAGCTATCATCCCTTTCTCTGTTTTTTCTTCACCAAAAACTCCTCCAGCAGATTTTCAATATCATTCTGCAAACCGCGTTTACGAACCATCAGAGACTTGGTCTTCATGATTTTGAGGGATTTCTGGATTAAATCCACGTGATCGGGCTCAAATACTTCGTGCAGGAGTTCTTCCTCCTCCCGAAACTTGTCTTCGTGCTTACTCATGTCAATCGGTGTCTCGTAGATACGGTTATAGATGTCGGATACTTTCTGGTTAAAAATCCCGTCGCGGTACCACAACACCTGTATCGCCACGAGTTCCTGATGGGAAATAAGCTGGATAGTTTCACCCTGCGATTGTTGAATCTCGCGCTGGGCTTTCAGCACCATATCCAGTATTTTGGCCCGGTATTCGGGCGTATACGGTCCCCACCCTTCTTCGTCATCCGCTTCCCGTATTTTAAGGCGATCCTGCCGGCGAAATACTTCCCGCATCTCCCGATTATTTCGGTTAAGTACCAGTTCATCCCGAAGTTCCATAAGTGGCCACATCCACTCCTCACCGTTTTCAATAAGCCCTTCCATGGATTTGTCCCGGCTTACCACCGTACACACCCAGCAACCAAAACGGCTGTTGCCGCAGGATGGTGTGGTGTCGTCAATAACCAACGGGCAGTCGCCGCTGTTGGCATTGCGGTACAGTGTTACGAGTTCCTTATGGGTACCGCCCCAGGGTGGAGGTACCTGCATGAGGTACTGCCATACTTCGTTGGTTTCAATGTCTTTGATGGGTGCGTACACAAAGGCATTTTGCAGGATATGCTTGCGGAGGCGCTGGCCTTTTACCTCGTATTTTTTGATACTGCGGGCCCGGTTAGAACTTTCGGCCGAACGTGTTCCCAGCAAGATAATTACTTCCCCCTTCTGACTGATTTGACTTTGAATAAATCGGGTGGTAGGGTCTATTTTGAGGCGTTCGGTACACCACCGGAACGAATTATTTGGAGCGGGATAACCCAAACCCAGCAGTTTTACCCAAAAAGTATCTTCCAAAACCGGGGAAGTTCGTTGTACTTTGAAAGGTATGTCCTGAATAACCGCGGCCTCTTCTAATCGATGTAGGGTACGTTCAACAAACTGAACAATGCGTGGATTTTCAACCAGCGTGTCGTTACATACAATGTATATATCTCGGAGATAGCGTGTTCCCTCAGGGAGTTGCTTCAGGGCATTCCATACTAATTGTAACAAAAGCGTTGAGTCTTTTCCTCCACTGAAACCGATCACCCATGGACGATTATTATCTTCGATAAGATATTGGTCTAATATTTCCTGTTCAATGAAGGGTATTCTTATAGACATGTGGAGCACTAATTTAAGTAGTGTTGTAAGGTAATAGGTTTTTTTAAAATTCGGAAAACTATCCCTTAGTAGTCCAACTCAGGTGGGTACTCTATACTAAAAGAAGATCTTTAAAAATCTATCCAGACTCCCATGCAGGTACTTACTACCCTCACGCAAACACCTCCGCCAACTCTATTCGCAGCCCTGAAAAAATGGCGGACTGCACTACCTCAGTGGCGGGCTGAAGGCCGATGTACCGCTCCTGCTCGTTGAGGACGTAGATGAGTACAATTTCGTCGTTGGGCTCCACGAGCCAGTACTCCCGCACCCCGGCTTCTTCGTAGAGTTCGTACTTTTCGCTCATCTCGCGCTTGGTGTTACCCGGCGAAAGGATCTCAATCACCAGATCGGGCGCGCCGTTGCAACCCTGCTCGTCCAGCTTAGTTTCATCGCAGATCACGCACAGGTCGGGTTGTACTACCGTAAAGATATCCTTACTGGCTTTTTTTGACTTTTTACGGTTATAAAGCCGCACGTCAAAGGGGGCATAAAAAAGCTGACATTGGTTATCACGAAACAGGTTGCCCATTTGTAAATGCAAACGAGCCGAAATCCGCTGGTGCCGCACGCTGGGAGCGGGTGTCATTTTTTGGATTTTCCCTCTCAATAGCTCCACCCGCTCCTGAAACTGCCACGTCAGGTAGTCGGCGTAGGAGTAGGTTCCGTCTAGGTCGAGTTGTGAAAGATCCGTGATTGCAGGCATAGCTGGGGTGGAATATTTAACTAAAAATACAAGCAAATCCCCATAACTCCTACGGCAAAGTCCTTTTACCTTCGCTAGCCCCGATTTGAAGGCGGGCGCGACCCGGCCATGGTTGTATTTACTATCAATTGTAAATTTGGGCTAGCGATTTGATACCTTTTTGTGATCGTTGCTAAAATAGGCCAATGAGGGATGGCACTCTTTTTTAGAGTTTATTCTTTGTCTCAATCCGGTATAAATTTAATCATTTGAATAGGAGTAACTACTGGTAAAAGGTCTGTATTCTGGACCGCAAAGTCTTTCAGATTACCCGTAACGAAATAGCTGAGGTCTTTCCTATGCAAAGCTACTTCGTATTGAAAAGCATCTTCCAAATCCTTCATATTCCCCAAGCAGGCTTTCTGGTAAGGTGCATTATTTGTTTCTACAATGTGTAGTACCCTGAAGATTTGCTGCATTGTAGTTCGTAGTCTGGCTCCTTTCAGGCCCGACTTTTCCAGAACATAAGCCAATGTATACACTGAACCGGAAGAAATAAAGGCTTCAATAGTACCAGATTCGGCTGCTTCTATGAGACTAGTCGCCTCATCGGCAAAGGCATCCTGCCGATCCAAAAGCCAGTCCAGCAGAACGTTGGTATCCAAAAATACCTTCATATACCGTACTTGTCCTTGTACATCATAGCCCGGATTTCTTTATCCGTTTTTTTGGATAAAGTTGATTTGGCAATTCCGCGAAGTTGTAGGGCTGTGCTCATATTCCGGGAGAAAGAGCCGCTCTCTACCGGTTCAGCAGACGCCAGGTACTCTTCTATCATCTCGGACAGCGACTTTCGGTTTCGCTTGGCAACTACTTTGGCATGAGCCACTACTGACTCTTCTATGGTTAAGGTTAATTTTACCTTGGTCATGTATACGTGTATTTTATTCTATTGACTAAAAATACGTATTATTTATATTAAAATCAATGCAGAATCGTAGCAATGCACTTTGGGTAGTACTACAAAAAAGTGCGTAGTTCATTCAGAATAAAAAATCAGGCCTCCTACAACTTTGTCTTTAGGTACGCTACCATTACTTCCAGGCCGACGTCGAAGCGGTGGTTATTGTTAATGACGATGTCGGCTTCCGAGCGCAGGGGCTTGATGTACTTCTCGTAAGTAGGCGCTACGTGGTGTTCCCAGCGGTAGAGTACGTCGTCGAGGTCGTAGCCGCGTTCGCTGTTGTCACGGATAATGCGCCGCTTGATCTTAACGTACTCTTTGGTATCTACGAATATCTTGAGGTCAATGAGCCGGGCTACTTCGGGGTAGTAGTACACAAATATTCCCTCCACGATAATGATAGGCAGCGGATTGAAGACCAGTACTTTGGGCTCCAGCAGCGGATTGTTAAACGTATACTCCTTCTGCTGTACTGTGTTTCCCTGACGAAGCTCGGAAATGTGCCGGGCAAACAGCTGGTGGTTAATGGCCTCGGGCAAATCAAAATTTTCTACTCCGTTTTCATCCCTTGGAATCTCGTGGAGCGGGCGGTAGTAGTTGTCCTGCGAAAGTCGGCAGATGTCCTGCTCCGAAAACGATTCGATTAATTTTTTCATAAAGTACGTCTTTCCGGACGCACTACCTCCTGTTATACCAATAATGAAAGGGGGTTTTTGTTGATTGATCATGATAGTAGTTTGCAATGAAAATATTCGGCAGCCGGTTTTGTTGTTTCTCCTACCGAAAGTCGGGGGCTTACTGCTACAAAGGTACGAAGTCTTCGAAGACCTTCCCGAAGAATCTCCTGATTTCGCAGGCAGACTTCACTCCACAATGGCTAGCTTTCCCGCCAGACTTTCGGTTCCATCCCCGGCAACAAGCAGTACCAGGTATATCCCGCCACGCGCCCGGCGTCCGGTATAATCCCGCAGATTCCAGGTGGCCGTTCCGCCCTGCGAGCGGGTTTCGTGCACCAGCCGCCCCGACAAGTCCGTAATTTTTACTACTGTATTTTCAATCAGGCCTTTTATACCTACTACCCCGTCGTAACCGGGTCGCACCGGATTGGGAAAAACCAGGGCGGTAGTCAGCGTTGGCTCGGGCGTAGTGGCTCCACTGCGGTAAGACACCATGCCGTTGGGGGTATCGACGTACAGGTACCCGGCCGTATCGTCAAAGCGCAGGGCGCGAATAGCATTAGAAGGTAAAGGACTGTTCTCCATCGTAAATTGCTGAATCAGCTCGGTGCCATCGGCCGAAAACAGGTACAGTCCATTGCGGGTGCCAATCCACTTGCGATTGCCCGGCTCCACCGCCAGGGCGGTGGAGCGTTCGTTAGCCAGCAGGCGACGCTGCCCGTAAACGGGTAACACGGCATCTATCCGCCCCCCCGACAAGACCCCGTCCGGCACCAGGTACCCAACGCCCCGGTCCGTCGCAAACCAAATCAGCCCTTCCCGGTCCGCCACCACGCTGTTGACCACAGCCGAAGGCAAACCGCCACTACCCGGAGCGGTAGAGAGGTAGCGTTGCCTGCCGGTACCCGGCTCACTCACTGCTATACCGCCGCCCAGGTAGCCGGGCAAGCGCGCCCACACCAGCCCGTTCCGGTCCAGTACGGAGGAGTCAGCGCGTACGGCAATGGTCGTATCAGCTGTTGGTGGACTGTAGGAACGGAAAGTACCTCCGGCATGACTGAGGAGTCCATTGCGCCGGTCGGCGATCCATAAGGTACCCGCAGCATCCAGGGTAGCGTCCTGCGGCGAAACCAGCAGATTATGGGTATAGGCTGTCAGTTGCTCCGGCGGTGTAAGTACTACCACCGCCCGGTCCAGAGAGATGAGTAATCTACCGCTTTCGGTACGCAGGTGGTAGTAGGGGCTGGTACCCGGGTAAAGTATCTTCCAGGTACCTCCTTCCCTTCGGTACACGCCCCGGCCCGGAAAGCCCGCGTAAACCGCTCCGTTCAGTACGGCTACAGCCCGGGGTAGTGGAAAGGGAGTGGCAATGGCTCGCCAGTTGCCAAAGAAGGGGCGGTTCACTGCGGGAGCCAGGGTAGTAGCCAGCAGTCCCTGCGAGGTAGCGGCAAAGAGGCTATCGGAAGAGAAAGCCAGTCCGTACACGGCCACTTCGGCCCCGGCCGGACCAATGTACCGATAGGTTTCGCGCACTTCGCGGCGCGGCGGGTCCAGCACTATTACGCCAAAGTCGGTAGCCAGGTACGCCAGCCCCCCCTGAAAACGGATTTGCCGGATACGTCGGTTATTGGGCAGGTCGGCGGCATTGCGCAGCAGGGGCCAGTTTATAATTTCGGTGGGCTCCGCTTTTTCATTGAGGTACAGCAGGTCCAGATTGCCGGAGCGGTACCCCAGCAGCAGGAGCTTTTGGTCAGGCTCGTAGGCCATACTACTCACGCCCACGTCACTCAGTCCGTTAATCCTGGAGTATTCAATGATACTATTATCCGAAGGATTGATACTGAAAAAACCATTGTAGGAAGCAACAAACAGCTTACCCTGCGCCTGCACTACGCTGTGCGCCGACAGGTAGCTAAAGTGCGTCCGCCAGCCGTTGAGAGGTACCTCCTGCGCCAGGCTATCAAATAGGCTCAGGCTGCCCAGCAGTACAAGGAGCAGGTACTTTTTCATATACCATAAGCGGTCAGGACCAGCCGCCGGCCGGAGGCGTGGTCGCGGTGCTCGCACAGGTAAATGCCCTGCCAGGTACCCAGGTTAAGCCGACCATTGGTAATGGGTATCGTGACGGAGCTATCCAGTAATGACGCTTTGATGTGCGCCGGCATGTCGTCCGGTCCTTCGTAGTTGTGGCGGTAGTAGGGGGCATTTTCGGGTACCATCTTATTAAAATGGCTTTCAAAGTCCTGGCGCACGGTCGGGTCCGCGTTTTCGTTCAGGGTCAGGCTGGCGGAAGTATGCTGGATAAATACGTGGAGGAGTCCGGTTTTGATTTGCCGGAGCTCGGGTAAGGCCTTGAGTACCCGGTCAGAGATAAGATGAAAGCCGCGCGGAAAGGGCGGCAGGGTACATTCGTTCTGAAATACGAGCATGCTGTTTAGTTAGAAAGTACCTGTTAGTAGCAGGTACAGTGGTGGCCGGTCAGACTGCCTGAGAAGGCCAGTTTCCGATCATACCCGGGCGGTTGTTCTTCAACTCCGCCGGGCTCATTTTCAGGTAAGAAGCCAGAATTTTCTCGGGTACTACTTCCATGAGCCCCGGGTACTCTTCATGAAAGCTGTCAAGTCGCGCCTGAATACTCTGACTGGCCAGCATACGGCCCAGCGCCCGCTGCCGCTGTACTTCCTCTACCAGCTTTTGTACCAGACGCGCCCAAGCCGGAATTTCGCCGAAGAGATTGACCATATCTTCGTATTTCAGGATCCAGAGGCGGGTTTCGGTTACAGCCTGTATGTTTTCGGTAGCGGGTGCCTGGTAGCGGAAGCTATCGGGTAGTACCGCCAGATTTCCATTGGTAATAAAATAACGCGTTACTTCGTCGTCATGGTCAAAATGTAATACCCGAAGTACGCCTTCCGTCACGAACCCGATATGCCGGCAAACGTTTCTTTCGCGCAGGAAATAGTCGCCCGGCGCCAGTTCCACTTCCCGCAGGTAGGAAACGAGCAGCTCAATTTGAGCATCCGATAACGACATGTACCGTAAAAGGTACGATTTTAGTGGTTCCATAACAGGTACAAAACTCACTTAATCACGATGTTGTTGCCCAGATTCTGATATTTATTTAGATAATTTCCAGGAAACTTATTACTTCTCTACCGTCACAATAGCGGTGCCCATACTCGTACCACTGCCGCAGGCGCTCTTTAGCGAGCTGATGGTAAATTCGGAGGTAGCCGTGGGCGACACCGTAATCAGGTACGGATTCAGGAAAGTACCCTGTACCGTTGAACCATCCGAAAGTGTAAAAGACCAGGGGGGTAGTCCGTTTTTAAATTTCAGCCGGATACGGGTCGAACCGCCCGAAGCTATGACCCCCCGGCCCGACACTTCACCGATGGCCGCATCGGGCGCAATGACTTTGATTTCACGCGGCTCACTCACAACCGACGGGGCCGTAGCCAGAATACGCAGGCGCTGAGCGCTGATGGTATCGCCCTGAAAAGTAGGCGTAATCTTTACTTTCAGCGGACTTTCCTTACCCGTAGTAGGCAGATTGACCCAGTTACCGTTTTCATCGGCTACCTGCACTATAAATTTATTAGCCAGGTAGAAGCGGCCCGTGGAGGTAAAGGGTATTTCGACTTCCCCCCCCGAGCAAATGATACTTTGCGAGGGCACTCCCATGGCAATGGTCGAAGGCGGTACTTTTACGTACACGTGGGCTCGTCCCGTAAAACTTCCTACCCCGCACAAACCACCCGCCGAGGTAATCTGGTAATTGGTCGGGTTCAGCGGGTTTACTTTAAGGGTATGGGGCGACGAAAGAATATTATTCTCATAGGTACCATCCGACAGCAGTACAAACCAGGGACCGCCACCTTCAAACCGCAGGGTCAGCTCGGCGCTTTCTCCCTCTTTGACCGACAGCGAATCGCTTTGCAGTGCGACCCGCGTGGGCGCAGCCACCACTATGGTAGTGGTATCACTGTACAGCAGCGGCGCCGAAGCCGCTACCCGCAAACGGTACTGTCCGGCTTTGGTAGCGAGTGGTACCCGCGCCACCAGCGGACCAACGGTATCGGCCGGAGAGATGGTTCTGAATTCTCCGCCGGGTTCGGCAATCTGAACTACAAAATTATTACCGGCCTTGTATACACCCGTGGCGCTGATAGGTACCTGAAAAGGCGTATTGGTACATACCCTGAAACCTTTTTCAGCATCTTTCAGGGCGAGTCGCGGCTCGGGATTCGGGTCCACGTTGACAATGACTTGTCCGTCTACGGTACCGCTGCCGCAGGCATTGGCAACACCAGTGAGCTTGTAGGCCTGAATCTGCTCCGGCTTTATGGAGAAATAGTAGGGGTTACTCAGGGTCTGGCGAACGGTAGTACCGTCGGATACCCGAAAGGACCAGGGGCCGCTGCCGCTCAGGGTAACCCGCAGTTGGGCTTCCTGTCCGGGCATGATGCGGGAGGACGTAGAGCCGTCGGCCGTTTCGAGCCTGGCCGTGGGGCCCGTCAGCAGCCGGATAGCCACTTCGTTACCAACCACCGCCGGACTGGTAGACACCACCCGCAGGCGGTACAGGTGCCCGCCTTTTTTATCGGCCGGTATGACCGCCGTCAGTGGTCCGCTTTTGGCGGGGACCGATATGATTACAAAATTATTACTGGCGTCTACCAGCTGCACCACAAACTGGTTGTCGGCGTTGAAAGTGCC
The DNA here is from genome assembly GCF_035998675.1 of Telluribacter sp. Lineage (NCBI taxonomy): Bacteria > Pseudomonadati > Bacteroidota > Cytophagia > Cytophagales > Spirosomataceae > Telluribacter > Telluribacter sp. The sequence goes on from NZ_DASYHI010000013.1 coordinate 336,167, forward strand.
GGAAGGCGTAAATGGTACCTGCACAGTACTACCCGCACAAACCGACAGGAAGGAGACATCCCCCGTAAAGATAAGGGCGGCCCCGGCGGTACTATCGCGCGCGGCGGCTCTCTGGGTAGAATCCGGGTCCAGAATGCGCAGCATGTCGGGTACCAGCGGCGTAACCACGTTGCGCCTGGCCGGAGTAACGGTATCACTCTGAAGGGGAAGTGTGGTGGTATTGAGCGGTGTAACTACGTTACGACCGGCGGGGGTTCTGGAAAGGGTGGTGTCGGCCTGGGGCATGGTAGGCACTACCTGCGCCCGGGCCTGCAGAGCCATACTTAGTAATAATCCTAAAATAACCTTAGTAAAAGCTTTTGACATAACAGCAGGTAGTAATAAACACTAACCAATGAAACGAATAAAATACAACAATCCATAAAATCGCACACTCCAAATTTATTCGGTAAGCCAGCCGAAGTACTCCCTTAATCCATAGCTACCAGGGCGCTTCCTCTCAGCACAGGTACCACGTCGTAGAGGTCGGTCTGTAAAGAGTAGGAAATATCCTTGTGTATACCCAGCCGCTGCAGGCGCCGCACGTGCGAGGAGTTGGCCACATAAGAAAGCAGATTATCTTTCCCCTGCAGGTACATCCGCTGCGCCATAATGGTACTGTCTTCCAGGATCATGAACTCATTTTTGAGGGCTTCCGCAAGGGCTCCGGCGTAGAGGGTATCTTCCAGGTTGGGGCGTCCCTTCCAGCCCGCGCAAAGTACCAGTACGTCGTAGGGTTCGGAACGGAGCTGATTCACCAGGGCCCCCAGGTTCAGGAAAGCGCCTACCAGTATTTTCACCGCCGCGGGCCGGGCTTTGGCAATGGACAAGGTACCGTTCGTAGTAGTCATGGCAATGTGGGAGCCAATGAGTCGTTCGTTCATAAAGCTGAATGGCGAGTTATCCAGGTCAAACCCGGCTACCATCTGCGCGTTGCGCTCAGCGGCGGCTATGTAGCCTTTCTCCTGCAATAGCTTACACTCTTCTACGGTAGCGACCGGCGTGATACTTTTTACACCATAGGCCAGGCCCGTGACCATGCAGGAAGTAGCCCGGAAAATATCGGCTACCACGACAATACAATTGTCCAGCTTATGAAGGTGCAGCAAGTCAGGGGTCAGGCAAACATCAAGTTGTTTCATCAGGATGCGTAATAATAAGGCTTTACTTTACAAAAGGTAACTTTACAACCTGCGCTTTCAGAAGGCGGTCGCGTACCTTAACGTACAGCTCGGTACCGGGCTGGCTGTATTCTTTCCGGACGAACCCCATGCCAATGCCTTTCTGTAGCGTAGGCGACTGGGTACCTGAGGTTACTTCACCAATGGGAGTACCTTCGGCATCACACAGCTCGTAGTGGCTGCGCGGAATGCCCCGGTCCAGCATTTCAAAACCCACTAGTTTGCGGGTTACGCCCTGCTCCTTCTGGGCTTTAAGTACCTCGGAGTTGTTGAAGGCTTTGGTAAATTTGGTCACCCAGCCCAGTCCGGCTTCAATGGGCGAGGTAGTATCGGTTATATCGTTGCCGTAGAGGCAGAAACCTTTTTCGAGGCGCAGGGTATCGCGGGCGCCCAACCCGATGGGTTTTATGCCAAATTCCGCTCCGGCTTCAAAAATCGCCTCCCACATCCTGGCCGCGTCCTGATTCCATACGTACACTTCAAATCCGCCCGCTCCGGTATAACCCGTCGCCGATATAATTACATCATCAATACCGGCTACTGTTCCCGCTTTGAAGGTATAGTACTCCATCGCGGACAGGTCCATCTCCGTCAGCTTCTGGAGCGTAGCCGCCGCTTGGGGCCCCTGTACCGCCAGCAGACACAGCCGATCCGAGATATTTTCCATCTCTACGCCTTCGGTATTGTGGCTCATGATCCAGTCCCAGTCTTTTTCGATGTTGGAAGCATTCACCACCAGGTAGTACTCATTGTTGTCGTAGCGGTACACGAGCAGGTCATCCACTACACCACCGTCCGCGTTGGGCAGGTAGCTGTATTGTACCTTCCCGTCGAACAGGGTTGAGGCGTCGTTGGCGGATACCCGCTGGATCAGGTCCAGGGCTTTGGGACCGCGCAGCACAAATTCTCCCATATGCGACACGTCAAATACACCCACCCCATTCCGGACCGCGTGGTGTTCGTCGAGGTCGGAGGTATAGCGGACGGGCATCATAAAACCCGCAAAAGGTACCATTTTAGCGCCTAACTGAACGTGTATGTCGTGAAGTGGGATGGTTTTCATCTGGTATTTAGTTGTATGCGAGTGCAAAAGTAGGAAATGCGGCTAAAAGACTGACAGTACCGGTAGATAATTCAGCTATTACTGCCTAAATACTTATTTATAAATAATCAGTATCTTGCCTTTGTACCCATAACACCGGTTGAATTATCCTGCTTTATTATGAAAAAAATAGTACTCTCTGCGCTCGTGGTCCTGCTGCTGCAATCCGGCGAGCTGGTGGCTCAATCCAAAATTATCCAGACCGAAAAGGCCCCCGTTCCCATCGGGCCCTATAGCCAGGGCGTAGCCGCCAACGGCCTGCTGTTTGTAGCCGGACAGATTGGACTGGAGCCCGTTTCGCGCAAATTGGTAGCAGGAGGCGTAGAAAAGGAAATCGCCCAGATCATGGAGAATATAAAGGCTATTCTGACTGCCGCCGGCCTCGACCTGACGCGGGTAGTAAACACGACCATCTACATCAAAGATATCGGGCAGTTTGGAAAAGTAAATGAGGTGTATGGAAGGTACTTTACGGGTCAGTATCCGGCCCGTACTACCGTAGGTGTAGCTGATTTGCCCGGCGGGGCGGCCGTAGAAATTGCCGTCATAGCGGCTTTCCCCAGATAAAAAGGCATAAAATAAGGGTAGTGACTCCGGTCCTACCCCTCTAATCGCCTGCCTGCCAGATATATCATCAGGCGGTTACTGCCTGGTGCTCTTCCAGATAGGAAAGCAGGCTCCGCATGTTTGTAATTTTAGCGTAATCTTCATCAGGAATACTGATGGCAAACTCCTGCTCCAGCTGCATCATCAGATCTACGGTATCCAGGCTATCAAAACCCAGGTCTTTGATGAAGTGCGCTTCTTCGGTTATGGCAGATCCTTCAACACCAAAATTCTTTAAGATAGTAATAATACGTTGTTTCATGGGCCTTGTGTTTTTGAGATGAGCGGATGGTACTTAAATTCTATGTTCGTAACGAAAACAGGTTATTCTTAGTACGCCAAAAAAGTCCAAAATGTTTCAATAGGCGCAACTATTTTTTAAGCCGTTAAAATTCAAAGTTTTAACAATATTATTTATTGATAAATAACAATTCTATGGTTGCAAAGCAACTATGTTTATTCCAAAAAAGCATACGGTATTAACTCAGACGGCATTATTTCCCCATGAACCCGCAGAATAGAGGGATAAACAGTTACCGCCGGATTGGAAGAAGGTTTGAAAACAGCGGGTGGTAATTAATCCATCCAAACCGCAGGAAATTGGTTTTGTTTTGCATTTTTTGGTGAGTAGAAATAGGGCCTCCTTCGTTTATTTTAAAGTTGTCAGCGAACCCCCGCTGTGGGGTAGTTCTCAGACCTTTTTATTCTCCAAATTCTACTGTTCCAATTACTAACCTGTATGAGAGTTTTCGCCGCTTTACTACTACCACTTATGTGGGTGCTGACCGTTGCCGCACCCGCTTCCGCTCAAACCAACGACGCGCGCCTGTATGAAATGCGGGTGTACTACTGCGAGCCGGGACGACTGGATGCCCTGCTTACCCGCTTCCGCGACCATACCACCAAACTTTTTGAAAAACACGGTATGACCAACGTCGGCTACTGGGTACCCCTCGAAAACCCGGACAACAAACTGATCTATATACTATCGTACCCTGACAAAGAAGCCCGCGAGGCTTCCTGGAAGGCCTTTGGCTCGGACCCGGTCTGGAAAAAGGCCCAGGGTGAGTCAGAAAAGGACGGCAAGATTGTAAAGAAAGTTGACCGCGTTTATATGCGTGCTGCCGATTTCTCCCCTGCCATCAATACCGCCTCCGTTGATCCCAAAGGGAGGGTTTTTGAACTACGTACCTACACTACCTACCCCGGTAAGCTGCCCGACCTGCAGGCCCGGTTCCGCGACCATACGGTAGGTTTGTTTAAAAAGCACGGTATGACCAATGTAGGGTACTGGCTGCCCGAGGAGCAGGACAACACCCTTATTTATATACTGGCACACCCCAGCGAAGAAGCCGGCAAGAAAGCCTTTGATGCCTTCCGTAACGACCCCAGCTGGGTAAAAGCCCGCGACGCCTCCGAGCGCAACGGAAAACTGGCCGAGAAAGTGGAGTCAGTTTATATGAAAGCGATGGACTTTTCAACCATCCGGTAAGTACTTCTTTCTAATCTGTTTACGTTTATTATAGCAATAAGACCTGCTGTCAAAGTTGGGTTTTATTGCTATATTGCGATTAAATGTACCCTTTACACGTATACAGTAATGCTTTCTTTAACCAGAATCATTTCCCTGCTGCTGATTTCCTGCCCGCTGCTGCTTTCAGCCCAGTCTGACCGGGGCAACTATACCTTAGTACCACTGAATGACCTCGGGGCTTTCAGCCAGGCCGGTTCCAACTGGTCGGTCAAGGGCGGTGTATCCATGCACCCCGACAACGCATCTTCGGTAAAAACCCAGGCTGGAAATGGCATACTGGTAGGTACACCGGGCGCGCCCCTAAGTACCCAACTCAAAGCCCGCGACCTGCGGCTGCGCATGGAGTTTATGCTATCACCCGGAGCCGAAGGCTACGTGCAGCTGCCCGGCGGACAGCGGGTACACCTGGCCGACAGCCGCCAACAACCTGGCCCCAACGCCCAAACCGCTGGCTACATCGGGCAATTCCCCGCCCAGAATGCCGCCAAGGCCCCAGGTATCTGGCAAACCCTGGAACTGGCCTATGATGCTTCTGTCCCCACCCAAGCCGGTTCGGCCCTGCTGAATACCCTGGCGCTCAATGATGTTACCGTACAGCAAAGCGTGTACCTGCCCCTCGCCAGACCGGTGGCGGAGTCGCAGTCGCTGAGTATGGAGGTAACCAAGGGTACTATTGCCTTCCGGAATATTGGCTACCAGCTACTGGCTGACCGCAAACCGCTGGCTCTGAAAGGTATGTCCTATAAGCTTTACAGCGACTCCTGGAACAATCCCAATCCGGTGAAAGTAGTACGTGAACAAAAAACAGATGTACTGACCCAGGAAGTCGGGGCCGGTATGCGGGAATTTCATGTGGTATATGAGGGAGACATGGCCGTAGAAGAACCTGGTATTTACATATTTACTACGGCCTACACCGGCCCGGCTCTAAAACTGGATATTGACGGCAAAAGCGTTATCGCGGCCGGAGAAACTACCTCGCAGGATATTCATTCGGGATCAATGCAGCTCAACAAAGGTAACCACCGCTTCCGGCTGTACTACTCGCGCTTTCCTTGGCGTCCGGCGGCTATGGGCTTGCGTGTCGAAGCGGCGGGCGTACGTCCTTATGACCTGAACCCCCTGTCGTCACTGCCGGTACCGGAGCCCAAGCCCTACATGGGTGTCACTCCCGCGGGCCAACCCGAAATGATTCGTTCGTTCATTCAGCTCAGCAACGAGAAACAAAAGCGTACCCACTGTATTTCGGTGGGAAGCCCGGCGGGCTGGCACTATACCATGGACCTGAACCGGGGTGCCCTGTTGCAGGCCTGGCGCGGGCAGTTTGCCAACGTAACCGAAATGTGGTACGAGCGCGGCGAGCCGCAGTTACTCTTCACCGCCGGCCTGACGGTACCAGTATCGGGTAAAAGCAGCGTGGCCATCCTGAAAAATACCAATACCGCCTGGCCCGACTCCGCCGACCTCAACTACCTGGGCTACCGTCTGGACGCGCAGGGCTACCCCATGATGCGCTACGCGGCAGGTTCGGCTACGATTAACGATTACCTGGTACCCGGCACCGACGGACTGGTACGTACCATCAACGTAGACGGTACGCTCAGCGGAGGTACCCTTTATACCCTGGTAGGTGCCGGTCAGCAAATTGAAATGGTAGACAAAGGCCTTTATAAAGTAGATAACCAGTACTTTGTCCGGATGGACAAAAAGGCGAAAGCAGTCGTACGTAAGTCGGGCGGACAGCAGGAGTTGCTGCTGCCGGTGACTGGCTCAACCAGCTACACCCTGTTCTGGTAGTCGCTCCTCAACAAACCCGCTTTTTGGATTAAGACATACTTGCAGTAAAAATGAAAAATATACTATTATCAGCCCTTCTGGCCGTAGGTAGCCTTGCAGCGTTGCAGGCGCAAACCGCCCGTCCTGTCACCGAGGACGACTACTACCGCATTATCACCATGCCGATTCCCGAAAATATCGAGCTGGAAGTAGGCGGACTGTCGGTACTGCCGGACGGACGGCTGGCAGCTTCTACCCGCCGGGGCGAGGTATGGATGATCACCAATCCGTACATGAAAGGCAACGGCCGACCTTCGTTCAGCCGCTTTGCCTACGGGCTGCACGAACCCCTGGGACTCCTGTACCGCGGCGACCATTTTCTGGTTTCACAGCGGGGTGAAGTGACCAAACTGGTCGACACCAACAACGACGGTCAGGCCGATATTTACGATTCGTTTGCCCGATGGCCACTGTCGGGCAACTACCACCAGTACTCTTACGGACCCGTACCCATGCCCAACGGGGAAATGATCGTAACCCTTAACCTCGACTGGATCGGGCACGGGGCCAGCCAGTCCAAGTGGCGGGGCTGGATGCTCAAGCTCAGTGAAGACGGCAAGTTGACTCCCTGGGCTACGGGTCTGCGCTCTCCGGCGGGCTTCGGTTCTTTTCAGGGAGATATTTTTTATACCGAAAATCAGGGAGACTGGGTTGGCTCGGGCCGCATGACACACCTGGAAAAAGGCGATTTTGCGGGTAATCCCGAAGGGTTGCGGTGGAGCGACAGCCCCGGCTCGCCGGTTAAGCTAAAGGCTAAAGATGTACCTGACACGGGCGAACCCCTGTATGACGTTGCCAAGCGCGTGCCGGGTATCAAGCCTCCGGCCGTATGGTTTCCGCATACCCTCATGGGAATTTCAACTTCCGATTTTAAAGAAGATACCACCCGCGGGGCTTTTGGACCTTTCGAAGGCCAAATGTTCGTTGGTGACCAGGGGCACAGTAAAATCATGCGCGTTGATATGGAAAAAGTCAATGGCGTATGGCAGGGTGCCTGCTTCCCCTTCCGCGAAGGATTTCAGTCCGGCCTGATTCGCCTGGTATGGGGTCTGGACGGCTCCCTGTTCGTGGGGCAAACCAGCCGGGGCTGGTCGGCTACGGGTAAGTCGCCTTTTGGTATTCAGCGCCTGGTATGGACCGGCAAGACCCCCTTCGAAATGAAGTCTATCCGCTCTATGCCCGATGGCTTTGAGGTTACTTTTACCCTACCAGCCGACAAAGCCACCGCCTCTGATCCGGCTTCGTACCAGCTCAACAGCTTTACCTATAAGTACCACCACAACTACGGCAGCCCGATAATCAATGCCAAAGAAATGGGTATTAAAGGAATAGTAGTATCAGAAGATGGTCTGCGCGCGCGCCTGGTGGTGGATACTGACAGCCTGCGCAAAGGGTACATTCACGAACTGAAAGCCGAAGGTGTAAAGTCTAATGATGGACTTTCGCTGCTGCATACCTTTGGCTACTATACCCTGAACGAAATTGCTCCCGGAGAAAAAGCGACTCTACCAGTTATGACGGCCAGTGCAGCTACCAGCGTTCATGCCGGACACACCATGCCCGCGGCAAACAATACAAGTACTTCAGCGGCCGCTGCGGCGGCCTCAGCCAAGCGCCTTACTACCATGCCCGCCGACTGGACCAACGGCCCCGATCAGGTAGTTACGCTGGGGACCAAGCCGGGCCTGAAGTTTGATGCTCCCGAAGTACGGGTAAAAGCAGGGAGCCGGGTGAAGTGGGTATTTAATAATGACGACGATATGCTCCACAACTGCGTAATTACCAAGCCCGGCACGGCCAATCAGGTGGGTGAAGCAGCCCTTACTTTAGGCTTGAAAGGTCCTGAAATGCAATACGTACCGGAGTCGGCTAATGTTATTTATCATACCAATATTCTGCAGCCCGAAACCAGCGAAGCCATCTACTTTGTAGCTCCCAAACAGGCCGGTGACTACACCTACGTGTGTACCTTCCCGGGTCATTATATAGTTATGCAGGGAAAGCTGAAAGTTGTAAAATAAGTATTCCTGCTGCTGCCCTACCTGTGGAGTGAGCAACTCACACCACAGGTAGGGCACTTTTTAAGTCTTATCTGACAACCCGCTCTTCACCAGGTACCTGTATTCTTTTGTTCTTTTTTTCTGCCTGAATTACCCTACCTGCTCCGGACTCTTTTTTTCTACTTTGACTGGGTTGTATTTACCCTAAGTGGCCTGATTTTTTTGCCGGAATGAGAGTTGTTTATAAAACCTCAATCCCAGCAAAAACTATGATAACATCAGAAATTGGTATGGCCAGTACCAAAGAGCAAACTTCAATCGAACCCATTGCCAGTGGTTCGTCCAGAACTAACGTAGGTACCACCGAGCGTATTATTTCGACCACCGTAGGAGCATTACTTACTTACTACGGTTTACGCAAACCTACCTTAGGTCGCTTATTAGTAGCTACTTTCGGGGCGTCGCTTCTGCACCGGGGTACCACCGGTTACTGCTATGTGAACAATGCTATCGGGCGAAATACCGCCGGTCGTGACACAGATGCCATCAATATGTCAAGCACCGTCACTATCAACAAACCCCGGGCCGAAGTGTACAAGTTCTGGCGACAGCTCGAAAACCTGCCCCAGTTCATGCACCACCTGGAAAAGGTTACCCAGATTGACAACCGGCGTTCGCACTGGTCGGCCCCCGTACCGGGAGGTATTGGCAAGGTAGCATGGGACGCCGAAATTGTGGAGGACCGCGAAAATGAATGCATCATGTGGCGCTCCGTACCGGGTGCTGACGTGGATAACGCCGGTGAAGTACGCTTCAAAGACTCCATAGACGGTAAGGGCACCGAGGTACATGCCATTATTAAATATCAGCCACCAGCGGGCTACCTGGGCGAAACCGTCGGGAAGCTGTTCAATCCGGCCTTTAAGAAAATGGTTAAAAATGACCTGCGCCGCTTTAAACACCTGATGGAAACCGGTGAAAACTTTGTGGTACCGCACCCTACCGCCAAACATACCGGCTCTGATCCCAATAGTGTTCAGGAAACGCAGGAATTCCAGGGTACTTTGCATTCCTGACAGGGAAAGGCTTGCTGAGCAACTGACACGCTACCTACCGGGCTCTCGTACTATTTATGGCTACGAGAGCCCGGTAGGTATATCTGTCTGCTTTTACCCGGTTTCTTTTCCCATTCCAATTAGGTAGTATTGCAATCTGGAGCAAAGCAAAGTTGTATCTTTCCGAAGGCGGTTTCCCGGCCCTCTTTTCCCAGGCTCCTGGTCAGTTCATCCTTTTTCTACCCCATGCAACAAAACAACCTGATTAAAACAGAAGCCTACGTAAACGGTAAGTGGCTGAAAGCCACAAGCGGTAAAACGTTTGATGTCACTAACCCGGCTACGGGCGAAGTGATAGCGGCTGTGCCCGATATGAGTCGGGAGGAGGTACGTCAGGCGATTGACGCAGCGGACCGGGCCTGGCCCGCGTACCGTGATATGACGGCGAAGGAGCGCTCCGCCCTGATGCGGAGGTGGTTTGATCTGATTATGGAGCACAAAGAAGAGCTGGCCCGGATCATGACCATTGAGTCCGGCAAGGTACTTACCGAAAGCCTGGGGGAAGTCAGCTACGGTGCTTCCTTCGTCGAATGGTTTGCCGAGGAGGCCAAACGTGCCTATGGCGATGTTATTCCTCCACCTACCAAAGACCGGCGGCTAGTGGTCATTAAGCAGTCCATAGGGGTAGTAGCCGCCATTACTCCCTGGAACTTCCCGCTGGCCATGATTACCCGTAAGGTAGGTCCCGCCCTGGTTGCGGGTAGTCCGGTATTGATCAAACCCCCATCAGAAACTCCCCTGACCGGACTAGCCATCGCAGCCCTGGCTGAGCAGGCCGGGTTTCCGCCCGGCGTTTACAACACGATCACAACTACTGACAGCAAAGGCATCGGAAAAGAGCTTTGTGAGAACCCCAAAGTGCGCAAGCTTTCCTTTACCGGCTCCACGCCCGTAGGCAAGGTACTTATGAGCCAGTGTGCCTCTACGCTGAAAAAGCTGTCGCTGGAGCTGGGCGGTAACGCTCCCTTCATTGTCTTTGACGACGCGGATGTGGATGCGGCCGTAAAGGGTGCAATCGTATCCAAATTTCGCCACAACGGCCAGACCTGCGTTTGCGTCAACCGCTTACTGGTACAAGAAAAAATATACGACGAGTTTGTGGAGAAGTTCTCGCGGGCGGTAGCTGAACTAAAGATTGGCAACGGTCTTGATAAAAGTGTGCAGTTGGGTCCTCTGATTAGTGAAAAAGCTATTGAAAAGGTAACCGAACACGTAGAGGATGCCGTCTCAAAAGGAGCCAGGGTTACCTACGGCGGCGAACGCATGAAAGGCCTTTTTTATAAGCCAACGGTACTGGCCGACGCTACCGCAGATATGATCATTGCCAGAGAAGAGGTATTTGGTCCGGTGGCTCCTGTTTTCCGGTTCAGTACCGAGGATGAGGCCATAAAGATGGCAAATGATACCCAGTACGGTCTGGCCTCATACTTTTACAGCCAGGATGTGAACCGCTGCTGGCGGGTAGCCGAAGCCCTGGAATATGGTATGGTAGGGATTAACGAAGGCTTAATCTCGACGGAAGTAGCTCCCTTTGGGGGTATAAAAGAATCCGGCTTTGGCCGCGAAGGCTCAAAGTACGGCATGGACTACTTTATGGAAATTAAGTACCTGTGTTTTGGGGGAGTAGATAAACCATAAATAAACAATGAACAAAGCAGAATTTGTATCCAATGATAAAGGCTCTTTTGTCGTGAAGGAAAACGGCGAGCGGGTAGCCGAAATGGTAATTGGTATAGTAGGCAACGAGATGGCCGTGTACCATACGGCCGTTTTGGAAAGGTTACAGGGCCAGGGGCTCGCTAAAAAACTTCTTGACGCCATGGCCGACTACGCCCGCGACAACAACCTGATGGTAACTACCTACTGTCCTTTTGTACAGGGCCAGTTTAAGAAGCAGGAAGAGCAGTACGGCGACATCTGGAAAAAGGATAAGCCGCAGCTGAAAGCGATGTGAGCAAATAATAAGCTGACTATCCTTGGGCTTTTTGAAGGCTGAATAAAGTAATTTCTGGCCGGACGTTGAACCGAACCTGCCACAGGTGCCCCAGCGCCCGGTTTATGTAGAGCGTTCTTCCATCTTCCAGGTCTATCATGCCAGCCGTATATCTTTTGTTCTTTACTGGTAACAGAGGCGCACGCAGAAAGGGAGGCTTGCACTGCCCGCCGTGGGTATGTCCCGATAGTACCCAACCCCGGTAGCCGTTCCAGACGGGCTGGTCAGCGGCATCCGGGTTATGGCAAAGCAGTACACTGGGCTGCTGTGGATCTACGGAGTTCATAACGGCTTGGGGATTAAAGTTGGGACTCCAGTAGTCGTCAATCCCAATGATATTCAAGCCCTGAAAGTCCTTCTGCTCGTTCCGCAGAATGGTCACCCCCTTTTCTGTAAGTAAGCCGGAAATATGGTCGGCTACTGGCTTTTCGGCCCAATTTTCACCGTAATCATGATTCCCCAGTACTCCTGCGGTACCTAACCGACCAACTACGGCATCTCTGAACACTTCTTCCAGCTGATTCAACTGCTCCTTCGACTCGTAGCTGACAAAGTCGCCCGTGTACACGACAAAGTCAGGGTTGTACTGCTGCGCTTTCTTAAAAGAATCAACGAGGTACTTGCGGTCAAACCGGTTGCCGACATGGATGTCGCTGATCTGCATCAGGGTCTTGCCCACCAGCCTATCGGGCAGGTTCCTGACGGGCATATTGACCCTCACGAATTCCAGCCAGAAGGGTTCAATCTGCCAGGTATACAAGCCCGTGAGCAATCCGGCTGCGCCCATTGCTGCCGCGCCTTTCAGGAAATTTCTTCTGTTCACAATAGTACTGTATTAGTGGGTAAATCTGCCATGGGTCAGGTCGGTAAGTCCTTGTTGGGAGGGGCCACTGCCCGGGCTGCCGGAGGAGTTCTTTCGGCTGCAATGGAAAGGTACTTCTCGCGGCCCAGGGTCAGAAAATAAAGTACTACAACCAGAGCAGGTACCAGCAATAGCAGTAAGAAAGTACTTTCTACGTTAAACAAAAACCGGAGGGTATTGTACAGAACCACCAGAAAAAGGGCGATCACCAGCAGGTTTACATTCCGGAAGCCACTCACGGCATAGGTTATTGTTTCGTTTTCAGAAATATCAAACGTCAGGCCCGGACTTTTCAGCCAGTCAATCCGGGCATAGAGGGTATGCCGACCCGGCGCTACCTTCACCGTAAGGAAACCTTCGTTGGCAAGGCTTCCTACTTTAGTACCATCCATGTAAATACTATATGCCATGAATCGGTTTATCGATTCATCATTCCGCTTGATCCTGACCGTCGCCATAGCCGTTCTCTCTCTACCTGAAACCCAAACTTTCACCAGGTACCTATTCCGTAGGTACCTGCTAACTTCTCAAATATAAAAGTATTACCATAGTTTTTTTATCGTCCGGGTTCTGGAATTTTTCGAATCTAAAAATTTTCAGCGGCCCTGAAAAAACCGGAGCTAAATTTCTATACCGGAAAACTACTTTATGCCTTCGCCTTATACTGCAAACTACCATAGTCGATTTCCAGCAGGTACATGAATAACCCTACCGACCAGCAAAACCAAACGCTATGGACAGAAACAGTGCCATTTTTCAGGTATTCATCAAACTACATCGGATAGTAGAAACAGCACCTGCTTTTCAGGCCCTGCTGGTAGCCAACCGAAAGCAGAATACCGAAAGTAACAGCGTTATGGGTGTAAAAAGTATGGTTTCCAGGGTTGCGACGGCCAGGAGGTTGCCCACGGTATTGAGCAGAAAAAGCGCGAACATGGTCCAAAAGAAAATTTTGAAAAAGAGAGGAGGCAGGTTTACCCGCAGCAGCCCGCCCTTTATGGCTACCATTGCCAGTAGCAGCAAATTGATGGCAATGGATACGGCCTCCATAGTATATAACTGCGAAGAGTTCTGTATCCTACCACCCCATACTATTCCCGAAGGTACTACGCCCAGTACTACCAGCACATGGAACGCTAGTATCAGGGTGAGCAGGGCCAGTACACCATTAATGGCAAATCGTTCAGTAATAAGGGTTTTCATAGCGTGGGTTTACCCGGTACCCTGTGAGGGTACCTATAGTAGTTTAGCGCCTCAAATTTATTGAAAAAATCAGCGTATATGCCAGCTGAAACCTATTTTTAAGCCTTTTTTGGAGTTATCTCCGACAATTATTCTACGGTTTCTACCTTTTTTAAAAGCACTGATTCCAAAGGTGCATTTGAATATCCAAGTCCGGCGGGTTTCTAACTTGGTAGGTCGTTGGAGAGAACTCTGACAACGGCATCAATGTTTTTCTAGTCCATTTAATCATTAGTCCATTTGCTTGATTAAGTCCAATAAATTGGAAACTAGGTTTGAAATAAACTACTTTCCATGTTTAATCATTATTTATCCATTCTATTTTTTCGTCGATAGATTGGATATTTTTGAACCTCATGTTTTTAAAACTTTCGATAAGTTCGACACTTTCTGAAACGACATATTTTTCTAATTCCTTATTTAGACTGTTAATTTCAAGCTTAACTACTATGTAATCTGATTCTTTAAAAGTGATTAAATCATCATTTAAACTAAACCTACTTTTGAAGATAAAGGTTTTATTCCCTGTTTTTCCAAGAGCAAAGTTGTTATATGAATTTGTATCGAAGTAGCGATTGCCATATGGCGGAGCCATATATTCAGGAACTTTTTCGAGTAGCAATATTAAATTAGATTCAATTTTAAAGTTGTTTGAAAATAGCTCTACCTTTTTTATAGCGAAATTGAAATCTTCTAAAGTTGAGTTTTCTAAATAAAATTCTACCCAGTATTCTTTTTCATGAGCATACTTGTAAATTCTGCTTAATCTGTTTAGGCTAACGTATTCTCCTTTGGTTATCGAAACGACAGTGTTGTTATTACTTTGTTCAACTTTATCAATGTCTGAAATGCCATCTGATAACGACCTTATTTTGGCATATAAATCTTCCGTTTCTTGGTTACTTTTCGTCTCTTTCTTCATAGCATAAATAAATGCTACTATAAACAGAATAAAAATTATCGATACTACTAATATTATCATGTTGTAGGTCAATCTGTATGCTATGGTCGTGTTTACGCCTTTGTTGGAGTTATCTCCGACAATTATTCTACGGCATCTCCTTTTTGTAAAAGTACTGATCCCAAAGGTGCATTTGAATATCCAAGCCCGGCGGGTTTCTAACTTGGTAGGTCGTTGGAGAGAACTCCAACAACGGCTGTAAAAAGACTTTCAGAAGGCATACCTTGTTGATTTAAATTACCGCTAACGGTTAGTATAAACAACGTGCTAGGCCGTCGGCCGTAGTATGATGTTTATACAATGTTAGGCATAGGCATTTTATATTTTTTTTACTTCATACAATTCATAGCGTAAATCTTCCATATCACCAACGCCTATATTGTCATACCATGGTTCGTAATTCCAAAAAGTTAGATATTTTTCTTTTTGCTCAATAAAGAAAAGAACATTTGTATTTAAATATCTACTCTTAATACCATCATAAAAATCTAATACATTACCGCCAGTAATTTTTATTTCTATTTTACTATTAACTATGAAAAATTCTTGTCTGATTCTTTCTGGGTAGTTTAACTCAATCGGTAAAGTATAAAAGTTTGGTTCGATGGTTAAAGTCAATATGATGCTATTATTTAATTTTTTAATTGATGACAGCTTGAGAACGTCTGTAATACCTTCTTTCATTGTTCTACTATTTTAAATTTTTTACGCTTTTGTTGGAGTTATCTCCGACAATTATTCTACGGTATCTACCTTTTTTAAAAGCACTGATCCCAAAGGTGCATTTGAATATCCAATCCCGGCGGGTTTCTAACTTGGTAGATCGTTGGAGATAACTCCAACAACGGCATCAAATAGTGCGTTGGAAATACTTTGAAATTTTTATTCTTCGAGTCAACAATTGTATTAGTTTTATCATCAATAATTGTAAAGGACATATCATAGCCACCGAAAGGGCCTGGCTGCGCAACAACACTTTTTATTGAAATAATAAGGAGTATTAAAATAAGTCGTATCATTAAATTATAATGTTTTGTGTCTCCAAAAATTGCACAGAACGTACTGGTGTAAACGGCGGCCTCGGCCGTCGGCCGAGGCTAGCGTTTACACGTTGTTAGGTGCAGGCATTTTTATAGGTCAGCTTTGATTTTCTCCTTAGCAAGCCAGTTAGTCAGTTCTTGTTTTAGTTTTATATTTTCTTCCTCTGTCATTTCACGTTTTGGTTGTGACCATTCTTTTAAACTATCAAAGAAAATGAGTATGTCGAATTGAGGAACCGCTGATAATTCATAATATATTTCGCAAAATTGGTCATTGGAAACATAGTAGATAGTTCCTGCTCGTCCATCCTGCTTCAAATGAAATCCGTGTGTTAACAATATCTCTGGCAGTTTGTCCTTATCCCATTTGTCAATTAGCCATTTGTCTTTTTGTTCTTGAGGAATATGAGTGATATAGTTATCTTCAGAAATCTTAGTTTCAGTCCAACCATCAGGCAGATTGTACTCCCTTGGTTTTCTTTTATAACTGAACAATCTTTTTATAAAGTTCATAGGTTTTTATGCTTGCACCTAACATCTGTATAAACGCAACCAGTTGCGTTTATTTCCGTTATAGATTTAGTTCATCAGGTTTGTCCAACATAATAAAGTTTTCTCCCGCGGCGGCGGTCCGAAATAATCTCTGTGACATAGCGTTTGTTCCCGCTAACCCTGATTTGAAATCAGGGTTATATCTTCTCGCGTTTGCAACGCAAATAATAGCAAAGACATCCTCCAAATCCAAGTAAGCTGATTCAGAAGTTTTATTCTGATACTACCATTTGCGCACCTTTTTTTTCGGGCTTATACCAAATCCTAGCCCTACCAATCCATAACGTCTTTAAAGTGATAGCTGAGTTCATAGGTCATGGAATGGGCCTGGGCGTTAACGCAATCATAGGCCCTATGCTAGTAGACAGACTAAACCAGCAAATAAAGTTAGCAATTCTTTTCATTAAACCTCACTACTCTCTCCTGCCAACGCCGTCACCAGAAACCCCGTTAAAAACAGCCCCATCGTCCCAAACACAATGGCCAGGTAGGAGTGGAACGAACTGGCGTAATCCTGTAGGGTACCTTCTGTCCAGATCAGGGGCGAGAGACTCATTCAGAGGATTAGAAGTACACCAAGTACCACGCTAAGGATGGGTGCCGTTTCTCCCCGTAATGTCTTGTACTGCTGTGGTCCCGGCCCCTGATTGGAAAAAATCCCGGTTGCGGCAGCTATGGTAGCAATCGCCGCTATACTGACAGTGAGCAGTGTAATTGTATTTTTTGGTTTCATGAATTTAATGCTTTTCTCTTCAGGTATTTCTGCACACTATGGCAAAGTAGGTGGTGTTTCGATAAGTTACCTTTCACGACAAAGGTGTCACCAGAGACTCAGGGTACCTATTGACCGGCATTGGGTAAAATCAGCGTATATGCCAGCTGGAAGTTACTTCTCCGTCCACTAAAATTTCTCCTGTATAATAGTGAGCTTTTGCTGTTTGAGGTAGTCTAAAAAGGAGTCTGCCACGGGCGACAGCTTGCCGACACGGGTTCCCCGGCCGAAATCCTTTCTTCTGTTTTCACAACAAGTTGACAGGACTTTTGTATTTTTACTACTTATCCTGAATTCAATTGGTCCTACTACTTCTATGAAACAAGTCTTTTTTCTTTTTTCGATCCTGCTTTTAACCATACCTAATACCCATGCCCAAACCGTCGTTCAGCGTGACCCTGCCATTTCACAAATGGTAGCTGAGATTTCTGAAGACAGCCTGCGGGCGCATATCGACGGACTGGTAAGCTTTGGTACCCGCCACACCCTAAGCGCCACTACCGGCCCGCAGGGTATAGGAGCGGCCCGGCGCTGGACACTGGGCAAATTTCAACAGTACGCCAGGCAGTCGGGGGGCCGCATGACGGCTACCATCGATACCTGGACCTTGCAGCCCGACGGCCGCCGCATTGACAAGCCCGTGGAAATGGGCAATGTCATGGCTACTTTGAAAGGTACCGATCCTGCGGATACACGCGTATTTCTGGTGAGCGGGCACATCGACAGCCGCGTCACTGACGTCATGAACCGTGAAAGCAAAGCCCCCGGTGCCAACGACGACGGCTCCGGTACGGCGGCGGTAATAGAACTGGCTCGTGTGATGAGTAAGTACAGCTTTCCGGCAACCATTGTATTTGTAGCAGTGAGTGGCGAAGAACAGGGCTTGCTCGGGGCAGAGCACCTGGCACAGCGGGCCCTGGACGAAAAGTGGAACCTCGAAGCCCTGCTCAATAACGACATTATGGGTTCCAACAACAGCCATGACACCCGGATTATTAATAACACCGTGGTGCGGGTATTCAGCGAGGGGCTTTCGGGCTTCGAAACCGACAAAAGGGCCGCTAACGTCCGGCAGTATGGTCTGGAAAACGATGGCAAGTCACGTACACTGGCGCGTTATGTCAAAGAGGTAGGCGAACGCTATGTAGATAATCTGGAAGTTCGCCTCATCTACCGCAACGACCGCTACCTGCGCGGCGGCGACCATACGCCTTTTGTCAACCGCGACTTTGCAGCCGTTCGTATTACCGAGATGAATGAGAACTTTGAGCACCAGCACCAGGACCTGCGCACCGAGAAAGGCGTGGAGTACGGTGACTACGCTAAGTTCATGGATTTTGAATACCTGCATAAAAACACGGCGCTGAACCTGGCTAATCTGGCCAATCTGGCTAAGGCACCCGGTCAGCCGCAGAACGTAACCATGGAAGCCCGGAACCTGACCAATGCTACCTCCCTCTTCTGGCAGGCTCCCAAGAGCGGTAAGGTAAAAGGGTACTATGTGCTCATGCGGGAAACGCATTGGCCCTTCTGGCAAAAGAAATTTTTTACCGACAAACTGGGCCTGACCCTGCCCTACTCCAAAGACAACTACTTCTTTGCGGTGCAGGCCGTCAGTGAAGACGGCAACGAGAGCCTTCCGGTACTACCCCGCCCCGGCATGCGGTAAGTACCTTAAATAAGAAGCCCCGCCAGTGCTGGCGGGGCTTCTTATTTAAAATTATAAAAGGCTGTTGCAGCCATTAGCTAAAAGCTAACCCGCTAATACCTAACCACCTAAATAAACCGGGCCAGTAGGTTCTCGAGGTACTCCTGGCGTCCGGAAATCATCGTAGGCTCACCACCGTCTACCGCCATCTGAAAGAGGTCCTCCAGTTGCAGTTTACCGGCCTCGTAGTCGGCGCCCTTACCGCTGTCAAAGCTGGCGTAGCGTTCGGTACGTATTTTATCAAATTCTCCGTGCTGGATGACCTTATCCGCTATTACCAGAGCGCGGGCTACGGTATCCATACCACCAATGTGGGCGTAGAATATATCCTCCATATCGGTTGAGTTGCGGCGGCGTTTAGCGTCGAAGTTGATACCTCCACCGGCCAGTCCACCTGCTTTCAGGATTACCATCATGGCCTGCGTCCACTCCATAAGGTCATTCGGAAACTGGTCGGTGTCCCAGCCGTTCTGGTAGTCGCCGCGGTTGGCATCAATGGAACCCAGCACACCGGCATCGGCCGCTACCTGTAATTCGTGGTCAAACGTATGACCGGCCAGCGTAGCGTGGTTTACTTCAATATTAATAGCGAAGTCGTCCAGCAGGTCAAACTGACGGAGGAAGCCTATAACGGTAGCGCAGTCGTAGTCGTACTGGTGCTTGGTAGGCTCCATGGGTTTAGGCTCAATGAAGAACTTGCCCTTAAAGCCATTTTTACGGGCATAGGCTACGGCCATTTTGAGCATTTGGGCAAAGTGCTCCTGCTCACGCTTCATGTCAGTATTCAAGAGGGTCATGTACCCCTCACGACCACCCCAAAACACGTAGTTCTCACCGCCCAGAGCAATGGTAGCATCCAGGGCCATTTTAACTTGTGCACCGGCGTGGGTTACTACCTGGAAGTCAGGATTGGTGGAAGCGCCGTTCATGTAACGGTGGTGACTGAACAGGTTAGCAGTTCCCCACAGCAGCTTCACGCCCGACTCCTTCTGCTTAGCGCCCAGGTAGTCGGTCATGGTCTGGATGCGCTTTTCGTTGGTACGTACTTCGTCGGCGTAGTCTATCACGTCTAAATCGTGGAAGCAGTAGTAGGGGGCACCCATCTTGGTAATAAATTCAAAGGCAGCATCCGCTTTATCTTTGGCCCGGTCAATAGGGTCACTTTTTTCATCCCAGGGATAAAACTGGGTAGGCCCGCCGAAGGGGTCCAGCCCGGAACCAACGAAGGTATGCCAGTAAGCGATGGCAAACCGCAGATGCTCTTTCATGCTTTTGCCGACAATAATCCGATTTTCATCGTACCAGCGGAAGGCAAGTGGATTATCTGTTTCAGGACCTTCGTAGGCTATTTTGCCAACGCCTTTAAAATACTCCCGATCACCAAGTAAAATACCCATGTTTGTAGTGATAATAGTGGTTAAATATTAGAGTTAGTTTGTTAAGTGTAAAATTGACAATTTTTACTCGAATTACAGTAATAAATTAAAAAGAGTAGGTCAGGGCTATACGCCCTGACCTACTCTTTTTATAAGATAGTCGCTATGTTAATCTACTAAAAGAATCTGGCGCGGTGGTCAGCGATATTGGCCTTATCACGGATGGCCTCACTCAACAGGAAGCTGGTACGGCTTTCGAGCGCCTGCAGAAGCTGGGTTTTGTAAGGTGTATAATCCGCAATTTGGGGGGCGTCGGTGCGTCCTTTCAGCTCAACGACGAACACGCCATTTTCACCGGTGAATACGCCCGTTTTCTGACCTACTTTCAGCCCAAAGGCTTTACCCAGTGCGATAGGGTCAAAGCCGGCACTGCTCAGGAAGCCGGTAGCCAACGAAAGATCTTCGGCCTCTTCAACGAGTGCTCCGGCACCATACTTGGCCGACATGGCAGTCAAATCTCCGTTGAGTCCTTTCAGTTTGGCGGTAATCTGCTCAGCTTTGAGTTGATTACGTACCTTGGCGGTCAGTTCATCCCGGAAATCGTCAACCTTTACTTTGTCCTGGTCGGTTTTGCCGGTCACTACGGCTACTACATACTGCTCGTCCGTTTCGAATACTTCCGATACATCGTTGATATCGGTTTTATCATTGAAAGCCCAGCGTACAATCTCCCGGGCGTTCTGGACAGCGTTAATAGTAGTACCTGTTTCGGGTACGCGGTTAGCCGTAGCTACTACCAGCGACTTGTCTTTCTTAACAGCTTCATCAAATTCTGCTTTGGTATCTACCGAAGTAGCAAATTCATCGGCTTTCCGGTAGGCCTCGTCACGAGTCGCCTGGCTGGGGGCGATGGTCTTACCAATGGCTGCGATGCGGTACAACGTGTTAGTTTTGGCGTCGGTTACTTTGATGATGTGGAAACCAAACTGGCTTTCTACAACCCTGTTCACCAGACCGGTACCATTCATAGAGAAAACGGCATCTTCAAAAGGCTTCACCATAGAGCCGTTATTCTGGAAGTACCCCAAATCGCCACCGCGCTGCGCCGAACCCGGATCGGCACTGGAAGTAGCCGCCAGGGCTTCAAAACTGGCACCGCCCCGGATTTGGTTGATCAGAGCCTCGGCCCGCTGGCGGGCAGCTGATTTAGCTGAGTCCGAAGGATTTTCGGGACGAATAAGAATATGGCTGGCCCGGGCTGTATACACCGAATCTTTTACGGTACCTCCGTACTTATATATAAAATAAGTATTGCCTTCGCGATAAGGACCGTACACACCACCCGGTACAAATGTATTCACCGCTTCTTTAAGCTGATCCGACATATTCGCAAACGACATAGTAGTAGGCATGGGAATATCCGAGTTCATGCGGGCGTAGGATGAATCATTCTCCGCCGCCGCCAGACCACGTGCCAGATCTTTGATGTCGGTATAGAGCGCTGAGCTATCGTCTTTGGCGGGTTGTATCGGGAACGTTACGTACTGAATGGTACGGGTTTCGGCGCCTTTGTATTCGTCGCGGTGGTCGTTCAGGTACTTCTCCAGCTGAGCATCCGTCACCTTTATCGTCGTGTCAGGAATTGAATAGAAAGGCACGTACAGATAACGGATAGAAGCCTTTGTATTTTGGGCTACGTATTCCTTTTCGGATTCGGCCTTGGTCACATACGACGACAACCGTAGCAGGTTTTCGTATTTCTGACGGAGGCGATCGTCCCGCAGACTTTTCTCAAAAGCTACCCACGACTGCTGCTGAGGCAGGGGCAGACTTTTCAGGTTTTTGAGGTAGCTGACAACGGCGGTTTTATCAAACCGGCCCGTGGTAGGATCAGCAAAAGCCTGCTGGATAGCGGGGCTGATATGATTCCCCTGCACCATGTCAAACAATTCTTCGTCCGTTACTTCCAGACCCAGTTTTTCGTACTGCTCTCTGTAAGCAATATCAATAATCATCTGGTTCCAGGCCTGCTCCCGCAGCGCAACCACCTCCTGCTCATTAGCACTACGGCCGGTTTGGGCTTCGTAGTTCTGGCGAAGTACATCCACCCGATTCTGGAAATCTTTGATGTCGATGTCTCTTCCGGCAATCTCTCCTACCGTCTGGTTATTGCCTCCGCCAAACAGGGTGTTGGGGCCCAGCAGGTCACCACCCACGATGAACAGGATTAAGCTCACGGCAATAACCGTAACGGCAATACCTGACTTCTCTCTGATTTTTGTAATTAATGCCATTTTGTACTATTTCAAAAATTTGACCCGCAAAATAAAATCTTTTATTCTTACTATCCAAGATTGTTTGGACTCTAATCCGTCAGGATGTCAATAAAGTCACTTCTTTTTCAAAACTTTTTCCAACCCAACAGGTTACCTACAACGTTCGGGGCGGCCAAAAGACTATATATTACTGCATGTATTTTAAATTCAGCGCGTACAAGCCCAAAAAAATAATACTAAAGAAAGCTTCGCCCAGCGTCACTACTAAGCCCAGCCAACCGCCTATGAGCAGTACCGGTACCAGCAGCGCTACGGCTACCCCGCCCGCGTAAAAGTAAAAGCCCCGTTTCTGAAGCCCCCACATCAGATAGGCCCCAAACAAAGTCAGTGATTCGTAAATGAGCAGGATAATGGCGCTGGTCTGGATGGTATCAGCATCCAGGCGGGTCAGGACCGAGTCAAAAAGGCTATTGACTATATCGGAGTCAGCCTCCTGGCTTCGTTCCTCCATATTTTCCCTGAATGTCTCGAACATCTGCTGCATCTGATCGGCCACCACACCGGGAGTCCAAAGCCGCTCCGACTGCGTCCATAATCCCGACACCGCACTGATAAAAGTCAGCACACACAGCACCGTCAAAAATAAAGGCCGTTGGGCGGGTGCTTCTGTCTGATTTTGCATGAAATTGAAAAATTACTTAAAAAGAGGCCAAAAATTGCCGATTTCAATGAAAACACCAAAAGCATTTGATTTTTATTACTGCGCCGATACATTTACACGTTATTAACAATAATTAACTAAAAACCGACCGAAGAATGAGTTTACAAATCCTGACCGACCGCATACGAAACATAGTAGGAAATGACAGCGGACTCGACGCAACCGTTAAGTTCAAAACCGAAGAAGGGGTGGTGTTTGTAGATTCAACCCAGGTACCAAATGTGGTATCCAACGAAGACCGGGAAGCTGACTGTAACCTGGAAATATCTACCAAGAACGCCCTCCAGCTCATGGACGGAGACCTTAACCCCATGACCGCTTTCATGATGGGCAAGCTGAAAGTAAAAGGCGACATGGGCATTGCCATGAAAATAGCCCAGACCTTCGGCAGCTGACAAGGCCGGTGCTAAAATAGCCGGTGTCACTGGTATAGTAACCTGTAACGACCAGTGGCACCAATTGTACGCCTGCCCGGTGCCACTGGTGAAGACAACCGCAAACCGCCAGTGACACCGATTCTACCTAAGTACCAGTGAGTAAGTTAAAGGCCGCCCGGGCTTTGTCTGCTAAATTACTTTTTGGCTCTTTATGGAAAAGAATAAAGTACCCTCCCCGACCCGGCGTCAGTTTATAAAAGGTAGTACCCTGGCAGCGGCCGGATTCATGATAGTACCCCGCCATGTACTTGGCAAAGGGTACATAGCCCCCAGCGACAAGCTTAATATAGCGGCCGTAGGCTGCGGTGGCAAAGCCGACTACAACATTCAGCAGGCCTATAACAAAGGTACCGATAACTTCGTGGCCCTGTGCGACGTGGACGACCGGCAGTCGGTCAAGTACCGGGCGCAGTTTCAGCAGGCTCCCTACTACCGCGACTACCGCCAGATGCTGGAAAAGGAAGCTAAAAATATTGACGCCGTTATCGTCACTACGCCCGACCACATGCACTACCCTATAGCCATGGCCGCCATGCAACTGGGAAAGCACGTGTACGTAGAAAAACCCCTGACCAAGGATATATGGGAAGCCCGTATGCTAACCGAAGCCGCCAAAAAATACAAGGTAGTAACCCAGATGGGCAACCAGGGCAGCAGCGGCGACGGTACCCGCCAGACCGAAGCCATTGTGCAGTCGGGTATGATTGGTGACGTGCATACGGTAGAAGTATGGACTAACCGGCCGGTGTGGCCGCAGGGGGTCAAATCGCCCAAAGACCGGGGGGAGTCACAGCCCGTTCCCGAGGGAGTAGACTGGAACCTGTGGCTGGGTACTGCGCCTCAGCGCCCCTACCACGAAGCATACATGCCCTTCCGCTGGCGCGGCTACTGGGACTTCGGTACCGGTGCGCTGGGCGACATGGGCTGCCACTTTATAGATGTCCCTTTCCGGGCGCTGAAGCTGGGGTACCCAACCTCCGTTGAATGTAGCGTGGGTTCGGTATACGCGGATTTCTTTCAGGAAGCCTTCTTCGATGACGTCTGTCCGCCTTCTTCTTCCATCCACCTCCGTTTTCCTTCGCAGGTGAAGAATGGGGAAGAAATCCGGCTTAACTGGTACGACGGCGGCATTCGCCCCGCCTTACCCGACGGCTGCGACTACCAGACTGTATTTGGCAGTTCCGACGGCGGTATCATGTTTATTGGTACCAAAGGTATAGTAAGTGCCGAGCTGTTTGGGGCTAATCCGCGGCTGTGGCCGGAGGCAAAGTTTAAGGGTACCAATTTGCCCAAACCTACCCGCCCGCTCGTGGAAGGTGGCTGGCCGGGGCACCAGCAGCAGTGGGTAAAGGCCTGCAAGCAGGGGTACGGCGCCTACACCAGTTCGTCATTTGACCAGTCCGGCCCCCTCACCGAAACAGTACTGATGGGCAACCTGGCGGTGCGGTCGTTCCTGTACCGGGAGCCCAAAGCCGACGGCAAGGGCGTTACTTTTCCCGGCCGTCAGAAGCTGCTCTGGGACGGTCCCAATATGAAAATCACCAATTTTGCTCCCGCCAATGGGTTTGTGAAGCGCGAGTACCGCACCGGCTGGTAGATTTCCGCAGAACTTCTTCTAAATATTAATCAGAGGTACCTTAGTAGGTACCTCTTTTTGTTTTCCAATCTACTTTTCACCAAATTGTTGACTTGTTTCAATCCATAAAGTATCAGGGTAAATCTCTATGAGAAAAGTATCATTATTCCTCTCTCTCTTTCTATTCCTGGGGCTCACCGCCGGACTACTGGCTCAACCGGCCAATAAGCGAAAACTGAAGCCTTCGGATGTATACCGGCTCAAAAACATCTCCAGTCCGCAGGTATCGCCCGAAGGCAAATGGGTAGCCTATGTAGTGTCAACGGTTGATTCGGCCAAAAACAAACGCAACGCCGATCTCTGGATGATCAGCTGGGACGGTAAAGAAAACATTCAACTCACCCACAGCCCCGACGGCGAGTCGCAGCCGCGTTGGAGCCCCGACGGCAAGTTTCTTTCTTTCGTATCGTCGCGGGGCGATCTGGACCAAAGCCAGATTTGGCTGATGGACCGGCGGGGAGGCGAAGCCAGAAAACTCACCGACCTGAAACACGAACTGGAAGACTATGCCTGGTCGCCGGACGGAAAGAAAATCCTGCTGGAAGTAAAGCAACTGGCCGATACTTCCACCAAGAAAAAAGTACCCGACCCAATAGTAACGGACCGTTTTAAGTTTAAGCAGGATGTGCAGGGGTACCTCCAGCGCGAGCCCATTCACCTGTACCTGCTGGATGTAGCTACCAAAAAAATAGATACCCTGACTACAGGTACCTACAGCGAAACCGGTGCGGAATGGTCGCCGGATGGTTCGCAGATTGCCTTTGTCAGCAACCGCACCGAAGACCCCGACCGTAACGTAAATTCCGATATATGGGTAATGGATGCCAAACCCGGTGCTACTCCCAAAAAAATAACCACCTGGGGCGGCTCCGAC
Source organism: Telluribacter sp. (assembly GCF_035998675.1). NCBI lineage: Bacteria > Pseudomonadati > Bacteroidota > Cytophagia > Cytophagales > Spirosomataceae > Telluribacter > Telluribacter sp. The sequence continues at coordinate 362,030 of NZ_DASYHI010000013.1, forward strand.
AGCCAGCCCCGCTGGAGTCCCGATGGCAGGCAGATTGCCTACCTCCGTTCCTCGTCGGAGGCCTATAGCATGTACGGACAGTCGCACCTGGCGGTGGTAGCGCGGGAGGGAGGCACTCCCAAAGTACTGTCCCAGACGCTGGACCGCGATGTTTCGAATCACCGCTGGACCGCCGACGGACAAGCCCTGACCACCTTGGTCGACGACGACCGGCAGAGTTATGTGGCGCAATATGACCTAAAATCGGGCAAGATGACGAAAGTGGCCAGTGGCGAGCGCGCCTTTAACTATCTGGAACTGCACTCTGCCGGTAATTGGGTAACCTCGGTTAGCGAGCCGCACGTTCCCGCTGAGCTTTACGCCCTGGAAGGAGGCAAAACCCGCCGCCTGACCCACCACCACAACGAGTTTGTAGATGGACTACAGCTGGCGAAAGTAGAAGGCTTCACCTCGAAGAGCAAAGATGGTACCCAGGTTTCCAGCCTGCTGTTTTTGCCGCCGGGCGCCGGAGCGCCCGACGCATCGGCGCCCGACGCCCCGGCGGGAAAGAAACTTCCCCTCATTGTATTTATTCACGGTGGACCGGTAGCCCAGGACGACTGGGGCTTTGACCTGAGCCGGCAAATGCTGGCTGCCGCCGGTTACGCCGTAGCGGCGGTCAACTATCGGGGCAGCAATGGCCGTGGCCTGGCCTATACCGGTGCCATCAACGCCGACTGGGGAAACCTGGAAGTGGTGGACCTGCTGGGGGCGGTGGATTATCTGGTTGAAAAGGGCATTGCTGATCCGGAACGGCTGGGAATTGGCGGCTGGAGCTACGGCGGTATCCTGACCAACGCCGCCATTGCTACCGACACCCGCTTCAAGGCCGCCGCCAGCGGTGCCGGGGTATCGTTTCAGCTATCAATGTACGGGGTCGACCAGTACATTCTGCAAAACGAAAATGAACTGGGTCGCCCGTGGGAAGGGATTGACAAGTACCTGAAAGTAGGTTTTCCCCTGCTCCACGCCGACCGTATCAAAACTCCCACCTTATTTATGGTAGGACAGAAAGACTTTAACGTACCCGCCGTAGGTACCGAGCAGATGTACCAGGCCCTAAAGTCGCTGGGAGTACCTACCCAGCTGGTAATTTATCCCAACCAGTACCACGGCATAACCGTACCCAGCTATCAGAAAGACCGTTTCGAAAGGTACATTAACTGGTTTGACAAGTACCTGAAACCGTAGACGGAAATTTCGAAGGTGGATTTCGGATTGTCGGTTGTTAGCATATCTAATAAATAGAAAAGCGCGGGAAGGAAACTCCCCGCGCTTTTCTATTTATTAGATTAGGTACAGTTTTTAAAAAGCAAACAGCTAATACCTAACGGCTCATCACTTGCCCGCCTGCCCCATCCAGGACTGGCGAAGCTGCAGTTCCTGAGGCGTTGGGTTGGCCTCGGGTTTCAGCGTGGGAAAGGTAATGGTAGCTTCGCGCAAATCGGCGGTCAGGGTTTCTTCCCTTGTTTCATCTTCTGATACCTTCCGCTTTACCACAAACGTTACGTTATCACCCAGTTTAAAGTCCTCATCGTAGCTTTGCAGTACCGAAGCATACGTTTCCAGATTAAACGGCTGGCCATTGACCGATTGGATCTGGTCCATTTGTTTCAGTCCCAGGCGCTGACCCAAATCCGTCGCGTTGGCGACGTTGGCAATCATGATGGTTTTGGTACCGGGTACCAGCGCGAAGTTTACTCCGAAGCCTTTTTCCAGCTCTTTCTTCTCACCGGCGGGGTCAAACTCCACCCCAATGGCACCGAACAACTCACCCAGGGGCAGCGGTTCGCCTCCTTCTACGTGCTTCCGGAAATACTCCCGGATTTCGGGGTAGGTCAGCTGGGCAATTTTATCAAAAAGCTCCTCATCCTTAAAGGACCGGTCTTTGCCGTAGGTCTTGGACAAGTCACGCATCAAATCCTTGGTACCGTATTTCCCACCCGAAAGCTGGCGCAGCCGCAGGTCCAGACTCAGGCCAATCAGGGCGCCTTTTTCGTACACGTTCTGGTATTCGTCCTTGTAGGTATCCAGTACATTACGCGACATTTCGGTAAAGGAAAGCGTATCGTTGTAGCGGGTCAGGGCGTGCTCAATCTTTTCTTCCTGTCGGCCCAGGTAGGTTTCCAGGTCAATAATACCGGCCTGTAGCTGAGCGTGGTGGGCTGCGTACTCCGTCAGCCCCTCGTACAGCCACAGGTGCTGCGACATCCGGGGATTAATATAGTCAAAGTTGCCAATCTCTTCGCTGTGGATGTTGAGCGGGGTCAGGATATGGAAAAACTCGTGCGCGGCTACGTCCTTCATAGTTTTGGAAAGCTGCTCGGACGACATGCTTTCGGGCAGGTAGTAAAACGACGACAGCGAGTGCTCCAGCGCTCCGTAGCGGGTCAAATTCTTATTGTCCGACATATAAATGATAAAAGCGTACTTGTCAATGGGCAAGGTACCACCCAGATAGTCTTTCTGCGCTTCCAGCACCGGCTTGATATCCGCCGCCAGGCTTTTGGTAGCTACTTTACTATTGGGCGAAAACACCGATACCAGAATATCCGCATTCCCTACTTTCAGCCACACGGTATCGGGGCGGTTGTACATGATAGGCGCGTCGGCCAGCTCGTGGTAGTCGTTAGTAACAAATACATCCTGATTGGAAGCGCCGTTAGCTCCTTTGTTCTGATTAACCAGTGAGGTAGAGCCGTAAAAGCCACTGGGTTTGGTAACGGTCACCTGGTAGGGCTGCCGCTCCATACCCTGGAAGTACCCGAAGAAGCCAAACGGATTCAGCACAAAAATGGTATCCTGCTGAATATTGGTACCGCTGGGTTCAAATACATCTTCCTTGATTTCGGGCGAGTCCCAGGTATCATCAACCTGGTAGGTAATCCGGTGCAGCTTGTTCGCATTCGCAATTTTCCAGCTGTTTTTCTCAATTCGCTCTACGTTCAGCGACTTGCCCTTTTTATCAAAAGCCTGAAAATTGCTGGCGTAGGAGCCGTAGTTATTAATAGAATAGGTACCGGGTATAATCTTCGGCAGATTATAAACTGCTTCTTTCTGCTTAATGGCGGGCGTCAGTAGGCTCACCGTCAGCTTGTCGTTCTGCGGCTGCGTCAAGTCCACCGAAAACTGATATTGTTTTTGAGCAAATACATGCTGGCTTGCCGTGAGCAGGACCAACAGTACTAGATAATTAGCTTTTTTCATGCAGGTAAAGAAAATTAGTAGGTAATCGGTAAGGCTAAACTACCTTTAGTTGGCAGTAGTAACGTAAATAAAACATAAATACTTATTAAAAAGCTCCTATATCTTTATAAGCGGCGTATTACCGGGTTGAGGAGGCACAGTAGGGCAAGCCAGCCGGAGGTACCGAAATGTGAAGTAGTAAGTAAAAAGAGGAGAAAAATGTTTGGCTTAGAGCTGAAATTCCCGCATCAGCGAAGCCAGCTGCGACCGGCTTTTGACGTTGGTTTTCTGATAGATACGGTGCGTATGGTCTTTGATGGTCTGCACCGTTACAAACAGCTGATCCGCTATTTCCTTGTTGGCTTTGCCCTGGTATATCTCCCGGACTACCTCCGCTTCGCGGGCGGTAATACCGTACTTCTCAATAAACAGCTCAAAGGTAACCAACTCCACCGTGGGCAATGCCCGGGAATCCCTCTCCTGCACCACCGGTAGTTGAGCCTTGTAGGCGAAATAGACCCCAACGGCGGTATGGCCCAGAAAATACAGGAAAATGAAAGCCAGCTCAAAGGCAGGAGGTACCGTGGCACTCAAAAGCAGGGGTACATGTACCGCCCCCACCAGCAGTACCAGCCCAATGAGTACCCGTCGGGAGGAGACGCTGAGGTACCTGACCCGAGAAAAAAGCAGCAGCGCCCCCACCACCGCCATCACCAGCAGTACCCCGGCGGCGTACAACTGGTAGGTAGTAAGCTGCCCCTGGTAAGAGACAAAAACAAGATACAGCAGGGCGACCAGCAGCAACAGACCCACCGCCGCCGGATAAAGGTATGAGCGCGCGTGGCGTTCCAGCAGATGCACCGCCCACAGTACCAGCATACCTTTACCGGCTAGTAAAAAAGGAGTACTTATCACTACCAGAAAATCAGCGAATACCGCCAGGGTACTGTAGCTGTCGGACGAATAGAATAAGATTCGAAACCACAGCTGACTCCAGAGGGCGTAGAAGCCGAATGTATAAATCAGGATAAGGTAGTACTGCAGGTACCGGAACACTGGGTACTGACGGTAGGCCTTGTTTCGAAACAGCACTAGTACTCCTCCGGCGGCCAGAGCCATGCAGAAGATGAAAATAATCCAGCTATATATTCGGCTTATCTCCATAATGATTACAAAGGATTAGTTGCTCCAAAACTATCCATGCGCTCTATTTTAAGTACAATACTTAAGTAGTGTTTCTAAAAATCACTACTTAAGTAGCTGTTCCAGCCTGCTATCAAGCCCTACATTTGAGCAGAAAATAACTCATCAGATAAATTTGTAAACGCTATGGAAAATGTAAGCCACTTAGTACCTCCCAGTTGGAACGGCAGCCTGTCATTCGGTTGGGATAAAACGAAACAGTACTTTCTGCCGCTGCTGCTGGTAGTACTGGTCATTGCTTTTGCCAACGCCCCGCTGGATAATATCAAGAAGAATACCGAAGAATATACCTCCGCCCGAATCCTTCTGGAAATACTGGGGGTGGCCTACTGGCTGTTATTGCTGCCGGTATTTGAATACAGCGCCGACCTGATGTTTGTGCGGGCTATCCGGAATGAGAAAATCAATTTCCGGGAAATCATTGCTGGTTTCAACAACTACCTTAACGTGGTACTGGCCCACCTGCTGGTGACGGCCCTGATTGGTATCAGCCTCATAGCCCTGATTATCCCCGGCATTATAGTGGCGTGTCGTCTGGTGTTTGTTTCCTACCTGGTTATGGACAAAGGCCTGGACCCCATCGCGGCGGTAGAAACCAGCTGGAAGCTGACGAGCGGGCACGGCTGGCGCATTTTTGGTCTGGCCATGACTTCCATCTTCATTTTCATTTTGGGATTACTCTTCCTCATTGTAGGCATATTCCCGGCCCTAATCTGGATCAAGGCCTCATTTGCCTCGCTGTACCGGTCGGTACTTATAGAAAAAGAAGGAGGCGCGGGGTATTAGTCTGTGCCTTGGTACCTGTGGCACCCCTTTGAGGTGTGCCACAGGTCTCTTACTTTTAAACCACTTACGACCATATGAAAAAGAACATCTGGGTTATTATGGTTATTGTTGCTTCCTGTAAAAACCACTCAAGGCAAGAAACCTCTTATTATAGAGATTTGAGACCAGATAGTTCTGTAAGAGAAATAGGCATGTTAATTGGTGAGAAAAAAGTGGGTCTGTGGGTAGAGCTTAGAAGCAGCGGATAAATTATAGGGGAGACTTACTATAATAATGGCCTGAAACAAGGTCCTTCCTATATCTATTCTGATAATGGAAATATCACCCGTAAAGAACACTACCATCAAGGTGAGCTGAACGGCTATTATGAGAATTATAGCGAAGGAGCGTTACTAGTAAAAGGGTATTATAAGGAAGGCAAGATGCACGGTAAATGGGAATTCTACTTCCTTGGTGAACTTGCTCGTAAAGTTGGATATAAGGATGGCGAGCCTACTCATGTAGAAATACTTATTCAGGAACCATCTCCACCACCATTAGATTAACTTGAAGACTAAAATCTTATCCTACTCCGAACCTGTGGCACACCTCAAATGGGTGCCACAGGTTATTAGCTCTCGAGCTGATTAGGGTAGAGAATATTGGCACCAAAAATCCTCATAAAAAGCGGGCTCCGCTTAAGTTTACCGTTTTTTCTACTCTTACTGCATTGGTACGATACTTTTAGCAGGATTGAAGGCTAAGATCTACCAGGGTCTGCTGAAATCTTTAACCTAAAAACGTATGTGGATTGTCTTTGGTCTTTTAGCAGCTCTTTCGGCCGGTGTTGCTGTAGTACTTTCAAAAGCCGGTATAAAAAATATTGATTCAACGCTGGCCTTTGCCATTCAATCCGTCCTGATTTTGCTCATCTCCTGGACCATCACATTAGTCGAAAAAAGTGCATCGTCCATTTCTACCATTGATAAGCGAACCTGGTTGTTTCTCATTGGGGCGGGTATAGCTACTACACTTTCCTCACTTTTTACATTTCGGGCTCTTAAATTAGGCGAGGCCTCCCTGGTGAGCTCCCTGGAACGGGTTTCGCTGGTTTTTGCGGTAGCCTTTTCCGTCATTTTTCTCAAAGAACGACTAAGCTGGCAAGTTATACTAGGCGTATTACTAATGATTGGCGGTGCCGTCATGATCGGCCTTTCTCCGCGGGCTATCGACTAAGGATAGGGTTTTAAGTAATTAAGTAAATGTCGATGGCTATGGTAGCATAGACCTTCTACCTGTACCTGTGGCACGGCTTTGAGCCGTGCCACAGGTTGTCAGGCTATAGTAGTATGCAGCTTTTCTGCCCAAACGATCAACTCCTGCGCAGTTTGGACTGGATTATCTTCCGGCATCTCAATGGTATGTACTGTACCGCTGTTACGTAGAGAGAGGCCGTGCAGGTAGGCTTTGTCGTAGTAGGTAAGCGTTATGTCAGCCACGGTAGCGTAGTCCTGCTGGTCGAGCGCCCGCAGGGCCGCCTGGTGGTGCTGCCCGCCGAGGCGCTTCTGAATACGGTCGGTGGCTTCGTACAGCAGAGCGGGATCAAAGCAGGCGTACTCACGAACGAGCCGCCGGATACGCACCTCTTTAGGTACATCTATAAAGGCTACGGGTGCCTGACGCATCTGCTCCCACATGGCCAGGGGAATAAAGCAGCGCCCCACGGTCCGGCTTTCGTCCTCCACCCAGATTCGGCGGTTAGGGTCAAGCTGCTGCCATTCCCTGAAGATATCATTTTCATACTGTTCAGAAGTAGGCTGCGGAGCTTGCCCGATAGCCCCGTACGAGGAGCCTTTGTGGTGGGCCAGCGCTTCCAGGTCCAGTACCTGCTCGCCCAGCTTTCGAAGTTCAGCCAGTACTTGGGTCTTGCCGCTGCCCGTTTTTCCGCCCAGTACTACCAGGTGGCGGGGTTGGGTGAAGCTGTCAAGTACCTGGTTGCGGTAGGCTTTGTAGCCTCCCACCAGCGTAGCTACTTTCAGCCCGGCCGTTTCCAGCAACCAGGCAAAAGAGCCGCTGCGCATTCCCCCGCGCCAGCAGTGCACCAGTATTTCTCCCCCGGGAGCCAGAGCCTTTGACTGACGAACGAAGTCCGCCATTTTGGGCCCTACGTATTCCAGCCCCTGTACCAGCGCCTCGTCTTTGCTCACTTGCTTGTAAGCAGTACCTACCACCGCGCGCTCTTCGTCCGAAAACAGCGGAATATTTACGGCTGCCGGAATATGCCCCTGCCCAAACTCCCCCGGCGAGCGCACATCTACCACGGGTAGGGTAGCGGCACGTTTCAGAAACTCATCAGGAAGCAGGGTTTGGGGCATGGGTAAGTTGGCAGGTAAATAGGGTTTTGGTAATTGGAGTTAGCTTTGAAATTTACTTAATGGAAAAGGCCCAAAACGTGTCGCCGCTACCGCAGCTTAAAAAAATTCAGAATTCCTACTTCAGCATTCAGAACTACTCTTACTGTTCTTCTAACTCCCGCAGGTACATCTGTATTGTGTTCTCGAGGCCGTAATACAGGGCATCCGAGATCAGGGCGTGGCCGATTGACACCTCGTCCAGCCAGGGTATGCACTTTTTCAGGTATCGCAGGTTGTCCAGGCTCAGGTCGTGTCCGGCGTTCAGCCCAAGACCAACCTTTTTCGCCATTTCAGCGGCTTGTACAAAGGAGGCTACCGCTGCTTCGCGGTCCTCGAAGTAGTGGTGGGCGTAGGGTTCGGTATAGAGTTCTACGCGGTCGGCTCCGCAGGCTCTGGCCCCCTCTACCATGCGTTCGTCGGCGTCCACAAATACAGATACCCGGATGTTTACCTTTTTGAATTCCCCGATCAGCTCCGTCAGTAGCTCCTTATTATTAATTGTATCCCAACCGGCATTTGATGTGATGGCCCCAAGAGCATCGGGTACCAGTGTTACCTGCGCCGGCCGGGTGGCCAGTACCAGGTCCACAAACTTCCGCTCCGACGGATTCCCCTCAATGTTGAACTCCGTCGTCACTACCTCTTTCAGATCATAGACGTCCTGGTAGCGGATATGCCGTTCGTCGGGACGGGGATGCACCGTAATACCCTGAGCGCCGAAATTCTCACAGTCGAGGGCTACCCGCACTACGTTGGGGTTGTCTCCGCCGCGCGAATTGCGCAGCGTGGCAATTTTATTGATATTTACACTTAGACGAGTCATACGGAAAGCAGGGTTTCGTAACTTTGTTCCAAAGGTACCTCATCCGGGCAGATCTTGCCAGAGAAATGTTTTTCTTTGTCCCTGCCGCGCGGGGTAATTCTGAAAACCGCCGGAAGCAGGTACTTCGTTTTGCTTAAAAACATAATTCCAATCGACTAAAATACCACTCATGTCACTCAAAAGTCAAGTAGAAGCGGGTATTAAAGATGCCATGCGAGCCAAAGATCAGGATAAACTCCGGGCGCTGCGCGCCATTAAATCCATGATCCTGCTGGAAGAAACCAAAGAAGGAAGTACCGGTGGGGAATTATCCGGTGACGAGGAAATTAAGCTGCTGACCAAAGCCGCCAAGCAACGGCGGGAGTCGGCCGAGGTGTACCATACCCAGGGCCGCGAAGACCTTTGGGCCAAGGAAGAAGCCGAGTTGGCCATTATTGAGCAGTTTCTGCCCAGGCAACTCACCGAAGACGAAGTAAGGGAGCGCCTGCGGGAAATCATTCAGCGCGTCGGCGCCACCGGTCCTTCGGACATGGGTAAGGTCATGGGGGTAGCTACCAAAGAGCTGGCCGGACAGGCCGACGGACGCACGATTTCTACCCAGGTGAAGAGTATGCTGGCATGATGCTACTGGATGTCCTCATCCTGATTCCCCTGCTGTGGGGGGCCGTCAATGGCTACCGCAAAGGACTGCTGATCGAGATAATCGGGGTGGCAGGACTGGTGGTAGCCATGGTAGTTGGTTTTAAATTTCTGGGGCTGGGTATGGAAGTACTCTCCCCCTATATCAGCGCCTCGCTGGCCCGCCGTATACTGCCGTACATTGGCTTTTCGGTTATCTTCTTCCCTACTGTTTTCCTGCTGAATCAATTCGGCTACTCCATCCGGCGTACGCTCCGCTACTCCATGCTGGGTACCTTCGACAGCCTGGCGGGGGCTTCGGTAGGCATATTTACCTGGGTGTTCGGAACGAGTGTATTCTTCTGGTTGTTAAGTACTATCGGGGTCAGGATGCCCGCGCACCGCACCCAGGGTACCTATCTTTTTCCGGTTATTACACCCATTGCTCCCAAAGTCATCACCACCGCGGTGGAGTGGTGGCCAGCCGGGAGTCAGCTCATCCGGGACTGGAAAAGCGAGTACCTAGACGGAAAAAGTAACGGGAACGGTTGAACGGCTTTCCTTGTTTGTGCCAAGGGTACTGTGTATCAGATTACAGGTTCACTATTTCCTCCCTACGTTTCAAATTGATTTTACTCAAGAATAAAATAAAAAAATGGTAACCGAAGTAAAGGAGAAAGCCGATATTCGGAAGCTCACGGTAGAGCAGATGAAGCAGTGGCTGACGGGACAGGGTGAGCAGGGCTTTCGGGCCAAACAGATCCACGAGTGGTTGTGGAAGAAATCGGCGCGCTCCTTCGGTGAGATGACCAACCTGTCGCTCAGTACCCGCGAGCTGCTCGACGCGCATTTTACCATTAATTCACTTACTACCGATAAGCAGCAGAAAAGCAACGACGGTACCGTGAAGTCGGCCTTCCGGCTGTACGACGCGCACCTGGTGGAAGGGGTACTTATCCCCGCCTCCGACCGCATGACCGCCTGCGTAAGCAGTCAGGTGGGCTGCTCGCTGACCTGTAAGTTTTGCGCTACGGGCTACATGGAGCGCAAGCGCAACCTCGAAGCCGCCGAAATCTACGACCAGGTGGTAGAGATAGCCCGGCAGGCCGAGGCCAACTTTGGCGCGCCGCTGACCAATATTGTGTACATGGGCATGGGCGAGCCCCTGCTCAACTACGCCAATGTAATGCAGTCCATCGAGCACATTACCTCGCCGCAGGGCCTGGGTATGTCCCCCCGGCGGATTACGGTGTCGACGGCGGGTATTGCCAAGATGATTAAAAAACTCGGCGACGACGAGGTACGCTTCCGGTTGGCGCTGTCGCTGCACGCGGCCAACGACGCCAAGCGCAACCAGATCATGCCCATTAACGAGTCCAATTCGCTGGAAAACCTGGCCGAAGCGCTTAATTACTTTTATAAAAAAACCGGCAACCGCATCACCTTTGAGTACATTGTGTTTCATAACTTTAATGATACCTTACAGGACGCCAAAGAGCTGTGGGAATTTACGAAGAAGGTGCCCGCCCGGGTCAATATCATTGAATATAACCCCATTGCGGAAGCCAGTTTTAAAAATACCGAAGCCGACAGGCTGGACAAATTTGCGGCTTTTCTGGAAAATAAAGGCGTAACGGTGAGCGTGCGCCGGAGCCGGGGTAAAGACATCGACGCCGCCTGCGGGCAACTTGCCAACAAAGACTGATTTTTGGGCCACCCGACGGGGTGGCTCTTTGCTTTTTCAGGTACTTAACAATTTCTTAACATTGCCCCGAATAAGATTGCGTATTTTTGCACAATTTTTATAATCAACCCTCATAATATGTTTGGCTTAGAAACCGACATTTTCCTTCTTCTGGCGTTTAGCCTTTTTGCTGCCTGTGCTTTTGAATTTGTAAACGGTTTCCACGATACGGCCAACGCTGTAGCTACCGTTATTTATACCAATTCGCTCAAACCCAACGTCGCCGTGGTATGGTCGGGGTTCTGTAACTTCCTGGGCGTGTTTTTTGGCGGAATAGCCGTGGCCATGGGTATTATTAACCTGCTTCCCGTCGAGCTGCTCATTGACCAGAATGTGTACCACAGTATTGCCATGGTACTGGCGCTGCTGTTCAGCGCCATCGTCTGGAACCTGGGTACCTGGTACTTTGGTCTGCCCAGCTCCAGTTCGCATACGCTTATTGGTTCTATCCTTGGCGTAGGACTGGCCTTTACGTTTATGCCCGAAAACACCACCGGGGTTGGTGTAAACTGGACCAAGGCTCAGGAAATAGGAATATCGCTGCTGGCGTCGCCCCTCTTTGGTTTTTCGCTGGCAATAGTACTTATGTTTATTTTGCGCCGTATGCTCGACAAGCCCCTGCGCAATATTGTATTCAGCGAGCCCAAGAAAAACCAGCCTCCACCGACCTGGATCCGGGCTATTCTGATCGTTACCTGTACGCTGGTTAGTTTTTTTCATGGTTCCAACGACGGACAAAAAGGCGTAGGGCTGGTGATGTTGATCCTGATTGGTATTACGCCCGCTTACTTTGCCCTCGATAACAGCAAAGACCCCCTGCTGATGCAGGGCAACCTGTCCCGCATTGAAAGTACCCTCAGCCGGGTAGACAGTACCCTGTTATCGGCCAAGCAGCGGGTGAGCCTGCGCCAGACGCGGGAAGAAATAGACCATCTGCAGAGCCAGTTGAGCCGCCCGATGGCTGACCATATGTTTCAGGAAGGCGAACGCCTCGAGGCCCGGCGCTCCCTGCTGCTGATCAACCGGAATGTAAAAGAGATTGCCGATAGCGGGAACGCCAACCTGAACGATGCCGAAGCCGCTGAGCTCAAAGCGCAGACTGATAACGAAATTGGCCTCCGCCGCTTCACCGACTACGCCCCCGACTGGGTAATCCTGATGATTTCGCTGTCGCTGGGCCTGGGTACCATGGTAGGCTGGAAACGAATTGTGATCACCATTGGCGAAAAAATCGGAAAGCAGCACTTAACCTACGCGCAGGGTGCCTCGGCCGAGCTGGTAGCCGCCAGTACCATTGGGGTGTCGTCGTCGCTGGGGCTGCCGGTAAGTACTACGCACGTACTGTCGTCGGGGATTGCCGGTACTATGGTGGCCAACAAGGGAATCAAGAACCTACAGGCCGGTACCGTCCGGAATATCCTCATCGCCTGGATACTCACGCTCCCGGTTACCATGTTTCTTTCGGCTACCCTGTATGCCTTTTTCCGCTGGGTACTGTAAGACAATAGTACCTGCTTTATCTATTGCAAAACCCGGTACAACTGCCGGGTTTTGTTTTTGAAATTACCTCTCCTATCCTTTTATTCCCGAAGTACCCCGTAAAGCAGGCCGGTCGGCCGGACTGTTATTCCTCAAAAATTGATCGTATTTTTACGTCTTTTCCGGGACTAGCGCTATTTTATCTTACAACCCTCGTCATCTTGATCTTACAAAGTACTATACTGATTGTCTTTTCTGTGGCGGTACTGGCGGGATGTACCGGCGAGTATCAGCCTACAGCAGCGGATGAAGAACTGGCCAAAACCCACTGCGGTAGCTGCCACCAGTACGCCGACCCGGCTCTGCTTCCCCGGGCTGTCTGGGAAAAAGAGGTACTGCCGTACATGGCGCTGCGGATGGGCGTGCAGAGTGAAATAGAAAAGCTGGACTCCCTCAATAGTCTGGAAAAAGGACTGAAGCCGCCGCGCCCTCAGGTCACGGAGGAGGAGTGGGAAAGTATAAAAAACTACTACCTGGCTCTGGCTCCGCAGCAGCTCGAAGACCCGAAGCTCCCCGCTCTCCAGCCCCAGCGGGGGCTGTTTGAACTGCGCCGGGCGCAGCTCTTTTCGCAGCAGATGGCGAATATTTCCTGCATCAAAATAGACCCCGAGAAAAGCCTGGTCTATGCCTGTGACGATGTAAACGGCGAAATATGGGCCCTGAAACCGGATGGATTCCCCGAAAACAGATTTAATAACCAGCTGGCGGTGAGCGATATTAACCTGACGAAGCAGGGGCTGCTGGTGACCTACATTGGCAAGGACGTCCGGCTGACGACCAGCAAGAACGGTTTCAGCCAGGTAGTAAATACGGCCCAAAATGTTCAGAACAACGCTTCACTACTGCTGACCGGCCTGTACCGCCCTACCCAAACCCTGCCTGCTGACCTGAACGGCGACGGAATTGAGGAGCTGGTTACCTGTGAGTTTGGGGTGGTAGAGGGAGCCTTCTCTATCTGGCACCGGGAACCGGATGGTACCTACCGCCAGCAGGTACTTAGTACTACACCGGGAGCCCTGCGGGCCCAGGTAACCGACTGGGACCAGGACGGCAAGCCGGACCTGCTGGTGCTGTTTGCACAGGGCGACGAGCGGCTGGTCTGGTACCGGAACAAGGGGAACCATAGGTACGAAGAAAAGGTACTGATGCGGTTTCCGCCCGTGTACGGTTCGAGTTATTTTGAGCTAACGGATTTGAACGGTGACAAGCGTCCCGATGTTATATATACGTGCGGCGATAACGCGGATTACTCGCAAGTACTTAAACTCTATCACGGTGTGTACGCCTTTGAACAGCAACCGGACGGCAGCTTTACCCAAAAATTTCACCTGCCCATCCACGGAGCCTACAAGGTAGTAGCGCGTGATTTTGACCGGGACGGGGACCAGGATATGGTAGCGATTGCCTACTTTGGCAACTATGCGTCCAAAGCGCCCAACGACCTGGTATACATTGAAAACCTGGGGGGCGGGCAGTTTGCCCCCAGGCTCCTGCCGGGCGTTGGCCGCGGGCGCTGGATGTGCCTGGACGCGGCCGATCTGGACGGGGACGGGGACGAAGACATTGCGCTGGGTAGTCACCCGCTGGGCCTGATGCCCGGGGGCTTCCGCGCCGATTGGGCCAATGGACCGGGGGTAATTTACCTGATAAATCAGGCAATTCGCCCCGTTCAATAACCATTTTTCTTTGAGTGAAGTACTATAATAGTAGCAGACTAATTTTAGCAGGAAAAACAAAAACAAACATGACCAACAACATAGCGGAGCAGGTGGCTCGTTACGGTTACGTCAACGAAGCGGTTGCGGCTAACATAGATTTGGTGGCGGAAATTAACCGCCTCCGGAAAGAGAAGAACGCCGTTATACTGGCGCACTACTACGTAGACGCGGACATTCAGGATATTGCCGATTACATCGGGGATAGTCTGGGGCTGTCGCAGCAGGCAGCCGCTACGCAGGCCGACATGATCGTGTTCTGCGGAGTACACTTCATGGGCGAAACCGCCAAGGTACTTAGCCCTAACAAGAAAGTAGTGATTCCTGACCTGAACGCGGGCTGCTCGCTGGCCGATTCGGCACCGGCGGATAAATTCGCCGAGTTCAAGGCGCAGTACCCCGACCACATGGTTATTAGCTATATTAACTGCTCGGCCGAAATAAAGGCGCTGACGGATATAGTTTGTACTTCGTCCAACGCGCTACAGATTGTGAACAGCCTGCCCCCGGACCAGAAGATTATCTTCGCCCCCGATGCCAACCTGGGCCGGTATGTTTCCAAGAAAACCGGCCGCGACATGGTACTTTGGGACGGAGCCTGTATTGTACACATTGACATATCGCGCGAGAAACTACAGAAGCTACAGGAAGAGAACCCGGAGGCATTGCTCATTGCGCATCCCGAATGTAAAGAGGATGTATTGCTGCAGGCCGACTTTGTCAGCTCTACCACCGGGCTCCTGAAATTTGTGCAGGAGTCGCCGAACGATACCTTTATTGTGGCTACCGAAGCGGGTATTCTGCACAAGATGAAGCAGGCGGTCCCCCACAAAAGGCTGATTCCGGCTCCCGCCACCGAAAACAATACCTGCGCCTGTTCGGAGTGTCCTTACATGAAAATGAATACGCTCGAAAAGGTATACAAGGCGCTGCTGTACGAGCAACCGGAAATTATAGTACCCGAGAATACCCGTAAGAAAGCCTACGAATCAGTAGCGCGGATGCTGGAACTGAGTAAAGGAATCTGAAAACGGGAATGAGACGCCTTATCCCGCTACTGTTTTTAGTGACCACGTTGGCCTGCCATAAACCGGCCGATGACGTACAGGAAGCCCAAAAAAGGCTTATGGCCGAGCCAACGTGGTACCTAAGGGAAATAGCGATGGATGAAGTACCGGTCCTGAAAGAAGGCAGGCACATTCCGCATATCAGTGGTGTTCGCTTTGATGAGTATCTGGATTGGGTCAGGTTCGGGCCGGATGGTTCGGTGGAAGGGCATTTCAAGGGGGCGGGTACTACGCAGCAATTTCAGTGGAAAGCGTATCCGGTACAGAACGTAATTGCCCTCCGTGATTCCGTAACCAAAACCGGTGGCTGGAATATTTATCCCCGCAATGTTTACAAGGATTATTTCGTCATGGAAACCCGAAGTACCATCTACGACCCGCCGCGGGTGACGAAGCTAACGCTTCGGTTTTCAATTTTGAATGATAGAATGAGTGAATGACAGAGTATTTTTTCGTTAATCTATCATTCATTCACTCAATCACTCATTCACTCAATCAAAATTCATCTCATGCCCCAATTCGATTTCCTTGTTATCGGTTCCGGTATTGCCGGATTGAGCTATGCCGCCAAACTGGCGCGGCACTTTGAAGCCAGCGGTGAATCGGTTTCCATTGGTATAATAACCAAAGTACAGGCCGACGAAACCAACACCAAGTACGCGCAGGGAGGTATAGCAGCGGTTTGGGCCGAGTCAGATTCGTTTGACAAGCACATTGAAGATACCATGGATGCGGGGGATGGCATCAACAAACGGAATGTTGTAGAAATAGTAGTGACCGAAGCACCCGAACGTATTCAGGAGCTGATTGACTATGGTACCCGCTTCGACAAAGAACCCGACGGCGACTACGACCTGGCCAGGGAAGGTGGACATTCGGACCATCGCATCCTGCATTTTAAAGATATTACCGGTGCCGAGATAGAAAGAGCCCTACTGGATGAGGTTAAAAGCCATACATCTATTCAGCTGTTCACCCATTACTACGCCGTGGAACTGATTACGCAGCACCACCTGGGCGAGACCGTGTACCGCTACCGCGAAGACATTGAGTGCTACGGTGCCTACGTTCTGAACCTCGAAACAGCGGGCGTGGAGAAGTTTCTGGCCCGTACCACGGTACTGGCGACGGGTGGTATTGGTAATATTTACCAAAGTACCACCAACCCGACCATCGCAACCGGCGACGGCATCGCGATGGCCTACCGCGCCAAGGGCATTTGTGACAATATGGAGTTTATCCAGTTTCACCCGACGAGCCTCTACCAACCCGGTCAGAAGCCCTCGTTCCTGATTTCCGAAGCGGTGCGGGGCTTTGGTGGTATCCTGAAACACGCCGACGGAAGTACCTTCATGGAGTACTACGACGACCGCCTCTCCCTGGCTCCGCGCGATATAGTGGCCCGGGCCATCGACTCCGAAATGAAGCGAAATGGCGTCCAGCACGTCTACCTCGACGTCCGCCACCTCGACTACGATAAGTTCGTTGAACACTTCCCCAATATCACGCAGTACTGCCTCAGCATCGGCATTGACGTCCGTCAGGATATGATTCCGGTGGTACCCGCCCAGCATTACCTTTGCGGCGGTGTGAAAGTAAACGAATGGGGACAGACCAATATCAACTACCTCTACGCCGTGGGTGAATGCGCCTGCACCGGCCTGCACGGGGCTAACCGCCTGGCCTCCAACTCCCTGCTGGAAGCCGTAGTATTCGGCCACCGCGCCTACCTGAGTACCCTCGACCATGTCGCTCAAGCCAAGGTACCTGACAACATTCCCGAATGGGACGACTCCGGTACTACCCACCCGGAAGAGAATGTGCTGGTAACCGAAATGACCCGTGAGCTGAACAGCATCATGTCTAACTACGTAGGTATTGTGCGTACCAACCGACGAATGAAGCGGGCTTACGACCGTCTGGAACTGCTGCACACCGAGCACGAACAACTCTACCGGGAGTCGAAAGTATCGGTTCCTATCTGCGAACTCCGAAACATGATTACGGTGTCGTACCTGGTCCTGAAAATGGCCATGGCCCGCCGCGAAAACGTAGGCCTGCATTACAACCAGGATACGGTAAAGCAGGAAGCGGGGGTTTAAAGGAGTAAAGGAAAAAAGGTAAGAAAGCAGGAAGGGAGGAGTGTTATTATAAAATTCTCCTTTTGCTCCTTTCCTGCTTTCTTACATCCATTCCGTACCGGGCCAGACATCTGACTGCACATAGGGTTGTGGCTTCCCTTTTGTACTCCTGCCCTCCCGGATATATTTAGTTAGTAAGGTTTTCAGCTCGGCTACCTTTTGGGGATGCTGAGCGTAAACGTTCGTTTTCTCAGCCGGGTCCTGGGCCAGGTCATACAGCTGCACCGCCGGTAGCCCCTCCGACTCCTTACCCGGCTTGGGATAGCTCCATCCTCCCGAACCGGGAGCCAAAACCAGCTTCCAATTCGCCTGACGTATCGCAAAAGCGCCTTCCACGGAATGGTGCACGGTGGCCTCACGGATGTTCGGCGGTACCCTCTTTCCGGTCCATACCGGACTCAGGTCGTAGCTGTCTCCCGCGGCATGATCCGGAAGCTTCTTACCCAGAATTCCCGCGCAGGTAGCCATCAGGTCGGTAAGGCAAATCGTTTGGTCACTCCTGGAATTGGGTTTGATTCTGTTGTCCCACTTCACAATAAAGGGTACCCGGTGGCCTCCTTCGTAGATATCGGCTTTGTAGCCCCGGTACCCATTGCTCGAAAAATGCCCCTTCTTTTCCATATCGGCGGTTCCGGCGTAGGGCGCACAGCCGTTATCGGCCGTGAATACCAGAATGGTATTCTTATCCAGTCCGTTATCAATCAGCGCCTGCTGGATTCGTCCTACCGCATGGTCTACCATGAGTACAAAGTCCCCGTACTCGTTCAATCCTGATTTGCCGGCCCAGGCTGAGGTAGGTAAGATAGGCGTATGCGGCGCCGCCAGCGGCAGGTACAGGAAGAAAGGCTCCGACTTGTGCTGACCGATGTAGTCAATGGATTTGTCAATAAAAGTATCAAGTACCTCTTCGTGTTTGAAATCGGCCCCGGTAGGTCCTTTGCGCCACCAGCCAAATTCGGTTTTGCTTTCGGTCTGCCGGTTGGGCTGGGCCGTTACTTTGCCATTTTCTACGTATACATAGGGTGGAATATCCAGGGAAGCCGGAATGATGTAAGAATAGTCGAATCCGTAGTAGTTGGGCGCTTTCTGAACGGGTTTAGCGAAGTCGACGGGTTGGGTGGTATCGGAGGAGGCCGCCCAGTTCAGCCCCAGGTGCCATTTGCCGACGCTCGCCGTGTGGTAGCCATTTTGTTTCAGAAAAGAAGCTACCGTCATTCGTTTGTCTTCAATCAGCGCCGAATCATAGCTCCACGTTACCCCTTTTTTCAGTTTACTCCGCCACGAGTACCGGCCCGTCAGTATGCCGTAGCGCGTGGGCGTACAAACCGCCGAACCCGAGTGCGCATCCGTAAACGACATTCCTTCCGACGCTAGTTTGTCAATGTGTGGCGTCCTAAATCGGGCGGCGGCATTATACGCTGACACGTCGCCCAGCCCCATGTCATCGGCCAGAATGTAGATGAAATTAGGCTTGGTGACGGGTGCCTGGGGAAGCTGCCGGGGAAGCATGCCTACACAAAGTACCAGAATCAGCAGGTAGACGAGTCTCATGGGTAAAGGGGTGAATGACAGCAGCCGGAAAAAACTTTTCTCCGTTCTATCCATAAGTACCTCCGTTCCCTTTTTTACTTCTTTGTACCCATCCGGGTACCTACAAAAACTCCCCGGACGGCTTACACCATCCGGGGAGTCAGGCAAATTAATACAAAGTACCTGCTCAGCGCTTCGCTATCACCTCGCGACTTTTGCGGGTAACGGCTTTCATCCACACCCACTGCCCTACGCTTTCGCCCAGGTGAGTACCTTCTTCTACCCCGTCGCGGTAGTGAATGCCGCCGTACATGCGGCTGTACGAAGCATCCCAGTAAGCTTCCTTGAACGACTTAAACGATTTTACGCCGTGGCCGTACTTCTTCTCGGTAGTATCGGTGAAGGCTACGTTATCTCCCCAGAGTTGGGTAAGTACCGTGCCGCAGGAGGCGGAGATGGTACTGTGTCCGCTCACGTACTCCGGGAAAGCGGGCGTTTCGAGGTAGGGACGCCAGTTGGGGTCCCAGTTGTTGTTGATGACCGTTTCGGGCCGTATGCGTACGCTCTTGTATTTCTCGTCCCAGCACGACACAAAACCGTCGAACATGGCAATGGACGCCAGCGCATAGGCTTCGGTAGCTTCCATCAGGCTGAGCTTTTTATCGTTCGCTATGGTGCGGGTAATCGCCAGCCAGTGGCCCGGAGGGGTCATTTTTTTATTGGCAAACATCACGTGACCCACCACGTTGGTCACAAACGGATTATCATCCCAGAAGTAAGCGGTCGTGCGCTGGTCTTCGGTCAGGTTCTTGCCGGTTTCGTATACTTCGCGGGTAAGCTGCATAAACTTGCTCTTCTCATTGAGGTCGTACTTAGCGGGAGCCGGACATTTAAACTGACCGGCCGAGTCCAGCGTGAAGGTACGTACCGTGTTCCACATCGGTTCGCAGGCGTCGGCGTAGGTGGGAGGGGTAGGTACCCAGGTACCGGGCGCGTTGGTGACGGTATAGCGGAAGCCGCGGATCTCCTTGTAGTGGTCCTTGGCGGCGTAATCCAGTACGTGCTTGGCTACCTGCTCGCCGTAGGCAATGGAGCGCTCGTACACCTCGTCGGGTATACCCATTTCCTGGTACTTCTTGAAGAAGTCAGTCTCGTACTTGTCCCACATATCGCTGGAGAAGGTCAGGGCGCGCCCTACAACGGTAAAGGCTTTCGCGCTGGCCAGCGGATAACAGTACTCCTTGCCTTGCTCGGGGCGGGGAGGTACCTCAAATTTATTCAACTGTCCGCCCAGCGTCTGGTACTCCGAGTCGCTGGGAGCCAGTGCTTCGTATGCCGCCAGAAACGAGTACGAGTAGATACGGCTCGCGACGGGTGGCTTAAAAATATCGTGAATAATGACATTGGTGAGCTGCATGCTGGTGTTATGAAACAGCTGCGGGTCCGACGCCAGCTTGTTGTATACTTCGGGCGGAGCGGATTGCTTACATCCGTTCAGGACGGCAGCCAGGCCAAAAGCCGCGGCCAGGAGGAAAATATTTTTCATTGGTCTACGCTGATTTTTTTATAAAGCACTGAAACCTACTAATAAAGTTCCGGTAACTCACTGACTTACGCCAATACCTGCGAAGAAACCGGGCTGCACTTTGAGCCGGTTAGCTTCTTTATCAGGAATCATATTGAGTACCGAAAGTCACCACAGCCCCCGAAGGTGAACGAGCCGCTAGTCAAAGCCTGCCAAGTACCGGGTACTTTACCGAAGCGCTGACGTACTACAGCTGTGGAGAATAAAAGGCAGGTCAGGCCAACTCCGGAGGCGGAGTGGAAGGGGTAGCTAAGGAAGAAGGCACGAAGGCTTGAAAGGTAGGTACCGGCGCGTTTTCGGGTACCTGCTCCCACCAGAACAGCGTGACATGGTACTGCGTAGGCAGGTAGTGTTTGAGGGCACCGGAAAGTAGCTTGGCTGATTTTTCAACCGGATTACTTTTTTCGGAATCCTGCCCGAGCTGCTGCTGGAGCTGGTCGGCAATGGCAAAGAACTGCTCGCGGGCGCTCAGGTTGGAGCGCATAACGGTATAGAGCGAATCATTCTCGTACCGCTGCTCCACGATATTGTAGAAGTTGCCCTTGTACTGAATCAGGCCCGAAGGCTCGTCGTTTTGCCAGGAAGTACCGTAAGGAATAGAAAGAGGTACCTTAAGTACCACCCAGTCGTCACCCAAGGTACCCCGGTCCGAAGTCTGGTACATTTCTTCAATACACAATACCGCCACCGACTGCCCCAGAATGTTGAGCAGCAGAAGAAGAAAAAAGCCGATGGCTAGTAGTCGCTTCAAGTGGTACGGTTCAGGGAAAAACTTTTCATTTACAAAGATAAGCGATTAATAATCTGTACGCAAGTAACGAATTTGGCGTCTATACATTGCTTACTAAAGGTACTTACCGCCGAACTCTACCTATTCACAATCAACGGCTTGTCCGCAACTACCTGCTGCTTCGGCTTTATCAGCAGCAAAGGAGCGTTATTGCGCGCCACTACCCACCGCTCACCCACTTTCAGGATATCCTTGGTATCACCGGTTATGCGCACGCCCGACTGGTTCATCGGCAGGGGCCTGCTGTACCACACGCGGTAGCGGCCTTGGTACCAGCTTTCCTCCCTCGTTAATGAGCAGCCTGGTTTGCAATTCCGTTACCTTACGTATTTCGGCCGATTTCAGTTCCATTTCGGTCAGTACTTCGCCAAAGGTCGCTTTGGCGCAGGGAGAGTAGCTGTTCCAGCGCCTCGTCCCGGCTTGCCAGCGGGTACTCCCTGCCCCGTAGGTAGTAGGTCATGAACGGGCCGATGGTACCGTTGCGGTCGAAATCGTTGACGTAAAGCGTACAGGTTCGGCCGCCGCGGGTTTAAAGGGTAGGTTGAGCCCTAGTTGCCAGCCACAAAGTCAGTATCGCTTTCCTGCAAACTTTTTTCGAAGGCAACGCCATCTGCGAAGCCTCCAGCCGCTCAAACAGCGTCGGCTCCCTGGCCGTCCAGGTGGCCAGCACAAGTACCAGGTACCTACTGATGCGCATAGATCGGGGGGCTGCTGGCTCTGAAGAACAACGGACGGGCATTGTTTCGGACGACGGTGTACATAGTACCCGAAGAAGTACGTACCGGCCGGATGTGGCGTACTTCACCGTCCAGCACAAAACCCGCTTCGGTTGGTAGCACGGTTTTCCACTGGCCTTTTCCCTCATTCAGCAGTACCAGCCCGTAGCTGGCGTCGTAGCGGCCCTGGTAGGTACTTACGTTGTGGAAGTTACCACCCAGCAGCAGGTCGGGTAGTTTGTCGTGGTTGACATCGGCCACCTGAATCGCGAAGATCTTGGAGACCTGCGCCATGTACGGCAGGTGGTGTACCGCAAAAGTACCCTTGCCCCGGTTCTCGATCCAGATACTCTCAAAGGTGTTGACTTCCCGGAGTTCGGCCGCATTCAGTTCGTTGGATTTGAATATCTTCTCAATGGTTTTGCCGGAAAAATCGCGGTAGTTGGGGAAGCGCTGGTTGACGAACGGAATGGTTTTGCCAATTTCATCTTTGAGCGAAACCGGATAGAAATGCGCTCCTACACCGTAAGCCAATATCTGATCCGTTTTGTTGACGCCCAGGAAGTCGCCCGCGTACATGCGGATGCGGCCGTCCCAGCCGCGCCGAAACTTGGTATTAGTACCCATATTCCCCACTACGTAGTCTTCGTCGCCGTCGCCGTCCAGGTCGGCTTTTTCGATGGTCTGCCAGAAGCCGTATATTCCTTCCAGCCCCGATTCCACCAGCGTGAGCTGTCCTTTTTCGTTTTCAAATACCCGTACCGGCATCCAGTCACCCACCACTAGCAGGTCGGCATCGCCGTCGCCGTCGTAGTCGCTCCAGGTGGCGTCGGTGACCATACCCACCTTCCGTAAAGACGGTGCCAGGGCGTCGGTTTGGTCCGTAAACTTACCTTTGCCGTCGTTGATGAGCAGGTACGAATCGGGCGTGCGGCCGTAGCTGTAGGCCACTACCCGGCCGCCCACGAACAGGTCCAGATCACCATCTTTGTCAAAATCAACGGCGGCCACGCTACCCTTATTGGTGTACATGGCGGGCAGCGCCGCCGCGTCGCGGGTGAAGTTGCCCTTCCCGTCGTTGCGGTACAGGCGGTCGAAGAGTTCCGGACTCTGCCCGAAAAACTCATTGCCCCCGCTGACCACGTACAGGTCCAGGTCCTTGTCGCCGTCGGCGTCGAAGAAAAGGGCTTTAATATCCTCAAAGGTAGAATCGGCCCCGAATACCCGCTGACTGGTAGGTACCCAGTTGCCTTCCGGCGTCTGCAGGTACAGCGCTGAGGTTTCAAACTTAGCGGAGCCCAGGTACATATCATCCAGCCCGTCGCCGTTGACATCACCCACCGCCAGCGCCGGACCTTCGGTCGATACCTTGAAGGGCATCAGCGGTTCGCGGGTAAAGTCATAGTAGGTGTTTTCCTTGTGGGTATAGTCAAGAGAAACCTGTTGGGTTACGTCGTCAAAAAGTTGTTGCTTCGAACCCGGTAGCCGGAAACTACCCGCAGCCCCCGACTGGGTAAGGCTAAGCGTTTGATTGGGTTTTACACCGGTCAGTACCTGGGCTTGCTGGTTGGGCCATACTACAGCCACGGAATCAATGGAAGTACTTTTCTCCACCCCAAACGTCAGCCACGGCTCCACCGACGACATAAAACCGCGCGTGGGCATGTTGTGCTGGTACTGCCAGCCCTTGGCGGTTTTTACGTATACTTTGGCCCCCACGCCGAAGGTATTCAGCCCCCCACCTTTCAGCTTTACTTTCAGAAAATTATTCTTAGCTATCTCATCCTGACGGTTCTGGTACAACCCGGCTACGCCGTTGATATTATTGGTAATCAGGTCCAGGTCACCGTCTCCATCCAGGTCAGCGTAGGCGGCCCCGTTGGAGAAACTGTCTTCGTGAAAACCCCATTTCAGCGACTGGTCCACAAACTGCAGGCTATCGGTCCCTTTGTAGAGGTAGTTGTGCATGAGGCCGTCGGGCATACGCGTAATGGCTTCAAAATCCACCGATTTGCCCTGCATCAGCCGCGACGACACCTCCGGGCTGGAGACAAACTTGAGGTACTCGAGGTCGTTGGGGCGGCGGACAATGCCGTTGGTTATGAACAGGTCCTTAATACCGTCGTTGTCGTAGTCGGCCAGGAGCGGTGACCAGCTCCAGTCCGTAGCGGCTATGCCCGCCATGGCGCCCACGTCACTGAATTTCTGTCCGCCCTGGTTGAGCTGTAGGGTATTGCGGGTGTACTGGTTATAAAAGCCAAACTGCAGTTTGTAGAGGTACACATCCAGCGGGTCTTCGCCGGCCGAGGCTTTCTCGACCGTCGGGTCTTCGGGGTACATGTCCATGGTCACCACATCCAGCAGGCCGTCGTTGTTGACGTCGGCCATGTCGTTGCCCATCGAGAACTTACTGGTGTGGGCAAAGTGCTGCCGCAGGGCCTCGGTAAAGGTACCGTCGTGGTTATTGATGTAGTAGTAGTCGTCTTCGTGGAAATCGTTGGCTACGTAGATATCTTCCCAGCCGTCTTCGTTGAGGTCACCCACCGATATACCCAGGCCGTAGCCCATGGGCGCGGCGTAGATACCCGCCTTTTCGCTGACGTCGGTAAAGTGCTGGCCGCCTTCGTTCCTGAACAGGTAGTCACCCGCTTCCTTGTCGCGGTCGAGCCCCCGGGCCGATACGCGGCCGTAGGAAAGCGACGTATGCACTGCGTGCGTAAGCAGGTAAGCGTCCAGGTCGCCGTCGTGGTCGTAATCAAAAAAAGCAACCTGCGTGGCGAAGCCCTGGAAATCCAGCCCGTACTCTTTGGCTTTTTCAGTGAAGGTCGGTACGTCGCCACGGCCATCGCCGTTGTTGATGTAGAGTTCATTGCGGCCTTTGAGTCCTTTGTAGTTACTGACGGCGCAGACGTAGATATCCAGGTACCCGTCGCCGTTCACGTCGGCCATGGTCACGCCCGTCTGCCAGTCGGCCCGGCCGGCTACGCCCGCTTTTTCGGCTACTTCTTCAAACTTCCACCCGCCTTTATTGAGGTACAGCTTGTTTTTGCCTTTATTAGAAACAAAGTACAGGTCGGTCAAGCCGTCGTTATTGACATCACCGGCCGACACGCCGCCGCCGTTGTAGAAGTAGAGGTAGTCCAGAATGCTGAACTCCTTCGTATCTACTACTTCATTGACAAAATCAACCCCGCTCTGGTCCGAGTTCATCCGGGTAAAAAGCGGTTCTCCGTCGTACTCCTGCGGCTCGGTTTGCTGGCAGGAAAAAAGACCGACTCCTACGAGGACTAAAGGTACTACGCCCCGGAGGGAACGCAGGCAAGTTTTTACTACTTTACTTGAAATCATTATCAATCACACAATTTAAATCTGAGGGTCGGGTACTTACTTTTTGGCGGCCAGCGTGGAAGTAAAAGGCATATAGCTGAACACCTGCGCCTTGTCGTTATTCTTCGCTGCTATAATCCACCGCTGGCTGCCGCTGCCCCGGATTACCTGCATATTGCGCACCTGCCCGCTGATCCGAAAACCGGTTTCGTTGGGCCTCAGGGCTCTGAATTCATTATTGCCTTTAGCCCGAAGTACCAGTCCATAATTGGAATCGTATCGCCCCAGTTCCGGCAGTACATCAAAGAAATTACCCGCCAGCAGGATGTCCTTGCTGCCGTCGCCGTTGTAATCAACGGTACTGATGCCGTGGATAGGCGACAGCTGCGCTTCCAGCGGCAAAGCTTTCATTTCAAACTTGAACCCGCCGTTGTTAATCATCAGCGACGTATTGGGGTTATACACAACTTTCTTCACTACACCCCGCATCTGCTCCTGGGTAAACAGCTCGTCAATGGACTTGCCGGCGTAGTCGGCGTGTTTGACAAATTTCTTTTTAATAACCGGCAGTACCTTCTGCAGGTCGGGCTTAAGTACCATCGGATAGCTGCGGCCGTCGCGGTTGTAGCAGGTAATAATCTGTTCCACCGAACCATTCCGGTCAAAGTCGTTGGTATACAGTTGGGCGGGGCGGTCCGGGGAAGCTACCAGGCGCGAATTGCGCCCCAGATTACCGAGTACAAAATCCGTGTCGCCGTCGCCGTCCATATCTTCGGGATAGATGCAGTTCCACCAGCCGTTGCTGTTCATGAGCGAAGGCAGGTCCAGGCGGGTCAGCTTCTTTCCTTTTTCATTTTTATAAATAGTTACCGGCATCCAGTCACCTACCACAATGAGGTCCGGCCAGGAGTCTTTGTCCAGGTCTTCCCAGCGGGCGTCGGTGACCATACCCAGGTCCGACATCTGCGATAACAGCGCCTGCGAGCGGTCCGTAAAATGGCCCCGTCCGTCATTAACCAGCAGCTGACTGAGAGGGTCGTACCCGTACTGGCCCGGTACCAGTCTTGAACCCACAAAAAGGTCCAGGTCGCCATCTTTATCAAAATCAGCCGCCCGTACGCAGGCACCGCTGCTGGTGATAGCGGGAAGCGCGTTGGCTTCGTAAGCAAAGCCGCCCCGGCCGTCGTTACGGTAAAAGCGGTCCCGCAGCAACGGATTATTTATTGTAAATTCATTACTTCCCATGACCACGTACAGGTCCAGGTCTTTGTCCCCGTCGGCGTCAAAGAACAGCGCTGCTACCTCTTCCGAAGCCTGAGCCCCTTCAAAGGCCACTGACGCTGCTTTACTAAAGGTACCCTTGGTTCCCTGTAGGTACAGTTGACTCAGCTGCCCGGCGGCTCCACCAAAATATACATCGTCGAGCCCGTCGCCATTCACGTCGCCTACGGCCAAAGCCGGTCCCTGGGTTGAATACTTCTGTTTCAGCAGCCCGTCGCGGTTGTAGTCCACAAAATCATTTTCGGTATGTTGGAAGTCCAGCCCGCTGGTTCCGGTCACATCGGCGAAAGGGAGTACCTTGTTAGCAGCTGGTGCGGGCGCCGTCCAGGTACCCGTGGCGTTGGTATAGCTAAGTACCAGAGTCGTATCGGCCGTGGGTTTGTGAAGTATCTGCCGACGGTCGTCGGGCCAGATTACCGTAAGGGAATCAATAACAGGATTTGAATTCAAACCAAAAATCAATGTCAAATCACTTGACGACTGGAAGCCCCGGTTGGGCATCTGCTGCAGGAACTGGGTTGCCTCTCCCTGGTGTACGTACACCTTGGCTCCAATGGCGTTGGGATTTCCGCCGGTTCCTTTCAGCTGCACCCGCAGGTAATGCTTCCCGTACCGCTCCACCGAATGGTTGCGGAATACCCCCAGCGGCTCGTTATTATTATTTACGACCAGGTCCAGGTCGCCGTCACCGTCCAGGTCGCCGTAGGCGGCTCCGTTAGAAAAACTAGCTTTACCCAGGCCCCAGCTTTTGGCCTTGTCGTCAAACTTCAGCCCTCCCTCGTTCCGGAAAGCATAGTTGGGAATGGGCGTAGAGCTGATCATATTCACAAACTCGCGGTAGTCAAATTTCATCCGGCCTTCAATCATGGCCTGTATATTGTTCTGGTCGGCCAGGAAAGCGACGTAATCCTGATCGGTAAGGTTCCTGACGATACCATTGGCCACAAACAGGTCTTTCTGCCCGTCGCTGTCCATGTCAAAAATGAGCGCCCCCCAGCTCCAGTCGGTGGCGTGTACACCCGCCAGCTGCCCTACTTCGGTAAAGGTACCGTCGCCGTTGTTGAGGTGCAGCATGTTGCGCATGTACTGGTGCCAGTAGTCACGGTCGCGTTTCAGGGCGGTCACTTCGTGCCCTTCAAACACGGAAGTAGTTTTCAGTCGGGCGTCGTCCTCGGGGAGCATATCCGTTACGAATATGTCCAGATTACCATCGTTGTTGATGTCGGCAATATCGGCCCCCATGGAAGAAAGGCTGATGTGGGGCATGTGGCTTTCGAGCGATTCCTTAAAGGTACCATCCTGCTGATTGATGTAGAGGTAATCGCGCTCGTAGAAATCGTTGGAGATGTAAATATCCAGCCAGTTGTCGTGGTTGACGTCGCCGATGGTGATGCCCAGCCCAAAACCAATCAGACTCCCGTAGATACCTGCTTCTTCACTGATATCGGTAAAACGATTGCCATCGTTGCGGAAGAGTTTATCACCCCCCAGCTTATCCCGCATGTTCCGGAAGTTCTGGTAGCCCAGCTTGTCTACGGGTGTGAAGCTGTTGTTGAGCAGGTACATGTCCAGGTCGCCGTCGCGGTCGTAGTCAAAGAAAGCGGCGTGGGTGGAGAATCCGCCATCCTGAAGGCCGTACGGAACGGCTTTCTCTTCAAAAACCGGTACGCCCTCGGCATTATTTCCTTTGTTGATAAAGAGCTCGTTGCCCCGGCTGTCGCCCTGTACATTGCCAGCATTGCACACATATATATCCAGCCGTCCGTCGCCGTTAACGTCTGCCAGGGTAGCACCCGTAGACCAGGCCTTAGTACCACCCACCCCGGCCGACTCGGTGGCGTCTTCAAATTTCCACTCGTTACCGGGAATACCTCCCTGGTTGAGGTACAGGCGGTTTTTTTCAAAATTGGAGGTAACAAATATATCCGCCTTTCCGTCGCCGTTGACGTCGCCAATGGCTACTCCGCCTCCATTGTAGAAGTTGCGGTAGTTGAAAATATTAAGTTCTTTCTTATCAAGAATCCTGTTTTCAAAGCTAATACCTGTAACAGAGGGAGAGAGGGATTCAAATAGTTGATTGTCAGCCGAACGCTTACATCCTGTCAGGAGCCCCCCCACGACTGCAACACACCATAATAAAGTACGCATATTGATATTTAAAATAGAAAAGAATGCAAAATTACGTATTCTGCCTCTATTCTCATGAGTTGACGACCAACAGATTAGGGTTATTCTGAATAAAATAAAACGGGTTTTTATAGAAACAGAAAAGGGAGCCAAAAGACTCCCTTTTCCAATACGAAGAATTATTTAATTAATTGTATCCGGGGTTCTGCTTCAGACCGGGGTTGGCATCCAGGCGCTGCTGCGGAATCGGGAACAGCGTGGTATGCTTAGCGGGGTTCTTCATGAACTTGCTGGTAAAGCGACCACCCACATCAGTAAATTTATCGAAGCGGATAAGATCACTCCGACGCCACCCTTCCCAGGCCATTTCACGGCCACGCTCAGCCAGGATCTCGTCCAGCGTCAGGGTAGTCATAGGCGCTACACCGGCCCGGGTCCTTATCCTGTTGATATCAGCTATGGCATCCGCCGTTTTACCCAAACGGAAATTAGCCTCACCACGCATCAGGTATACATCGGCCAGACGAATCATAGCCCAGTCGTTATCCTGATCAGCCACGGAGTTATTGCGCTGGATTTCGTACTTACCCAAACGGGCACCGGCTCCCTGGTAGTCAGGGTCAGAAGAGACGAACTCATCTTTGCGTACTTCCGGCGTAAATACCAGCGGCAAGCCTGCATCAGTCAACAGTTGGGTCTTACCATCGGCTGCGAACTGAGGACCTGCAATAAACATTTTCTTACGAACATCGGCGTTGTCAAATGAGTTGTAGAACTCGGCCAGGGAACAGAAACCATTCCAGGGCTGGCCTGACAGACCGTACGTCAACTGGCTTTGGTAGTGCAGCGTACGGTAAGGAATGTTCATTCCCCCCGCCTGAAAGCGGTCAAAAGGCAGGGCCCAGATGTTTTCCTTGGAACCTTCGTTGCGAACGGCGAAGTTATCAAAGAAGCTGGCTTCCAGAGAGTACTGGCCCGAGTTAATGATCTTGTTGGAAACATCAAGTACTTTTTGCCATTCGGGGGCTCCTTTGTATATCTGAGCATTCAGGTATAGCTTAGCCAGAAGACCATTCGCCGTCATTTGATTGATCCGGCCGTAAGCGGGACCATCAACCAGATTAGGTATGGCTTCGGTAAGTTCCTTCTCCACAAAGGCATATACCTGAGCCCGGGTACTGTTGGTTACCTGACCTGTGCTGCTTTCAGTAATGATAGGTACGTTACCAAAGGTATCCAGTGCGATCAGGTAGTAGAATGCACGTACCGCCCGTAGCTCAGCAATCGCGTTGGTATTACCTTCTACCTGTGGAATTAACTGGTTGATGGTGTTGATACCTGCTTCGTATAACCAGCCCCAGATACCATTAATAGGGCCGTGGGTAGTGGGCCAGGTATGGCGGTGGTAGTTAAGCCAGTCACCTCCATCATACCAGTCCTTTCCACGTGTAGGAACCAGCATTACATCGGTTGTAGTTTCGGCGTTATGAATGTTCCAGGTGTAGTCGCGTATACCCGAGTAGGCAGGACCAAGGAGGGCGGCTAATTGTTCCGGAGAACCCCCAAAACCCTCTTTTGGAATTACGCCGTAAACCGATTCTTCCAGATTGGTACAGGAAGCCATCGTGATAGCGCCTGCCAATGCCAGATAGATAATTGATCTTTTCATAGAGAATTGTATAGTTTAAACACTCTTTACGTTTTTTTGAAATCTTTGTTGTTGGCAAACTGATTTTCAGTTTGCCAACATATACGGTATTTTAGAACGAAAGGTTTACACCCAGCTGGAATCCGCGTGATTTAGGAAACTGCTGCTTGGTGTAAATTCCTGAGTTTTGGGTACCGGTATTAAGTTCGGGATCAACACCCTGAAACTTAGTGAGTATGAACAGGTTGTTACCTGAAACGTACACCTGAGCACGGCTTAGCAGACCTTTAACCGGGAAGTTATATCCCAGGCGGAAGTTAGCCAGACGAACAAAGCTACCATCTTCTACAAAATAGCTGAATGCGTTGGTAAGCTCAGAGGTAACTGGTGAATCAGCCGCGCCACGCAGGGTGTTTTCATCGGGGATACGACCTACCTGGCGATCATACTGCATACGCTCAGCGTTAAAGATTTTGTTTCCAAACTGGCCGTTCAGCAGGAAGCTCAGGTTAAAATTACCGTAGGTAAAGTTGTTGGTTAATGAGGCCGTGACCTTTGGTAGCGGGCTACCTATGAAGGTACGATCTGCTTCTCTTACCTCGGCCGTTTCCTTTCCATCAGCGCCACGAATGATGTACTGACCTTTGTTGGCTCCTTCGGTACCAATGCGCGCTACATCATAACCCCAGAAGGAACCGATTGGATAACCCGCCTGAATGACGTTGAAGTTTACGTTAGAAGTACCACGGGTAGCAGCCCCCAGATCGGTTCCGATAAAGATCTGGTTGGATGCGATAAATTCACCACTGGCAAGACCTACTACTTCATTTTTCAAAGTAGCCGCTGCCACTACAGCTTCCCATTTGAAATTGGTTTTGTCAACTACCAGTCCGTTCAGGGACAGTTCAACCCCGCTGTTGCGCATTGAACCTACGTTACCCAGAATAGTTGGGAACAGGGGCTTGATCGAGAGAGGGGCTGTTACGTTAAAGAGCAGGTCACGGGTATTCCGGACGAAGTAGTCTACGGAACCACTCAGGCGGTAATTCCACAGTGAGAAGTCAACCCCTACACCGTAGTTCTCGTTTACTTCCCATCTCAGGTCAGGATTGGGGTTCTGTACAGGACGATAAGAAGGCAACCAGTTGCCGTTGTCGTAGTACTTGGCACCGGGGCCCAGCAAGGCCAGCGTAGTGTATGGTCTGATTCCTTCCGAGTTACCGGTCTGACCGTAGTTCACGCGCAACTTCAGGTTATTGATGATAGCATTGTTCTGTAGAAAATCTTCTTCGCTCAGCGTCCAGCCTACTGAAGCTGATGGGAAAAGACCCCATTTATTGTTAGCTCCAAACTTAGTAGAACCATCCTGACGCACGTTGATGGTAGCAAAGTACTTTTCGCCGAGAGCTGCCGTTATCCGACCAAAGAAGGAAATCAACTTGTAGTTGTTACGGTAAGAACTTACGGCGTCGTTGGCGCGCTGTCCCAGCGCCAAACCGGCACCAGCACCCAGGTTATCGAATGAAATGTCGTCGGTAATAAAGTTATTATTACGGGCCGCAAAACCTTCAAAGGTAACATCCTGGTACGAATAACCTCCCAACGCTCCAAAGTTAAGCTTTCCAAATTGCTTGTTATAGTTTAAAGTAAACTCAAGCAGTTTGTCATCGGTTGGCCCCAGGTCCGGACCAAAATTAAATGAGCGTTGAGCCTGTCCTTGTCCGGCTAAGCCAGCTTTCGGAACGCGGGTCTGGTAGTAGCTACCATTTTGCTGATAGCCCTTCATAGCTCCGTTTACACCAAAAACCAGGTCATTGGTAATGCTGTATCGCATATTAATATTACCAAGGAATTCCAGCGTCTTAGCGTTATTAGTGGTTTCGTTCAGTTCAGCAACCGGATTAAAGATAGAGAAAGCACCTGGCCGCTCAAAGTAAGAACCATCCGGATTGTAAACCGGGTCAGTAGGCAGGTTGGTGATAGAATAGGCAAAAGCCGCGTAGTTCACAAAGTCCCGCTTACCCGTAATAGCCGAGAGGCTGGTAGCAATCTTAAGTTTACCATTCAGGGCAGTCTGGTCCAGGTTGATACGGGCGCTTACCCGCTCATAACCTGATTTGCGTACTACCCCCTGCTGGTTCAGATATCCCAGTGAAGCGCGGTAGCTGAAATTGTCACTACCTCCTGAGAAAGCAAGATTCTGGCTGTTAACAGGAGCCGTCCGGGTAATTTCTTCAAACCAGTTGGTATTGGCTTTGCGGTCGTCGAGCGTAAAGCCCAGCTGACGGGCCGCCGCACGATACTCATCCGCATTCATATAGTTAGGCGCTTTGGCTACCATATCCACGCCGGTGTAGGCGTTATAGTCCACCGTGGACCGTCCGCCTCTACCGCGCTTGGTAGTAATGATAATTACCCCATTGGAAGCGCGTGAGCCGTAAATAGCCGCCGAGGAAGCATCGCGCAGTACATCTA
Source organism: Telluribacter sp. (assembly GCF_035998675.1). Lineage (NCBI taxonomy): Bacteria > Pseudomonadati > Bacteroidota > Cytophagia > Cytophagales > Spirosomataceae > Telluribacter > Telluribacter sp. The sequence continues at coordinate 394,763 of NZ_DASYHI010000013.1, forward strand.
TGGTTTCAATATCGTTAGGATCAATATTCTGGATGGGTACACCCGGTACCCCGTCCACTACGTAAAGCGGATCAGAACCCGCGGCCAGTGAGCCTACACCCCGCAGACGCACCGTTGGGCGGGAGTTGGGATCGCTACCCGTCTGGTTAATCGTCAGACCGGCTACTTTACCTTGAATAGCTCCGAGCGGGTTAGTAACCACCCCCGCGTTAAACTCCCGGTTGCTGATGCTCGATACAGTACCTGAAATCTCTTTGCGCTTCTGAGTACCATAACCCACTACCACTACCTCTTCCAGTGCTTTGGTGTCTTCTGCCAGCGTGACGTTTATAATAGAGCGGTTGTTCACGGGAACCTCTTCTCCCTTATAACCCACAAAACTGAAAACCAGGGTAGCGTTTCCCGGCGCGGCAATGGTGTATCCTCCGTCAACGTCGGTAGTAGTACCACGCGCCGTTCCTTGGACTGTAATAGCCACCCCTGGCATACCCATACCAGTTATGTCTGTTACTTTTCCCGTTACGGTCATATCCTGAGCCAGCACCATACCAACTGAAACCAACAGCGCCAGTGCTGTTAGCCAGAGACGGTTAAAGCCCACATACTCCCGTTTACGATTAGTTGTGTAGCATTGATTCATCATAGGTTGATTGATTATTGGTTAAATTAAAATTATTACTGCAAGTTTTTCGAATAGCGGTATACTTCTTTTATCAATGATTATCAGGCTTTCCTTCTGGCTGTAATTATACATATCGGGGAGATGACCAGGTACGCAGGAAGTTTTGTTCTTGGTATTTTTACACTCTTTTAGTTGTTTATAAGAGGAATATAAGGTTAAATAGTTGCATTTAACGCAATTCCCGCTCAGCAAATTACTATAATTAGTATGGATAATACAACCATAACCTTCTTTAAATCTTTTTGTCGGCAGTAAACCTTGCACTTATTCGCTTTTATATAAGATTCAAGGGGGATAAACACAAAAAATTACTGGAAAACTGCAATATATATGCAAATATATGCAAATATGTAAGTAGAAAACAAGGGAACTCTGCATTTATTGATACTTAATTCGCCTACTTTCTCCGTTATGTTAAAAGACGAACGTCAACACTGGATTTTAGATAAACTGAACAAGCACAAAAAGGTATCACTGGTCGCAATCAGTCAGGAGCTGGAAGTATCGTATGATAGTATCCGCCGGGACATTATCGAACTGGAAGAACAGGGGTTACTAAAAAAGGTACACGGAGGAGCCATCGCAAACTCGTATCTGCCGATGCGGGTGCGCCGGGCCATGGGGATACCTAATGCTGAAATTACCGCAATTGCCAATAAGGCCAGGTGCCTGTTCAAAAACGGCCAGACGGTGCTGATGGATGGCGGCACTACTAACCTGTACATAGCCGAGCAGATTCCCCACCAGTTGGAAGCTACTATTATTACCAACAGCCTGCCCCTGGCTACTTCCCTGGCCAATCATCCCAAAGTAGAGGTCATACTGCTGGGGGGATCCTTTTATAAGCGCTACCAGATTACCCTCGGCAGCGAGACCTCGGCGCAGCTTCGTCACTTCCGGGCCGACCTGTACTTTATGGGTATAGTAGGTATACACCCCGACGAGGGCCTCACCATCCGGCATTACGAAGAGTCGCAGCTGAAGCGCCAAATGATGGGAATAGCCGGGCATACGGTAGTTTGTGCCACCGCCGAAAAGATAAATAATGTCGAAGCCTACCAGATATGTCAGTTAAAGGATATACATACCCTTATCACGAGCCCGTCCGACGTACTTTCTTCTGTGAGAGAATGGCCCAATCCAGATGTGCAAATTCTGTAAATTTTACTACCTGAGGTAGCTAATCGTGCGTAACTTTGGGAATATTTTGGTTCTTAGTACTTAAGCATGACACCTCTTCCCTCTGTTACGAATGCGGACCTGGAGCAACTGGCCGGTCAGCTCGACGGTGAATTATTCTTTGACAATACCATGCGTACGGTCTACGCGACCGACGCCTCGGCCTACCGCGAAATGCCTCTGGCCGTGGCTATGCCCGCTACGCACGAGGACCTGAAGCGTCTCATTGCCTACGCCGGTCAGAAGGGCATATCCCTGATTCCGCGCACCGCAGGTACCTCCCTGGCCGGACAGGTAGTGGGAAGTGGCCTGGTGGTGGATGTTTCTAAAAAATTCAACCGCATTCTGGAAATTAACGCGGAAGAGCGTTGGGTACGGGTAGAACCGGGCGTCGTGCGGGATGAACTGAACATAGCCCTAAAGCCCTACGGCCTGTACTTCGGCCCCGAAACCTCTACGGCCAACCGCGCCATGATTGGAGGTATGGTGGGCAATAACTCCTGCGGATCTAACTCAGTCGTATATAGCAGTACCCGCGAGCACCTGCTGGAGGTAAAGGCGTTGCTGTCGGACGGTACCGAAGCGACCTTCGGTCCCATGACGCCGGAAGAACTACGGGCAAAATCGCAAAGTACCCGTGGGGTGGAAGCGCAGATTTACCGAAAGACGGTGGAGGTACTGGCTAATCCGGTGAACCAGGCCGAAATCCGTAGGAACTTTCCCAAACGCTCTATCGAACGGCGCAATACCGGCTACGCCCTGGACATGCTGCTGGACTGCCAGCCTTTCACGCCCGAAGGACCTGCCTTCAACATGTGCCGGCTCATTGCGGGTTCAGAAGGTACCCTCTGCTTCCTGACCGAAATTAAGGTTAATATAGTACCCCTGCCGCCCAAAACGCAGGGACTGGTATGCGCCCACTTCAATACCATTGATGAAACACTACGCGCTACGATCATTGCGCTGAAATACAAGCCGCAGGCCGTGGAGCTGATTGACAGCTATGTACTAGAATGCGCCGCTACCAACGCTGAGCAGCGTAAAAATGCCTTTTTCGTAAAGAATACGGACGCGGGCGAATACCCGGCCATCCTGGTAGTAGACCTCTCCCGCGAAACTACCGAGGAGGTAGAGCAACTGGCTGCCGGTCTGGAAGCCGAATTGCAGGCTGCCGGACTGGGTTTTCACTTCCCGCTGTTGTTTGGAGAAGATACCAAGAAAATATGGACGCTGCGCAAGGCCGGTCTGGGCCTGCTGGCCAACCTACCCGGCGATGAAAAGGCCGTGGCGGTAATTGAAGACACGGCCGTAGACGTATACGACCAGCCGGCCTACATCAGCGACTTCAACAAGATTCTTAAAAAGCATAATATGTCGGCGGTGCACTACGCGCATGCCGGCTCCGGCGAGCTGCACCTGCGCCCCATCATCAACCTCAAGACCCGGGAAGGGCACCAGCAGTTCCGGATGATTGCGGAGGAAATCGCGGCCCTGGTGAAGAAGTACGACGGCTCCTTATCGGGCGAGCACGGCGACGGTCGCCTGCGGGGCGAATTTATCCCCAAAATGGTGGGTGAACACAACTACCAGCTTTTTAAAGAAATAAAACGCGCCTGGGACCCGCAGACTATTTTTAATCCGGGTAAGGTGGTCGATACGCCGCCCATGGATACCTTCCTGCGCTACGAAGCCGACCAGCAGACGCCCCAATTTAAGACCTACTTCCGCTATCCCGACCAGGATGTACTGCAGCACGCCGAGCAGTGCAACGGCTCCGGCGACTGCCGCAAGACCCAGCTCAGTGGCGGTACCATGTGCCCCAGCTACATGGCGACTCGTAACGAGAAGGACACCACCCGCGCCCGGGCCAATATCCTGCGCGAAATGCTGACCCGCTCGGACAAGGAAAACCGCTTCGACCACCACGAGATCAAGGAGGTGTACGACCTGTGTCTGGCCTGCAAGGGATGCAAGGGAGAATGCCCCTCTAACGTCGACGCGGCCAAGCTCAAGATGGAGTTTCTGCAGCAGTACCACGATGCGAATGGCCTACCGGTGCGCTCCTGGCTGGTGGGTAACTTTTCCCGAATGACCGGCCTGGCCAGCTACGTACCCTGGGGTTATAATCTGATTTATAAAAATGATTCGCTGCGCCGCATTGCCAACAGGATTGTGGGTTTCCATCCCGACCGCACCATGCCGCTTCTGCACGCTACTACGCTGGAACGCTGGCATAAAAAGCGGAAGAAGCCTACCCAAAGCGACCGGCAGGTGTACCTGTTTTGTGACGAATTCACCAACTACAACGACGTAGAAATAGGTCAGAAGGCCATTATGCTGCTGGAAAAAATGGGCTATGAAGTCATCATTCCCGACCACCTGGCATCGGGCCGTCCGCAGTTGTCGAAAGGAATGCTGCGCGATGCGAAGAAAATTGCCGACCAAAACGTCCGGATGCTCAAAGATGTAGTATCCCACGAAAAGCCTTTGGTTGGTATTGAGCCATCAACCATCCTGACTTTCCGCGACGAATACCCCGACCTGGTGAGCGACGAGCTGGTACAAGACGCCAAAGCCCTGGCCATGAATGCCCTGCAACTGGATGAGTTCATAGCCCGCGAGATTGATTCCAAGCGCATTTCTAAAAGCATATTCAAAACGGAGAAAAAGCTCATCAAACTGCACGGCCACTGTCAGCAGAAGGCTATTTCCAGTATGGTACCTACTAAGAAAATGCTCTCCCTGCCCGAAAACTATACCGTACAGCTCATTCCAAGCGGCTGTTGCGGCATGGCGGGCTCGTTTGGCTATGAAACCGAACACTATGATGTGTCCATGAAGATCGGCGAACTGGTCTTGTTCCCAACGGTACGTCAGCAGCCCGAGGAGGTTATTATTGCCGCGCCGGGTACCAGTTGCCGTCACCAGATTCACGACGGTACCGGCCGCCGCGCCATGCACCCGGCCGAGATCCTGTGGGAAGCGTTGCTGTAACAGGTACCTCCGTGGAGACGCAAGATGTTGCGTCTCTACGTTTCCAAATAGTCCAGTTCTTTGCCGTAGGTTTCCTCCATGTACCCGAGCGAAAGTACCCCCAATCCAAAGCAAAGTACCCCCACCATAGCCCCGGCTTCCAGCACGCCCCAGCCGGGCTTGAGGTACTGGTACAAAGGTAAAGTCAGGAGTACGGTAGCCCGCACATTATTGGCTACGGAGGTAGTAACGGTAGCCCGCAGATTAGTACCAAACTGCTCGGCGGTAGTGGTCAGGAACATGGCTATGTACCCAATCGAAAAGCCCAGCCAGGCGTAGCAGACGTAGAGCGTAGCGGCGCTACGAATGCCGCCGTACAGCAGCCACAGGCAGCCCAGAAAGGTCATGCCCATCATGAGGCCGATGGCCCGGCGGCGCGAGCGCAGCCACTGGCTCAGCAGCCCGCTAAAAAAGTCGCCCAGTACTATACCGATATAAGTATATAGTACGCAGTTTCCTGCCTGTACCTCTTCGGCCAGCCCCAGCGCTTTCCCGAACTCATTGCCGAAGGTAGCGTAGATGCCAATGACCAGGTAGGTAGGGAGCGCAATCCCCATGCAGCGCAGGTACCTTATCAGGCGCGAACGTTTCGAAAAGATAGTCCACCACTGCGCCCGCTTCACCCCCCGTTCCATCCGGTCAAAAAGTATGGATTCCAGTACATTCACCCGCATAGCCAGCAGTATCAGCCCCAGGCCACCACCAACCCAATAGGCTGTGCGCCAATCGGACAGGGAAACGGTAAAGAAGGCCGCAATAGCTCCTAGTAAACCTACGCCCGCCACCACGGAGGCTCCGTAGCCCCGTAGTTCTTTGGGAAGTATCTCGGCAATAAGCGTAATACCCGCTCCCAGCTCCCCGGCCAGCCCCAGACCCGCCACAAAGCGCAGCAGCGCGTAGGTATCCGGACTGCTGACAAAGCCGCAGGCAATATTGGCCAGCGAGTACATCAGGATAGAACCAAACAAGACCGAACGGCGGCCCATCTTATCACCCCAGATACCCCAGCCAAAGCCGCCCAACAGCAGGCCCGCCTGCTGCCAGTTATATACCTGCGCCCCCACTATTGACACCTCCTCTTCCGAAAGTCCAAGGTCACGCAGACTGGGTACCCTTACAATATTAAAAAGTAGTAAATCATATACATCCACGAAGTAGCCCAGAGCCGCCACAATTACGGGCAGACTCAGTACCGTACGCAGGGTACTTGTGGTTTGGGAGGAGGTAGTAGTCATAATAAAGGTGTTAGCTGACAGCTGTTAGTGATTAGCTTTTTTGTCCGAGGAACACAAAGCTAAAAAGAGTAAAGAAACTCAGCGTACCTCTGGGCTTTCCTCCTTTTTACTTCCTGGTAAAAATAGTAGTTTCCGGTATCTACTCAAGTACTACCTACTGCTACTAAAAATAAAACCGCCTAGGTTTACTCCATCGGCGGTTTCTTCCGCATGCTTTTCACGTCAGACTTTCGCTGCTTTTTCTGTAATCGGTCTACGACAGAGGTGTAGGTAGGCCGGGTGGCTTTGCGTTTCTTCTGAACCACAAAAGCCTGGCGAATGAGGTTATTGAATTTTTGAACTACTTTATCCTTATTGGCCAGCTGCGAGCGCTCCGTCTGGTGGTACAGTACAAGTACCCCCTCCTGCGTCACTTTATTAGCCAGCTTTTCCAGCAGCAGGGCTTTATGCTCCTCGCTTAGCAGGGCCGATTTTGGAATATCAAAGCGCAGCTCTACTTTGGTTTCTACTTTATTCACATTCTGCCCGCCTTTCCCGCCACTACGGGCGGTCTGGAAAACGAGTTCAGGATAGAGTTCTTCGGGATTGATCACAATCAGCTATTATTTGTTGTATTATTTCTTTAAAATTGGAAGCTCCTTAATTACTACAAGCCAAACCATCTTCACTGAGACTCCAAAATATTCATGAATTATGATATTGCGAAACCCTTTAATACCCCGCCAATCTATGGTAGTATATTTTGTGCGAATTGTATCGGTGAGTGCACTAACCGCTTCACCAAGTAATAATAAGCTGGCGCTCTGTTGCACTTTTAAGATTGAAAATTATCAAAATCAATACCTGCTACGTAGGCTTCTATCTCTTGTATAGAGTCAAGAATATGCCTGGCTCGTTGACAATCGTCAAGCTGATTTCTCATAAATCAATTTTTTATCCCGCTCAATGAATGGGCGCAGGTAAGGTGACATACCATCTTCGGTTACCAGGTCCACGTCTTTACCCAGTAAATCTTTAAGATCTTCCAGAATTCGACCTAAATCAAACAAGCTGACCATCGCGTCCGGAGCGAAATCAAGAAGCAGATCTACATCGCTATCGGCGGTTTGTTCATTACGGGCGTACGACCCGAAAACATACGCTTTTTGCACCGGTGTATCCCGTAGATAATCTACTATTTTACCCTCAATTTCCTGTGTCATAGATAGTATTCATTACCACAACTTTACACCAAGATACAAGAATACCAGTAACTCTATTCCATTTTCCACTTCATAAAATTCCGTACCTCCGTAAAGTTCAGCTGCTCGTACAGGGGTTTTCCAACGCTGGAGGCGTTGAGGGTTACGGAGCCCACTCCCTCCTGACGGCACCAGTCCAGGATGGTTTCCATGAGGTACTTAGCCAGCCCCAGACGACGGTACTCTTCTTCCACGTATACATTTAGAATATGCGCCTGCTTGTCGGAGGGGCACACGCCGCCCTGACTATCCGGGAACGGCGGAATGCAGCGGAGCAGCAAACCGCCGCCTCCGGCTATGGTTTCCTGGGCGCGGAGCGGCACAAGTACCCAGCCTATGTAGGTACCAGCGGGAATAGCCTCCCGGAAGTAGTCCTGGCTTTGGCGGTACATGCTGTCGTAGCTCTCGGGGCTGATGTCTTTCATGGCGAGCCACATCTGGCTGCGATGTCGGCTTACAGCTTCTACATCCTGTACGGTAGCACGCCGGATTTCAAAATCAGAAGGGGAAGATTGGGTAGTCATTGAATAATAGGCCTGTTCCTGCAAATTACAGCGTTTATGGCTGCATTATAAAATCTTTCGCCAATCTGCTTTTTCACTATCTTGTAAAAAACTACGTAGCCTATGGAAACCAACTACCTCGACAGCGTAAAGAAGCTGTTTCTTTACTATAAAACAACGGGAGAGAGAGCAATAGCGCAGGTACCTGACCCGGGGCTTTTCTGGCAGTATAACGGGGAATCGAACAGTATAGCCATTATTGTAATGCACCTGTGGGGCAACATGCTCTCCCGCTGGACCGACTTCCTGACCGCTGACGGCGAAAAAGACTGGCGCGACCGCGATGGTGAATTTGAGGTGAATCAACTCAGTCGGGAAGAATTAGTGCAAAAGTGGAATGAGACATGGCAGTGTGCGCAAACCGCGCTGGACTCCTTACAACCCGAGGACCTGACCCGCACTATCTACATACGAAACGAAGGGCACACGGTACTGGAAGCCATCAACCGGAACCTCACGCACTACGCCTACCACGTCGGGCAGATCATTTACATCGCCAAGCAGCTTACGGATGCGGACTGGCAGTCGCTGACCATTCCCCGCAACCAGTCCAGAAGCTTTAACCAGGAGAAGTCGGAGCAGCTCAGGGAGCGGAAGCACTTCACTGATAATCTCTGAAAAGAGCGTTTTTCTGACGAAGTAGTGGCAACATTGGCCCTTCACAAAATGTTGAAGGAGAGTACCTGCCACGAATAAACCACCCCATGGCGTTCCGCTTTTTAAGAAAAGACCACTTTGCCGGCCCGGTTGCCACCTATACCCTATTGCACTTTCCGCTGCGGCATATCCGCTGGGCGCTGGCCCGGATGGGCGAACGTCGCCTTACCCTGACACCGCCCCCGGGGGCCATTTTCAGCCGGATGCTGGGGTGCGGCCTCCACGGCTTTAGCCCGCTGCCCGACCTGCGCCTCTACGCACTGGTAGCTTCCTGGGAAAGTACCGAAGCGGCCCTCCACTTTTTCAATTCTGGCTACTTTGCCCCCTATACCGCCCACACTACCGAGCACTATACCGTACTGATGGCTCCGTTGCAGTCACACGGACAGTGGGATGGGGTGAATCCGTTTACTACTTCTGCTCCCACGGTGGCCTCGCCGGAAGACCCGCTGCTGGTACTCACCCGCGCTACCATCCACACCCGTAAGCTGCTCGATTTCTGGCGGCATGTACCGCAGGCGCGGGCAGGTCTGCAGGATTCACCGGGACTGCTCTACGCACAGGGTATTGGTGAAAATCCGTTTACGCAACAGGCTACGGTGAGTATCTGGAAAAACAGCGACTCCGTCAAGCAGTTTGCCTACCAGCGCACCGCCCACAAAGACATTGTACGCCTGACCCGCGAGCGCAACTGGTACCGCGAAGAACTCTTCGCCCGCTTTGTGCCCCTGGCTACGCAGGGTACTATGGAGGGGAAGGATATGCTGGAGGAGTACTTTGAAATTTATACCTAGATGTGATGTACTAATTTTGTAGATTTAGGTGCTACTGAGCCCTCGTGAGGCAGTAGGTACGGCTGAATGTAGCTGCGGCCATACCGTCGTCACCGTAGCCTGCGACTCCGGCATGAAGTACCTATCAAGTGGTTTGTTTGATTAAATTTTGTCACCTATGCACCTATCACGCTCCCTCCTCCGCATCTACGGCCTGCCGCTCCTTATTATCCTCTTCTCAATGGGACTGATGCTGAGTCCTTTGCTGAGCAAGGACCCTGCGCTGGCCATGGGCGTCACCTACGACCTGACCCTGACGGTACCCCTGGTGTACCTTTTCCTCATCAGGAATAAGAGTATCCCTAAAATTACGGCTATACCCGTCTTTGTACTGGGCATCGTACTGGCCAGTCTGCTCCTGCCCGAGCACCAAAGGTACCACCTGGGGCTTGTTACTACCTACCTGCTGCCGGTGGTGGAGCTGGTCCTGCTGTCGGTTATCTTCTTTTACGTCCATAAAGCGGTACGTACCTTCCGGCAAAGCGCCGGGGAGAGCCGGGACTTCTACTTCATCCTGAAGGAGAGTGCCGTCCGGGCCGTAGGGTATCCTCGTCTGGGGAAGGTGTTCGCCTCTGAGATAGCTATGCTCTACTACGCGCTATTGGCCTGGAAGAAAACTCCAAAGCCCCGGAACAGCTTTACTGGCTATAAGGAGAATGGCATTACGGCTCTGCTGGGTACTATCATCTTTATTGGTACCATTGAGCTTTTCATCGCACATATCCTCCTCATACGCTGGAACGAGACGCTGGCGTGGGTGCTATTCTTTGGTAGCCTTTATGGTATATTTCAGATCCTGGGGCATATCCGGGCTATCCGTCGGAGGTATTCAGAAATAAAGGAGAACCGGCTATTACTGAAGTACGGTCTTTTTGGTGATATGGACATAGAGCTGCGGCATATACAGCGGGTAGAGCTTACGACCAATCCGGTTAATGAGGCGGATAAAAAGGTAGAGCAACTGGCGCTGCTGAAAGCGATTGAGAGCTATAATGTAGCCCTTTACTTTACTGAAAAACAAACAATAGAAAAGGCATACGGCGTAAGCAGAGAGTGTGACGTAGTACTGCTGCATGTTGATAATAAGGAGGAATTTGTGGAGAAGCTCAATCAGGCTTTAAGTACCTGCTAAAATCGCTAACCTGCTTGCCGCCCCGTATGAACAACAACTTCTTCCTTACCACTTCGCTGGCGGTGAGGTTTGGCTCAAACTGATGGTAGAAAGCAAAGAGATTTATCGAGCAGGTACTCCGCTCTGTTAGTTCATAAGTCCCAGCCGGGAGGCGTAGGCAATGGCCTCCAGTGAATTATTAGCGCCCAGTTTTTCCATGATGCGCTGGCGGTGGGTATTGACGGTATGGACACTGATAAACAGCTTCTCGGAAATCTCCTTACTCAGGTACCCATCCTTTACCAGCTGAAGCACCTCCTTTTCTCTTTTTGACAGATTTATGAGTTCTTCGCTGGTGGCTGGCAGGGGTACTACCCGGCCGGTTTTGTAGTTAAAAATCTGGCTTTTAATACCCGGCAGGTCGGTCTGGTCCGGTGAAATATCTATGACACCCAGCGTCAGCCATACGTTGCCGCTGGTATCCAGTTCCAGGGCCTGGTGCTGCTCAATAACCCGGATGTACCGGCTCTCATTCCCCATAATCCGGTACTCGTTGACCAGCTTGTAGTGGGAGCGCTCTTCCTGCCGGAGCCCATGAAAAAATTTCAGGATCAGGATGCCATTCTTCATCAGCCCCACAAAATCATCCGGATGCACCCGCGAGTTGAAGTAGTCATTTCCCTGCTGACTTACAGAGTCCAGGTCGTAGCCAAATATTTCTGAGAAGTTGTAGGAGGTATACACATGCTCCTTTTTGAACATGTCAAAAATGGTGATGCCACAGTTGTTGACCTGGGACATGGTTTCCAGGGCCGGCCGGTGCCGGTCAAGTACTTTATAATCCAGGTGTTCCGCCACAAACTGCTGTCTTCCCAGCAATTCGTAGTATTCCATTCCAAGTACTTCCAGTTCGTTCATGGTCTTAGATTACTGATTTTTCAGTATGGTGGAGCGTTCAGGTAGCCGGTAGCTTTGCAGAGTTCATCTATTAGTCACCCATTCACGCTATGAAACAGTTCCTTATCACTACGGGCCTGCTGGCACACTGTATTGTTGTACTGGCGCAGCAGCCCTTCCAGACTATCCGGGGTAAGGTAGTAGACGAAGCCTCCGGCGCTCCTATTCCCTTCGCTACGGTGGTACTCCCCGGCACCGACCCGCTCATTGGCACAACCACTACTGCGGAAGGAGACTTCACTATAGACAAGGTACCCGTCGGGCGCTACGACCTGCGGATTACCTACCTGGGCTATGAACCCGCCCTGCTCAAAGAAATAGCGGTTTCCTCGTCCAAAGAAACCTTTGTAAATGTAAGTATTAGAGAAAGTATAACCAAACTGGACGATGTGGTGGTAAAACCCAAAGTCAACAAGGAGGAGCCTCTCAACAACATGGCTACCGTGAGTGCCCGGATGCTAAGCGTGGAAGAGGCCCGCCGGTACGCCGGAGGCTTTGATGACCCGGCGCGCCTGGCTTCGGCCTTTGCGGGCGTAGCCAGCAACGTGGCTAATAACGGAATAGTGGTACGGGGTAATGCGCCCCGGGCGCTGCAGTGGAAAATGGAGGGCGTAGAGATACCCAATCCGAATCACTTTGCGGACCTTTCGGCTTTTGGTGGCGGCGGCCTGACGGCCCTGAGTACTCAGATGCTCGCCAACTCCGACTTCTTTACCGGCGCTTTTCCCGCCGAGTACAGTAATGCGCTCTCGGGCGTGTTCGACATATTCATGCGCAACGGTACCAGCCAGAAGCCCGAGCATACGTTTCAGCTGGGAGCTATTGGTATTGATGCTTCCTCGGAGGGGCCTTTTAAAAAGGGCGGCCGATCGTCGTACCTGTTCAACTACCGCTACTCTACCCTGGCGCTTATGAAGCCCCTGTTACCCGAGGAAGCCCAGGGTACCAGCTACCAGGACCTGTCGTTTAAGCTCTATTTTCCTACCAACAAGTCAGGCGTATTTTCCTTCTGGGGCCTTGGCCTGCGGGACCGCTCGGGGCAGCTGGCCCAAACCGACAGTAGCCAGTGGCTCTACGCCCAGAACCGCGAAGAGGCCGATGCGAAGCAGTACATGGGAGCTACGGGCCTTAGTCATGACTATATTTTCAGGAATAACGCGCAACTCAAAACCACCCTGGCGGCAACGGTCAGCGGCCTCGACTGGCGGGTAAAACGCCTGAACCACCAGCAGGCTCTGCTGCCCCAAAGTCAGAACCAGACTGCCAACTGGAATTTTGTATTGACCTCCTCCCTGACCAAAAAATTCAGCCCCCGGCATACCAACAAAACCGGTATCGTACTGACCGGACTGCGGTACGACATGCTGCTGAAAGATGCCGGTACCACCGAACAAGCCCCCCTAACCGTGGTGGACGAAACCGGATTCAGTACCCTGCTGACGGCCTATACCAGTTCAGCCTTCCGCTTCTCTGACCGTCTCACGTTGAACCTGGGCCTGAACGGGCAGTTGTTTTCGCTGAACAATCGCTATACCCTCGAGCCCCGGGCCGGGATTAAGTGGCAAATGACACAAAAGCAGTACCTGGGGCTGGCCTACGGGCTGCACAGCCGGCTGGAGCGCCTCAACTACTACTTTACCCGCACACCGCTGACTGACACGCAACTGGTGAACCGGAACCTGGATTTTACCAAAGCGCACCACCTGGTACTAAGCTACGGGGTCAATCTTTCGGAGAATGTGCTGCTGAAGATAGAACCCTACTACCAGTATCTGTACAGCGTCCCGGTAGTTCGGGGTACCTCCTTTTCGTTCATTAACCTGACCAACCAATGGTACCTCAGCGAGAAGCTGGTCAACACGGGCAAAGGCCGCAACTACGGGCTGGACCTGACGCTGGAAAGGTACCTTTCGCGGGGCTACTACTTCCTGCTGACTACTTCCCTGTTCAATTCAGAATACAGTGGGGATAATGGGATCTGGCGCAATACAATGTTCAACCGCAGGTACCTCTCCAATCTGCTGGTGGGTAAAGAGTGGCAGGTAGGCAGGAGTCGGCAGCATGTATTGGGTATCAATACCCGCCTGACAGTACAGGGCGGCGAGCCCTACACGCCCGTCAATACAGCGGCTTCGCTGGCGAAGAAAGAAGTTGTGTACACCGAAGGACAGCTCTACTCGCGGCAGTTACCGCCCGCGCTGCTGGCGCACTTTACGGCCAGCTACAAGATTAACCGCGCCAAAACCGCGCACGAACTGGCGCTGAAGGTACTTAACGCCACCCAATACGGCGATTTCTACGGGTTCCGGTACAACTACCGGCAGCACACCATTGACGAGCACCGCGAGGCCATCATGATTCCTAACGTCAGTTACCGGATAGAATTCTAAAAAAGCAGAGGCGCAAAATTTTGCGCCTCTGCTGAGTCAATTAGCCTTACGCCTTTTCTTTCATACGCTCCTTGAGCTGCTGCAATTCATCGCGGAAGCGGGCGGCCTGCAGGAAGTCCAGGTCTTTGGCGGCGGCTTCCATCTTGCGCTGGGTTTCGGCAATGAGTATTTGTAGGTCGTTTTTGCCCATGTACTGCACCACCGGATCGGCCGCAATGCGTATCTCATCGGGCTCCACGTACATCTTGCGTACCTTGGAGTCGGCCACCCGGGTCTGCTCCATGATAGCTTCCCTGGATTTCAGAATGGTACGCGGCGTAATGCCGTGCTCTTCGTTGTAGGTCATCTGAATGCTGCGGCGGCGGTTGGTTTCGTCAATGGCTTTTTGCATGGAGCCCGTAATCCGGTCGGCGTACATAAGTACCTTTCCCTTGTCGTTCCGGGCGGCGCGGCCAATGGTCTGGATCAGGGAGCGAATATCGCGCAGGAAGCCTTCCTTATCGGCGTCCATAATGGCAACCAGCGATACCTCGGGCAGGTCAAGTCCTTCGCGCAGCAGGTTCACGCCTACCAATACATCAAACACCCCCAGCCGCAGCTCACGCAGGATTTCTACCCGGTCCAGCGCCTTTACTTCGGAGTGGATATAGCGACACTTGATACCAACGCGGTCAAGGTACTTGCTAAGCTCCTCGGCCATACGCTTGGTAAGGGTAGTAACCAGTGCCCGCTCGCCCCGCTTTATACGGATATCAATTTCGTCGAGCAGGTCGTCAATCTGGTTCAGGCTGGGCCGTACTTCAATTTCGGGGTCCAGCAGGCCCGTCGGGCGGATGATCTGTTCCACCACAATTCCTTCGGTGCGGCGCAGCTCGTAGTCGGCCGGGGTAGCACTGACAAAAATAATCTGGCTGGACAGGTCTTCAAACTCCTGGAAGGTCAGGGGCCGGTTGTCCATGGCGGAGGGTAGCCGGAAACCGTAATCTACCAGAGCTTCCTTACGCGAGCGGTCTCCGCCCCACATGGCGCGTATCTGTGGCATAGTTACGTGGCTTTCGTCGACCACGAGCAGGTAGTCCTCGGGAAAGTAGTCGAGCAGACAGAAAGGCCGCTGCCCCGGCAATCGGCGGTCAAAGTACCGTGAATAGTTTTCGATACCCGAGCAGTAGCCCAGTTCGCGCATCATTTCCAGGTCAAACTCAGTTCGTTCCTTAATCCGCTCGGCTTCCAGCAGTCGCCCTTCCTTGGCAAAGTACCGGATCTGGGCCACCAGGTCGTCCTGAATTTCTTTCATGGACTGCATAAGTACATCGCGGCCGGTTACAAACAGGTTGGCCGGGAAGACAGCAATCTGGCGTTCGCTGGAAAGCCTTTTCCCGTTAGAAGGGTCAATGCGCTGAATTTCCTCGATTTCATCGCCGTAAAAAATAAAGCGGTAGGCGAAGTCGGCGTAGCCGGGGTATACGTCCACGGTGTCGCCCTTCACCCGGAAGGTACCGCGGGTAAACTCCGCCTCGGTGCGGCTGTACAAAATCTCCACTAGCCGGAACAGGAATTGGTTGCGGCTGACGGTGTCGCCCACGCCTACGCGTACAATGCTCTTTTTGTACTCCTGGGGGTTACCGGCACCATAGATACAGGAAACCGACGCCACCACAATCACGTCGCGACGGCCGCTCATCAGCGAAGAAACCGTTGAGAGCCGCAGCTTATCAATCTCTTCGTTAATGGCCAGGTCTTTTTCAATGTAGGTATTGGTAGTGGCTATAAAAGCCTCGGGCTGGTAGTAGTCGTAGTAGCTGATGAAGTACTCAACGGCATTGTCCGGAAAAAACTGCTTAAATTCACCGTACAGCTGGGCCGCCAGGGTTTTGTTATGGCTAAGTACCAGCGTGGGGCGGTTGACCTGCTCTACTACATTAGCTATGGTAAAGGTTTTACCAGAGCCGGTTACCCCCAGTAGGGTTTGGGCGCGTTCGCCGCTTCGGAGGCCTTCGACCAGTTGTTGAATGGCCTGGGGCTGGTCGCCCGTCGGCTGATAATCAGAAACTATTTCAAAATTCATAGATAACCCTTCAATAATTAAGCGTGAGGTCTCATACTTTCAGCAAATGACCGGTGCAATGGTAGGTTGGTCCCGAAAATTACCATTAAATCCAGTAAATTGAAACATAGGAAGGGGTACCAATAGTTCGGTACTACAGCAGTACCTCCTGAAAAATAAACTATCCGTCGGGCTGGCGTTTGGATAGCCCGCCGGTACGATCCATGTCTTAGTCTTATACGTATGAAAAGTATCCGCGATAGGCTGTACATCATCATATTCGAATCCGACACCCCGGCTGGTAAGGCTTTCGATGTGGTGCTGATAATAAGCATCGTTATAAGTGTACTGGTTGTTATGCTGGAAAGTATACCCGCCCTTCGGGCCAGGTATCAGCTCGAATTTTACGCCATAGACTGGTTCTTTACACTTGTATTTACCCTGGAGTACCTCCTGCGTATCTGGGTGTCGAGAAATACCCGCAGCTATGTTTTCGGTTTTTGGGGAATTATTGATTTAATGGCTATTCTACCCACCTATTTAGGGATCCTGGTAACAGGTACCCGCTACCTGCTCGCTATCCGAATTCTAAGGGTACTGCGGGTGTTCCGGATACTCAAGCTGGTTCGGTTTATTTTAGAAGCACAAACAATAACCAGAGCGCTAACAAACAGCTATCAGAAGATTATCGTATTTCTGGGGATGGTACTCTCCATTGTGATAATATTGGGAACTGTCATGTACCTGATTGAAAACGGCAACGCCGCCGAAAGCGGATTTACCAGTATCCCTGTCAGTATTTACTGGGCTATTGTTACACTAACCACGGTTGGCTTTGGAGATATTGTACCGCAGACGGTCCTGGGAAAAATTATCGCTTCGCTGATCATGCTGATCGGGTATGCGATTATAGCAGTGCCGACGGGCATCGTCACCAACGAATTACTACATATGCAGAAAGGTACCCGACTATGCCCCAGCTGTGGCAACAATCATAATGACAACGACGCTTCCTATTGCAAGGTCTGCGGCCATAAGCTTGAGTAGCGGTCTGCCAGTAGCCAGCCGGCGCGTTACTCTTCCTGCGGTAGTACGGGTAGCATAATGGTAAAGGTAGTACCTACGCCGGGTGCGGAAGATACCGTCATGGTGCCCTGGTGGTTCTGCACTATTTTCCGGCACAAGGCCAGCCCAATTCCCAGGCCACTTGTATTGGCATCCAGTTTTTTAAAAAGCTGAAATACGTAGGTATGGTAGTCTTTTTCAAAACCTATACCATTGTCCGTAAACTGTATTTTTATAAAGTCAACGTACTTAAATTTCCCCTGGATGGTTTTGAAATGATTACGGCTTACCACCGTTCCGGCCACTGTTATGCGCAGCGGTCTTTCGGCTGCTCTAAATTTCAGAGCGTTATCAAACAAGTGGTCAAACAGCATCTCCAGCTGCCCCGGGTCGCCATAGATTACCGGTAGCCCGTCCAGCTCAAGCGTACAGTCAAAATTCTGTCCTTCCCCGGTTCCTTCTGCCTTATAGCACGCCAGCATGATTGACTTTTCCAGTTTTACCCGCTTCTTAATGCTCCCGGATTCATTAAGCCAGACGTACTGCTGTAGGCTATAAAGTACCTCTTTCATGTAAGTAGCTACCTTCCGGATACGCTCGGAGGCCATAACTGTGCGGGCCGACTGCGTTCCACCCTGCTCTTGACTAAGTACCTCCGTAAACACCATCATTTTGCGCAGTGGCTCCTGTAGGTCATGCGAAATTATATGGCTAAACTGCATGAGTTCATCATTAAGTACCTGCAGCTCCTGAATACTCTGATCCAGCTTTTCAGCCTGCTCCTGCAACTCGGCCTTGGCCTTAACAAGCTCCAAATTTTCATTCAGGGCTTTTTCAGCGAGTCGTTTGGCCTCCAGAATTTCGTTTTCGTATTTTCCCCGGTTAGGTACGCATATACATACACACAGGTTTATAATACTACCGTCATGTTCTATACGTCGGGCGTTGAGCAAAACAGGTACCTGATTGCCGGACTTGGCTTTCAGGTGAAGAAATATTTCCTCCGCTTCCCCGTGCATTTTTAGCATGAGAAAAAAGTGTGTCTGGTAAAAAATACGGGCTGAGAGAGAAAGGATATTCTCAACGGTACGTTTATGGAGCTCTTCTTTGCTGTATCCCAGCATTTTACAGAAGGTTCCATTTACTTCATGCAGAAGGCTGTCATCTGTAAAAGAAAAGATACCACCTGGTGCATGTTCTAGCAAATTATCCATCGGTTAGGGTTATCCCGGAAAGTTAACTCATATGAGACAAATACTCCCGTATTATATCAATTGTTTCGTCGGGTGAACTTACGTGCGGGCAGTGACCGGTAGCTTTCATAACTTTAAGCGTACTGTTGGGCAGGTTTCTGTGTAAATATTCACCTACTTCCAGCGGCGCTATAATATCGTCGGAACACTGCATGATTAACGAAGGCAGTTTAAGTTTAGACAGGTCGTTACGATAATCGGAAAAGAAAGTTGCCTGCGCAAACTGACGGGCAATTACGGGATCCGTTGAGCAGAAACTCTCCGTAAGCTCTGCTCCCAGTTCCGGCCGGTCTTGGTTACCCATGATCTGGGGCGCCAGGAAACTGGACCAGCCAATGTAGTTTTTTTCCATGGTTTCCAGCAGCCCCTCAATATCCTGCCTTTCAAAGCCACCCTTGTAGTTCTCATCGTTAATATAGCAGGGCGAAGGGCCAACCATAACTATCCGGGAAAAATAGCCGGGTTCAGACACCGCCGCCAGCATGCCCGTCATGCTGCTTACCGAGTGACCCACAAAAATAACGTCCCGCAGGTCCAGCACCTCGCATATTTCCAGCACATCCTGCGCATACCCGTGCAGGGTCGAGTACCTTTCGGGATTATAGGCGCTGATTTCGGACTGGCCACTACCCACAAAGTCAAACAGGATAAGCTTGTAATCCTGCTCGAAAGCGGGGGTTATGTAACGCCACATGTTCTGGTCGCAGCCAAAGCCATGGGCAAACATAATAGGCTGCTCTCCCTTTCCGGAAATTTTTACATTATTGCGCTGAAGAATATTGGATGTCATGGACTCGGTGGATATTGTAACTTGTTATAAACTTAGAGGCAAGTTACAACATTTTCAGTATAACTAAAAGAACCAGCCCCGTAGTCGCTTCTCCTTCTGGCCTGTTTACCGTATTTCCAATTTTAGGGCTAATTATAACCTTTCTGCCTGTTCATAGTTTATTTACTATTGGAAATCGCACCAGATGGCAGAAACAGTACTGATTACCGGCGGAACCGGTCTTATTGGACGCCGTCTTACCGAATTATTACTGGAAAGAGGCTATCGGGTAGCGTATCTTAGCCGGGGCCCGGCCTCCTACCCCAACGTAAAAGTGTTCCAGTGGGATATTAGCAAAGGCTATGTAGATAAGCAGGCGCTGGACAATATGGATTACCTCATTCATCTGGCCGGTGCCGGTATAGCTGATGGCCGCTGGACCGAAGACCGTAAAAAAATCATACTTAGTAGCCGTACCGAAAGTATACAACTACTCGCCCGCAAAATGGCGGAGCAGGGGGTTAAGCCTAAAGTTTTTGTGTCTTCGTCGGCTATCGGGTACTACGGAGCTGACACCGGCGATGTGCAACAAACGGAGACCTCGCCCCCCGGCAATGACTTCATGGCTGAGGTTACTGTTAAGTGGGAAGCCGCCGCTGATGCCGTTAAAGCCCTGGGAGTGCGTACTGTTAAAATACGCACCGGCGTGGTACTTAGTGGTGAGGGAGGAGCCCTGCCTCAGATTGCGGCCCCTGCCCGCTGGGCCGTGGGTGCGCCGCTGGGTTCAGGCAAACAGTGGGTGTCCTGGATACACGTCGACGATATTTGTCGCATGTACTTGGAAGCCCTGGAGCATCCGGACTGGGAAGGAGTATACAATGGCGTGGCACCTTCACCGGTCACCAACGAGCAGCTTACCCGTCAGATTTGTGATGTACTGGGCAAACCACAGTGGGCACCACACGTACCTGCCTTTGCCCTACGCCTCGTCTTTGGCGAAATGGCGGCCGTAGTACTGGGCAGCAGCTACGTAAAGAACGAGCGAATCAGGCACAGCGCGTTCAGGTACCTGTACCCGGGCCTCCAGGCCGCTCTGGTTGATCTGCTACCTAAGCAATAGCCGTAAAGTATGAATAAAGTGTCCGAATTATATCTAGGGTATCCTTCAGTGATTGAGATTCCGGTAGCGTGGGGAGAGATGGATGCAGCCCGACACCTCAACAATGCGGTTTATATCCGGTATATGGAAAGTGGTCGAATTGCACTTTTCAGGGAGTGGGATTTTACCGGGTTCAGCGGGGGCATTGGGCCTATCCTGGCGGAAGTACGGTGCAGGTACAAGGCACCGGTTACATTTCCGGACACCGTACGGGTAGCGACCGGGGTTGTAAATGGCAGCCTGCATGCGTACGGGTTTGAACTACAGCACCTAATGATAAGTAGTCAATTAGGCCGTATTGTTGCTGAAGGCCATTCTGTTATTGTGAGCTATGACTATACCGGACTTAGCAAAACTCCTTTGCCTGAACCTGTTGTCAGGAAAATCCGGGAAGCGTAGCGACAGAAACCGGGAAGTTCTATATGTTTGAATTAGTAGTATATTTATAACTTTAATACTTTTAACAGCGCCCCTCGGATTGTACTATTCTGTGATAAAAAGAATGTGAAGGTATTCAATAGTCTTTTTATCAAAAAGTATGGTAGAAAATTTCTTCAAACGCGTACTGGATAGTTACCATCATCGTTTTGTATCGCGTAAGCTGGTTCTGGCTATTGACCTGGCGATAATCGTTTTTTCCTTCCTGACAGCCTGTATCCTGCGCTTCAACTTTGATGTCGCCGATATCAACTGGAGCGTTTATCAATACTACCTCGTATTTCTGCTGCTGGTCCGTTATGTCTGCTTTACGTCCTATCGGTCCTACCACGGCATTGTGCGTCATACCAGTCTGGAAGACATGAACCTGATTTTCCGGACCGTTACCGCCAGCAGCCTGATCACCACCGGGCTTTCGACAACCGCTGCTTTTTTCGGGGACAATCATTCCCTCTATATTCCAGTATCGGTACTTCTTATTGAGTACTTTATTTGTCTGTTTCTGATGATTGCCAGCCGCTTTTTTGTAAAATCCATGTACATGGACATAGCCAGCAAAAATCGCCGGAAACAGTCGCAGGACGTTATTATTTACGGAGCTGGTACCTTGGGCCTGGTTACCAAAAATGTACTGCTGCATGATACCGGTAACGTATATAATATCCTGTGTTTTATTGACGATAACACTACCCTGGGCGATATGTCAGTGGAAGGTGTCCGGGTATATGACCTCGATACCGCCTACGAGCGGTTTTTATCAGACACAGCAAGAGAGGTAGAAGTCGTGCTGGCCATTCAGGGCATTTCACCTTCCCACAAAAAAGCAATCATTGAGTACTTTCTGCAGCGGGACATTGTGGTGAAAGTAGTACCCTCAGCCAACGAATGGCTGAACGGCAGGCTCAGCAGCCAGCAAATCAGAAAGATACGTATAGAAGACCTGCTGGAACGGGAACCCATACAGCTGACCAACGAAAAGATTGAGGAGCAGGTGACCGGAAAGTGTATTCTGATTACCGGCGCTGCCGGCTCCATCGGCAGTGAACTTACCCGCCAGATCCTGCGCTATTGCCCGTCCCGCCTTCTGCTGATGGACCAGTCCGAGTCGGCTTTATATGACCTGGAATTTGAACTTAACCAAAACTGCCCGACGGCTACTAAGCTGCTCCCCATTGTAGCCGATATTACGGATGAGGTACGTATGCAGCGTATGTTTAACCTGCATCGGCCACAGGTAGTATACCACGCCGCGGCTTACAAGCACGTGCCGCTCATGGAAAAGTACCCGTACGAAGCCATCAAAACCAACGCCTTAGGCACCAAACTACTCGCCGATCTTTCGACCAGCAACGACGTGGAGAAATTTGTGTTTGTCTCTACCGATAAGGCCGTTAACCCTACCAATGTAATGGGGGCCACCAAGCGTCTGGCCGAAATGTACCTGCAAAGCCTGAACGACCGCTTTAACAACGGCACGCGCTTTGTGATTACCCGCTTCGGCAATGTACTGGGTTCCAACGGCTCGGTAGTACCGTTGTTCAAAAAGCAGATTCAGGCGGGCGGACCGCTTACCGTAACGCACCCGGAAGTAATCCGTTATTTTATGACCATTCCCGAAGCCTGCCAGCTGGTACTTGAGGCCGGGACTATGGGTATTCGGGGCGAAGTATTTGTCTTTGATATGGGAGAACCCGTCCGCATTCAGGACCTGGCCCGCCGCATGATTCAACTGTCGGGTTTGGAAATAGACCGGGACATAAAAATTGAATACACGGGCTTACGCCCCGGCGAAAAGCTCTTCGAAGAGCTCCTGGGTGAATGCGAACAGAACCGGCCCACGCATCACCCCAAGATCCTAATTGCCCGCCTGCAGTCGGTTCCTTTCCAGTTGGTACACGAGACTTTTGTCGAGCTGCGCAAAGCGCTCAAGAAGTGCGACCGCGAGGCAATGGTAGGTCTGCTCAAGGGTATTATCCCGGAATTTATCAGTAATAACTCCGAGTTTGAAAAGCTGGATCAGGCAGAAGAAAAACTGACCAACCCCCGTTGAGCAGGCCCGTATTCTTTGTTTTTGCGACTTCTTTCGTTTTAAAATTCAGGAGTAATTTGCCAGGTAAGAATAAATCTTATTTTTGTAAAGCTGTATGCGTGCATACTTCTCTTTCTATAACCCTTACTACTAAAGTCTATGGCCGAAGCCTATATCTATGATGCTGTTCGTACGCCCCGCGGCCGGGGCAAATCCGACGGCTCGCTGCACGAGGTGCAGCCCGTACAGCTACTAACCACTGTACTCAAAGAACTCAGAGATCGCAACCAGTTGGATACCAGCTACATCGACGACGTGATCATGGGCTGCGTAACCCCCATCGGCGAACAGGGGGCCGACATCGCCCGCACGGCAGTGATTGAAGCCGGTTATGCCGACTCGGTGGCTGGTGTTCAGCTCAATCGGTTCTGCTCGTCGGGGCTGGAGGCCATCAACATGGCCGCCGCCTACGTAATGTCCGGCCAGGTGGATATGATCATTGCCGGAGGCGTGGAGTCTATGTCGCGGGTACCAATGGGTGCCGACGGGGGAGCGCTTTTTATGAATCCACAGATTGTAGCCCGCCACAACATAGTACCCCAAGGCATTTCGGCCGACCTTATCGCTACCCGCTACGGCTACTCCCGTACCGATGTGGACACCTATGCCGCCGAGTCGTACCGCCGGGCGGTGGAAGCCCAGCAGGCCGGGCGTTTCGCGCGCACGCTGGTACCGGTGCAGGACAACCTTGGTACTACCCTGCTGGACTACGACGAGGGGGTACGTCCGGGTACTACGGTTGACTCACTAACTAAACTAAAACCGGCCTTTGAGGCGCAGGGACAAATGGGCCTCAATGCCCTGGCCCTGATGAAGTACCCCGACATGACCCACATCAACCACGTTCACCACGCCGGCAACTCATCGCAGATCGTAGACGGTGCCGCCGGATTACTGATTGGCAGTCGGGAAATCGGGGAGCAGCTGGGGCTCAAACCCCGGGCCCGAATCAAGGCCTTTGCTGTGGTGGGCTCTGAACCCACCATTATGCTGACCGGCCCGGTACCCGCCACTCAAAAAGTACTAAAGCGGGCGGGCATGAACATAGCTGATATTGATCTGTTTGAAGTTAACGAAGCCTTTGCCGCTATACCCATGCTGTTTATGGAACTCCTGGGGGTCGACCACAGCAAGGTTAACCCTAACGGTGGAGCCATCGCGCTGGGGCATCCGCTGGGCGCAACGGGAGCCATTATTTCCGCAACCCTGCTCGATGAAATGGAACGTCGTGACCTGACTACCGGTCTGGCCACGCTGTGCATCGGTGCCGGTATGGGCATCGCAACCATTTTTGAACGGGTAGAGTAGTATTTGTTTACCGAAAAAACTCAATACACTTCCAGTACCCGCCCGTAGGGCTCGCTCTCAGCTATCACCTGACCGGCCGTATCCAAGTACTGAAGCGTGGCGATATAGTGACCTATGGGTACGTCACTGGCAATGGTCATTCTGGCTGGACCAGTGGGCATGGGTTGCAGTACGTAAGGAGAGATGGCTCCGTAATAAACTAGTTGAGCGCCATCCATAGGTACCAGCTTCATCCGAGGCCGATTTGGCAGCTTGGGTGTAAGCGTGTAAGTAAGGGCTGTGGCTATGTTTCGGCCAATCCGAACGGGCTCCTGAAGTGAGCAGGGAGTTGGGTTATCACCAATAGTGCCTATTTGGGCATCGGGTGCTTTCCCTTTCCGGACATTGAGCCTAAAACAGCTTTCCCGCGCTTTGCCAAACTGGTAAAGCCGCATCACGTATTGGCCTGTCGGCAGACTGGCAGGGATCGGAATGCCCAGCTTCAGACCGTAACGCTCAAAGACCAGGTTGGGCAATGAAAACGTTTTCCCTTCCCGATCCGTGAGTTCCAGGGTAATGTCTCCCGAAAACAAATTGTAGCCCTCCACGGAAAGTGTGGTTCCAGCTGTTGCATCAATACCATAATAAATTAAATGCTGATAAGTTGTAATATACGCCGGGCCTTTGTCTATAATGACTGGCTGTGGAGCTCTCAGCGTCCGCCCATCTGCCATTTTCAGGTCTATGTCATAAGTACCTGGCAATCGATTTTTCAATTCATCCATAAAAAGGACCAGGTTGTTTGTATTACCTAAATAGCCTGGAAATATCCGACTACTTTCGTCAATCAAAATCTTTTCTTTGGTAGTACGATGAACCAACTCAACGGTAATAGGCAATGTATTTCCATACAAATTAATCATCGGAACGAGGAGTAACCCCGTAGGATCATCATGCAGAATATGATGAATAGGCTCCTTCATAAGACCCATCTCTATGGGGCCAATGGGAATAAGTTTTACTGTATATTTAACAATTGTGTGATCGTATCCAGCCCCCTTCAGACCCAGCGGAATATCTTTGCAATCCGGACAGCTTCCTGTAAAAATGGGATATAAGCGCCCTTTCAATAATTTTGCATTTTCAGTCAATTCCAGGATGGGTTCCATATCTTTCAGTAGTACAGAGGGTACCTTGATGGTGATCAGAAAATTCTTCTGGTCTATGTTTACGTCCTTCTCAGGAATCCCTGGAAACCGGATGGCAAGGATGCGGGGCTGCCCATCAGTGAGAGGATCGGGCTCTATTTTGTCGGGTCGGCAGGTAATAAGGAGCACGGCCATGGATAGCCAGCAAAATAGACGAAGTAGGCTGTGCATACGGGAAAATAAGAATTGACGGCTGCTATTGGAACATTCGCCAGGATATAACATATGAATTATTCAGTTTTTAATCAATTTTAAGCAATCGCACCCCATTTACCTTTAATAGGGTAGAGAAACAAAAGGGCACTTTGGTACAGGCTTCCTATCAGATACATACAAGTACCCCGAGCTTCGGCAGGATTTTTCATAGAAGCTCGGGGTAAATTGATTATTTGTGCAAAGTATAAAAAAATGGAACAACAGAATTGACTACTCGTTATTTTTAAGACGATAAACACTTAATCAGAATGGCAATAGACTATGCAATAGACAAAGGGGTGGCGGTTATCTCCTGGAACATGACTACCTCCCCGATGAACGTCCTGAACGACGAGTCCATCCCTGAATTTGAAAAGGCCATACAGAAAGCCTACGACGCTCCTGACGTAAAAGGAATTATTGTTACTTCTGCCAAACCCGAATTTATCGTGGGGGCCGATCTTAAAATGATTCTCCGGAATCAGGATAAAGACCCCCGGGAAATGCTCGAAGTGTCAATGGGCCTGAATCGTTTATTCCGGAAAATGGAAACCAGCGGCAAACCTACCGTCGCGGCCATAAACGGTACCGCCCTGGGCGGCGGCTACGAAGTATGCCTGGCCTGCCACTACCGCGTTGCGCTGGATAACCCCAAAACCAGGGTGGGCCTGCCCGAAGTAAAACTGGGGCTGCTGCCCGGCGGTGGAGGTACCCAGCGCCTGCCCCGTATGATTGGTATGCAGGCGGCCCTGCCCCTGATGCTCGAGGGGAAAGACGTGGGGCCGCAGGAGGCGCTAAACATAGGTATGGTGGACGCCCTGGCCGCATCGCGGGAGGAAATGCTGGAAAAAGCGCACGCCTGGATAGCCGCGAATCCTTCACCCGTTAAATCCTGGGATCAGGTAGACCGCAAATCCGGCCGTATAGTCGGGAAAGACAATTATAAAGTACCCGGCGGTAATGTGCAAAGCCCCGTAGGTATGCAGACGTTCACGGTGGGTACAGCCATGATGATGGATAAATCCAAAGGAAACTACCCCGCGCCCGAGGCGATTATGGCCTGTGTATACGAAGGCCTGCAGGTAAATATGGATCGTGCGCTGGCGATTGAGGCCCGGTACTTTGTGCAGGTAGCGACCTCCCGGGAAGCAGGTAACCTGATCCGGACCATGTTTCTGGGCCTCAACGAAGCCAACAAAGGGGCGAGCCGCCCTAAAAATATTGATAAAACCGACATCAGAAAAGTAGGGATTCTGGGAGCGGGTATGATGGGGGCGGGTATTGCCTACGTCTCCGCTATGGCGGGCATTGAAGTAGTACTGAAAGATGTAAGTACCGAAGCTGCCGAAAAGGGCAAAGAGTACTCCCGCAAACTGCTGGAAAAGGTCATCAGCCGGGGCAAAATGGATTCGGGGAAGGCCGGGGGTATTCTGAGTCTCATAACACCCACCGCCGAGGTGGATGACCTGCAGGGTTGCGATTTGATCATTGAAGCCGTTTACGAAAACCGGGAGCTGAAAGCCCGGGTTACTCAGGAAGCCGAGCCGCTGCTGGCTGACAGGGGCGTTTTTGGGTCTAATACCTCCACCCTCCCCATCAGCGGCCTCGCCGAAGCATCGGCCAACCCCGCCAACTTTATTGGTATTCACTTCTTTTCGCCGGTAGACAAGATGATGCTCGTGGAGCTCATCGTAGGTCGCCACACCTCCGACTATGCCCTGGCGGTAGTCATTGATTACGTGCGCAAGATTCGTAAAACTCCCATTGTAGTCAATGACTCGCGGGGCTTTTATACCTCGCGCTGCTTTAATACCTACACGTCCGAAGGCATGGAGCTTTTGAAAGACGGGGTTAATCCGGTACTTATTGAGAATGCCGCCAAAATGGCCGGTATGCCCGTGGGGCCGCTGGCCGTCACCGACGAGGTAGCCCTGGATCTGGTCCACAAGATTTCCAGTCAGGCTATACAAGATGGCGCTCTCACCGAAGAAGACACCGCCTACCAGGTGAGCCGGAAATTTGTGGAACTGGGGCGGATGGGCAAGAAGTCCCGCGCCGGATTTTATGAATACCCCCAGGAGGGTACCAAGTACCTGTGGCCCGGATTAGCCGAACAGTTTCCGGTTTCGGAGGTACAGCCAGCCCTGGACGAAGTCAAAAAACGGCTATTGTACCGGCAGGCCCTCGAGGCCGTGCGTTGCTACGAAGGAGGTGTTATCCGGACCCGGCTGGATGCCGATCTTGGCTCTATCCTGGCCTGGGGTTTTCCGCCCTATACCGGCGGTGCTCTTTCTTTTGTAGACTATATAGGTACCCCGGCTTTCGTGGAGGAGTGTGACCGCCTGGCTGATACCTACGGCGAGCGTTTCCGGCCCACCGAAAAGTTACGACAAACGGCCCGAACCCGGGAGGGTTTTGCATCCGGAAGCCCCGTTTCTTCTGCCTAATTTCAATTACAATATTTTCATTAAAAAAGTCACCACTTATATTCCTAGTGGTGACTTTTTGCTTTAAATACGGTAAAAATTCGGCTTATTAGTGACAAAAATTTCCCATTTGGCTCCAAAAATACCGTAAATACGGTATTGACAGAGCAAGTACTATACGTCTACCTTTGTGTAAAGCCTTTCCGTCATATTAATCCTCGCCATTAAGTATAGATAGTTTTCTTTTGTCCTATCCTCATCACCCTATGGAGAACTATACACACACTATTTCTGAACTTCCCGGTAAGATCCTCAACTTACCCTTTGTATTTGAGGATGTAGTGTATATGCGAGGAGAAAGTAACTACACTATTTTTACCTTAGTAAACCGTAAACAATACATTACTTCCCGCACCTTGCGGGTTTACGAAGCCCTGCTGCCCGATACTTTTGTAAGAATCCACAAAGGCTGCATTATCAACCTGGCTTACCTGGAAAGCCTTTGTAACGCCGAGCGGGTCGCCCAGCTAAAAGACGGGAGTTCCATTGGCATAGCCCGCAGGCGCTGGCCCCAGGTCAAAAACATGATGCTGAAACACAAGCTAAGGACTATGTACTAGTAATCAGGTGGGCTACTTCGCGCCCGGTTTGCATAGCCGCGTTCAGAGACGGATAAGCCGTGTAATCACCGCAACGGTACAGCCCCTCCCGAAGGCGTAGTTCCTCCGGTCGGCTTCCTGCTCCGTAGCGCACCAGCGCATCCTTTACACGATACGCCCGCAGATAGCGCCATTGCAGTACCTCCTCCCCAAACCACTCCTTAAGTACCAAACGAATTTTTTCTTCTGATACCTCAGCCTGACCGGGGCCCTGGCTGCTTACCGATATCAGCGTTTTTCCTTCCGGAGCATAGGTTGGCGTTACATCACTCAAAATTCCTATATGGTGGACCACGGAGTTTACATCCGGGTTCAGAATCAGCATTTTGCGCGGTAAGGGGGAGCGGTCAGCCGCAAAGTAGGTACAGGTAGTTGTATTAAATGAGCGGCTGGAAGAGGTACCCAGCAGGTGGTCGGCGGCGCGGGCATCGGTGGCCAGTACTACCTGCCGGGCCCGAATTGCCTCCCCGCTGGCCAGCCGGACGCTAGTACCTTCCATACCCGCCACCGGGGTATTCAGCCGCACCGAACCGGCTGGTAGCGCGGCCGCCAGCTGCTCCGGTATGGCCTGCATCCCTGCCGCCGGCAGCGCGGCCTCCCCTTCGTAAAACTGTCTGAACACAAACCGGAGAAAATTACTCGACGTAATCAGGTTATCTTCCAGAAAAATGCCCCCGAAGAAAGGACGGAAAAATGAATTGATCATACGGTCGCTCCAGCCGTACTCCCGCAGAAAAGTCAGCGAGTCCTGGTCGGGCTGCTTAAAAAAATCACTTGCGGTAGCTACCGATTTTACGTCCGCAATAAGCTTAAGTACCCGCATTTTATCCGCCAGTGAGCCTATTGGTGCCTTCAGCGTCTTGAAAATACCGGAGAGCGCCCGGCGGGGATCGGCTACTTCTTCAAAGCCATTGGCACAGCGCACCACTGCCCCCGAACGAAACGCCCCCAGCCGTAAGGCCGGATAATCAAGCAAACGCTTCGCCTCCGGATAAGCCGTAAGCAGAATCTGAAAGCCCCGGTCGAGTTGAAACCCCTCAACGCGGTCCGTCCTGACCCTGCCCCCAACGGCGTCGGAGGCTTCCAGTACCTGCACCGGTACGCCGGCCTGCCGGAGATAATGGGCGCAGGTAAGACCAGCCATACCGGCCCCAATGATAACTACTGGATAGGACGTTTCCATGTTAAATAATAGGATATGTGTATAATAATATAATATTTATAAGAAATTTCTAATAGTAGATGGAGGCTTATCAGCTCCTTTTCATAAAAAAATAGGTAGCTTTGCAGGCCTGAAAACCTTTAAGTTAAGAGTTAGCAGCCTGTATGGTTACACCACCCGCTGTGGCAGCCCCGGGAAAAGAACCAATCTTTAAGGTACGAAATTGGGTAAACTGTATTTTTTTCACTAACTTATGTTGTAAGCTTCTTGTTGAACAATTATTTGTTTATCGGGCCGCTTTCCCGGATAAGTACCTGCATTTCCAAGACGAACTATATACATTCATTGAGTCAGCAGACTTTTTTATCTATTCCTAAAAATGAAATATAAAGTACAGGTAGAAGGCGATTTCAGATTTATTGACGAGGGCCAGGGCGAGAATCTCCTGCTGCTGCACGGCTTGTTCGGAGCGTTAAGCAACTGGGACGGCGTCATTGATGGTTTCTCGAACCGCTACCGTGTTATTATTCCGGTGCTGCCTATTTATGAGCTGTCGCCGCGAAAGGCCGGTCTGGAGGCCCTGCTGGAATTTCTGGAACGTTTCCTGGCGGCCAAAAATCTGACAAATCTCACGTTGCTGGGCAATTCGCTGGGTGGACACGTAGCCCTGCTCTATACTCTCAAGAACCCGGACAACGTACAGCGGCTGGTACTTACGGGTAGTTCGGGATTATTTGAGAACTCGATGGGTGGATCTTTCCCCAAGCGTGGCAGCTACGGCTACATTGCCGAGCGGGTATCCTATACCTTTTATAACCCTCAGGTCGCCACCAAAGAACTCATTGACGAAGTATTTGAGGTAACGTCCAGTATCGCCAAATGCATGAGTATTGTGGGAATTGCCAAATCGGCTCAGCGCCACAACCTGTCCAAAGAGCTGGATAAAATAAAAATACCGACCCTGCTGGTGTGGGGTCTTAACGATACCATTACCCCTCCTTATGTAGGCCACGAGTTTAACCGGCTCATCAAAAGCTCGGAACTACACTTTATTGATAAATGCTGCCACGCACCCATGATGGAGCATCCGGAGAAGTTTAACCGCGTTCTGGAACAATTTTTAGAAAAACACTCGTTATTTGAAGTAGCGTAATTACCCTGCTGCAATTTCTGAGGGGCCGCGTGCGGCCCTTTTTTTGTGGCAAACTTTTTTAGTAGTTAATTTGAAAGTAACCCATTTTTTTTTAGTTTTCGCAAAAGACACTCATAACTCGTATGCTTGCAGCAATTCTTATCAATCCCATGGTGCCCACCCTTAAGCTCACTGATGCAGTGAGTACGGCGCTGGATTGGATGGAAGAGTATCAGACGAGACAGCTGGTAGTAGCCGATGCCGATGAGTACAGGGGAATTGTATCGGAAGAGCTTCTGCTGGATGTACCTGATGATTCTCTGCCCTTATCGGAGGTAGTAAGGCAACATCTGGATGTGTTTGCGACCGAAGACCAGCACGTGTACGAGCTACTTCGCCTGGCAAACCAATTTAGCTTGAAAGTAATACCGGTCCTGTACGAGGACAATACCCTGGCCGGTACTATACTGGTGGGTGAACTGTTGGCGCGGTTTGCGGATAGTATGGGAGTACAGGAAAAAGGAGCGGTACTGGTACTTAAAGTCACCGAGCGCGACTATTCGCTGTCCGAAATCAGTCGTCTTATTGAATCCAACGGTACCAAGGTTATCAGTAGCTACTATACTTCGTCTACGGACTATAACTCTCCGGAGGACTCGCGCCTTACCCTTAAACTCAACCGCACCAATATTACGCCTATTGTGGCTACGCTCGAGCGCTTTGGCTATGACATCAAGGAAGCGCACGCCAATGACCCCATTGAAAGCGTTGACCAGGAGCGACTTGATATGCTTCTCAGGTACCTGGCCACCTAAGAGTTGGTACTTTAGGAGTTACTTTCCTACCGCCGTATGAAAATAGCTATTCACGGACGCATCTTCACCGAATCAGCCCGCCCTTTTATCCAAACCATGTTTGACGATTTGTCGGCCCGGCACATCGACGTACAGCTTTCGGGCGTTTACCGCGGTATTCTGGACGAAATAGGCATATCACACAAGGCGTCGCTGGTTTATGATTCATCCGAAAACCTGTTCGACGCCGATTTTATATTTAGCCTGGGGGGAGATGGTACCCTGCTCGACACGGTAACCCACGTGGGTGCCCGGCAAATTCCCATCGTGGGTATCAATGTAGGGCGGCTGGGGTTTCTGGCTACTATTTCTCCGCCCGAACTACCCTCGCTCATCGCGACCATTGAAGCCGGACAGTACCGGCTGGACCACCGCTCGCTGGTGTGTGTGGAGTCGGACGAGCAGTTGTTCGGTACGCTTAACTTCGGCCTGAACGACTTTACCATTTCTAAAACCGATACTTCTTCCATGATCACCGTACATGCTTACATGAACGGTGAGTTTCTCAATTCTTACTGGGCCGACGGCCTCATTATCTCCACCCCTACCGGCTCTACCGGTTATTCTCTCAGTTGCGGCGGCCCGGTGCTGGTACCCAAAAACCAGAACTTTATTGTAACGCCCGTCAGCCCGCATAACCTGAATGTGCGCCCGCTGGTCGTGGAAGATTCAGCGGTGCTGAGTTTTGACGTCAAAAGCCGGAGCGGGAGTTTCCTGGTATCCCTTGATGCGCGCTCGCAGGTAGTTAACGAAGGTACCCATATCACCGTCCGGAAGGCTGATTTTGTGGCCCGCCTCGTTAAAATGAACGAAGATAGTTTTTTTAATACGCTCCGAAATAAGCTGTCGTGGGGGCTGGATATGCGTAATTGATCCTTATGTTTGTGTATTGAACAAGGAAGATTCCGTAGCTGGCTGGTAGCTTTTGCGCCAATCATGTTTCAGCCACTTTACGGAGTCTACCTTTACTACCCGGATCGGATCATGCAACTCTTTTTTCATACTTTCAATTTACAGCTCAAGCATACCTTTACCATTGCCCACGACTCGCGGGACGTGCAGCCGACGCTTATTGTAGAGCTACGGGAGGAAAACCTGTCCGGGTTTGGCGAAGCTACCTCCAATAAGTACTACGGTATCACCATTGAGGGTATGAAAGAGGCGCTGGAAAAGGTAAAGCCGCTGGTAGAAAGCTACACCTGGGGCACCCCCGAGGCGCTTTGGGAGGAGGTAAAGCCGTACCTGGAAACTAATCCCTTTGCCCACTGTGCTCTGGACGAAGCAGCCCATGACCTTTTTGCCAAGCAACAAGGCAAAAAGCTGTATGAATGCTGGGGGCTGAGGCCGGAGGCGAATCCTCTGACGGACTACACCATCGGAATTGACTCGGTTGATAACATGGTTGCCAAAATGCGGGAGTTTCCCTGGCCGCTGTACAAGATAAAACTCGGTACTACCGACGACCTGCGCATTGTACGCGAACTCCGCCGCCACACCACCGCCCTCTTTCGGGTCGACGCCAATTGTGCCTGGACTGCCAATCAGACCATCCGGTACGCGCCAGAATTGAAAGCCTTAGGCGTTGAGTTTATCGAGCAGCCACTGTCCGCCGCTGACCAGGAGGGGATGCAGCGGGTATTTGCGGAAAGTACCTTACCCGTTATTGCCGACGAAAGTTGTATTGTAGAAGCAGACGTAGCCCGGTGCCACGGTCTTTTTCACGGCGTAAATATAAAACTTACCAAATGCGGCGGCCTGACGCCCGCCCGGCGGATGATTACCGAAGCCAAAGCCCTGGGCATGAAAACCATGGTAGGCTGCATGAACGAATCCAGCGTAGGTATATCGGCCATTGCGCACCTGCTTCCCCTGCTCGACTACGTGGATATGGATGGTACGCTGCTCATCAGTAACGACCCGGCCGTAGGGGTAACTTTTGACGCCGGGCGCGTCCTCTACGCCAATGAAAACGGAACGGGAGCCCAACTGGCATTACCGGTACCATGAAAAAAGCCTTCACCATCCACGCGCTACCCGGCCGCACCGTTCGTCTGGACGGCCCCAGGGACTACCTCTGGTTCAGCGGTACCGACTACCTGGGTATGGGGCATAACGGGGCTTTTCAACAGTACCTGCGCGAAGGTCTTGAGCGCTACGGTACCCACTTTGGCAGTTCACGCAATAATTCCCTGCGGCTGGCGGTGTACGAGGAAGCCGAAGCAGCCCTGGCCGACTTCGCAGGTACCTCATCGGCCCTGACGGTATCGTCCGGTATGTGGGCGGGGCAACTGGTAATGAAGTACCTGGAAAGCAGGTACCCGGATGGCACCACCCTGCCCCATCCAGACGCAAAATCTTGCGTCTCTACGACTACCTACCACTACGCGCCTTGTGTACATCCGGCCCTGTGGGGCACCGGCTATGCGGCTACTACCACCACCTGGACCGAGTGGGCCTACCTTACGGTACAAGCCATTGAGCATAGCACCGCTGACCAGTTACACATCATCTGTACCGACTCCGTAGGCTCTCCCTGGGTGGAAGTCCTCGACTTTTCGGTTTTCGGGCAGTTGCCGACTGACAAACAGGTGTGGCTGGTCGTGGATGATTCGCACGGACTAGGGGTACTTGGTGAGCAGGGACGGGGTATCTTTTCTCAGCTACCACGCCTGGCCAACGTACATACCCTGGTAGTCGCTTCGCTCAATAAGGCACTCGGAATACCGGCTGGCGTAATTATGGCCGAAGAAAACGTAGTTCAGGAAATACGTAGCCTGCCCTGGTTTGCGGGAAGCTCGCCCAGCGCTCCGGCCTATATGTACGCTCTTACACAATTGCTGCAAAGCGGAGAGTACCCCCGGGCGCATGAGGTCCTGCTTTCCAACAGCCGGTACTTCACAGAGAAAATAACTCCCGATAGCTTTTTTATTCAATACCCGGACTATCCGGTTTATTGCAGCAGGAACATAGCGCTGTACGAGCACCTGCATGCCCACGGTATCCTGGCCGCCTGCTTTCCCTACCCCCGCCCTACCGACGAGCCGGTGATGCGGTTGGTAATAAGTACCTTACACCAAAAAGAAGACCTCGACCGGTTGGCCGAGGTCTGTAATACTTTCAGTAGTTAAATCTCAACTACCCAGTCGTTATAAATTAGTTAGACTTTTCTCCTCCGCCAGTTTGGCTCTTTCCACCCGCCCGGATACGAGTATACTTACTTCGTACAGGAACATCAGGGGCAGAGCGACCAGAATCTGGCTATAAATATCGGGTGAAGGTGTAATAATCGCCGCTACGATCAGGATGACGATCCAGGAGTGGCGACGGTACTCCTTCATAAAGCTGGGCGTCAGCACGCCCACCTTGGATAGTACAAACACCACTACCGGTAGCTGGAAGGCAATACCACAGGACAGGGTGAGAGTAGCTACGGTTCCGATGTAGGAGCCAATACTGAACTCATTAATAATAGATTCGTCGAGCTGGTAGTTAGCCAGGAAGTTGATAGCCAAGGGTGTCACGATAAAATAGCCGAAGAACACACCCGAAAAGAATAGAAAGGTAACGTAGAATACCGCTCCGCGGGCAGCCCGGCGCTCCGACGGCTTCAGGCCCGGCTTAATAAAACTCCAGACCTCCCAGAACGCATACGGAAATGCGAAAATAAGGCCCGTAATAACGGCCGAGGTAAGACCCATCGTAAACTGATCTCCAACCCCTATACTCTGTATTTTGAAGTTTAGCGCCTTGATGCAAAGGCCTTCGGCACCTACCGAATCACCCAACCTGCAAAGCATCCGGTATGTCCAGAAATCAGCTTTACCGGGAGCCAGAATGACGTAGCGATATATTTCTTTGATAAAAATATAGGCAATAATAGCAAAAACGAGGATAGAACCCACCGCCCGGATAACGTGCCAGCGCAGGGCTTCCAGGTGTTCCAAAAAGGTCATTTCATCGCCTTCACCTTCTGCCAATTCTTTTTCAAATTCCTGATCAAGAGCCATATTCAATCTCTATTACCGTTAACCGGCTTAATAAAATTTTTCAAAAACAGGTGTTATTTAACCGCCGAAATTAGTCAAAAAATCAATAGGTATAAGATACCGAACTGAAATAGCTACCTGGTATTCTTTTAAGTATGAAACTGGAACAATACCTATCTGGTTCAAGGCGCTCCCTCATCTACGACAGATAATACAGTAACGATGACACCTTATCGCTATTTTCTTTAAAATTACAGATCTAAATCGCTTTAGCAAAAAAGGGGCAAAACCCATTGTTTTGCCCCTTTTTTAAAGTTTACTCCTGTCAGATGTAAAGCGGGAACTGCTTCATCCACTCATTTACCTCCTGCTTTACCGACGCCAGTTTAGAATCGTTGTCGTGGTTCATCAGTACAACATCAATCAAATCAACAATACGCTCCATGTCCGTTTCCATCAGGCCGCGGGTAGTCATGGCGGCAGTACCTACGCGCATACCCGAGGTGACCATGGGCGACTTGTCGTCGAAGGGTACCATGTTTTTATTAATGGTAATATCGGCTTTAATCAGAGTATTCTCGGCCAGTTTACCCGTCAGATCCTTCGAACGCAGGTCTATCAGCATCAGATGGTTGTCGGTACCGCCAGAGATTATTTTATAGCCCTTGTCCACAAACGCTTTGGCCATAGCCTGGGCATTTTTCTTTACCTGTACGGCATAGTTGTAGTATTCGTCGCTGAGCGCTTCGCCAAATGCCACCGCCTTGGCCGCAATAATATGCTCAAGCGGACCACCCTGAGTACCGGGAAATACGCCCGAGTCCAGCAGAGAGGACATGGTACGCAACTGCCCTTTTTGGGTAGTGATACCGTAGGGGTTTTCAAAATCGTTCCGCATCATGATCAGACCGCCGCGTGGTCCGCGCAGGGTCTTGTGGGTAGTAGTAGTGACGATATGGCACTGCTCCAGGGGATCATTGAGGAGTCCCTTCGCGATCAGACCCGCCGGGTGCGAAATATCCGCCATCAGCAGCGCCCCGATCTGGTCAGCAATGGCCCGCAGGCGTACGTAGTCCCAGTCGCGGCTGTAAGCCGACGCTCCACAAATAAGGAGTTTCGGACGCTCGCGTACGGCGGTTTCTTCTACTTTATCCCAGTCAATCAGACCGGTTTCGGGCTCTACCCCGTAGAAAATGGGCTGGAAGTACTTACCTGATATATTAACGGGTGAGCCGTGGGTGAGGTGACCACCGTGCGCCAGGTTAAAGCCCATGATTTTATCGCCCGGATTGAGGCAGGCAAGGAACACGGCTGTATTAGCCTGTGCTCCCGAATGGGGCTGTACATTGGCCCAGGTAGCTCCGAAAAGTTCCTTGATCCTGTCAATAGCCAGCTGCTCAATTTCATCCACCACTTCACAACCTCCGTAGTAGCGCTTGCCCGGTAAGCCTTCGGCGTACTTATTGGTCAGGACGCTGCCCGCGGCCTCCATGACCTGCTTGGAGGTGAAGTTTTCGGAAGCGATCAGTTCAATACCCGACTCCTGCCGGTGTAGTTCCTGGTTGATCAGGTCAAATACCTGCGTATCGCGGGCGACGGTGGTGAGAGTTGACATAATATTTATATAAAAATGTGATAGTAAGCAACGAAGGCACAAAAATACAGTCTAAATTAGTAGGAAAGAAACCTCTGTAAAAATCTTTCCTTGTCTACGGCTTATTAGAGCTTGATTGTAACCTGAATAAGCGAATTATAGTGCAAAAGTTATTCTTAAAAAATTTTAAATAATACTGAAATTCAGTAGTACCTTTGTATCTACTATTTGTATGTCTGATTTCTGATGTACTGTACCTATACCCTTTGAGCATTAAATCATTCAAGTAATTTTTCATGGAGCCACAAGCACTTAATCCGGAAACCATCCTGATCCAGGCGGCCGATAACGCTTCAAAGCGGAATGACGGTCGAATCGGGCAACCTATTACCTACGAGAAAATCCCCACGCATATCTATGCCGATGCCCGGGACGCCTCCAGCGCCGTAGCCAGGGAAATTGCCGAGTTGATCCGGCAGAAGCAAAGAGAAGGCAAACCCTGCGTATTAGGTCTGGCAACGGGTTCGTCGCCCAAGACTGTCTACGCCGAACTGGTACGGATACATCGGGAGGAAGGATTAAGCTTCCGGAACGTAATATCGTTTAATCTGGACGAATACTACCCCATGCAGCCGGACTCTATCTATAGTTACCACCGGTTCATGAAAGAGCAGTTGTTTGACCACGTGGATATCGAGCCGGGCAACTTTTATGTACCGGATGGTACCGTTTCCGTAGAGCAGCTTCAGGACTACTGCCGCTCCTACGAGCATAAGATAAACTCCATGGGCGGACTGGATTTTCAACTCCTGGGAATCGGGGGCAACGGGCACGTCGGGTTCAATGAACCAGGTTCCCTTATCAACTCCCGCACCCGCCTTATTACGCTGGACCACTCGACCCGGGCCGCCGCTGCCATGGAATTTGGCGGGCTGCACCAGGTACCCCGCAAAGCTATTACAATGGGAGTAGCTCCCATCATGAGCGCCCGCCGTATTGTGCTACTGGCCTGGGGAGAGCGTAAAGCCCAGGTTATCAAAGAAGCCGTGCAGGGTTCCGTTACGGAGCACAACCCCGCTTCCTATCTGCAGGCTCACCCGAACGTTACGTTCGTCCTCGACGACCGGGCGGCCTCCGAACTGACCCGCGTAAAAACTCCGTGGGCGGTTGATAGCGTTACCTGGGATACTAAAATGATCAAGAAAGCGGTGACGCACCTGTCCCGCACCCTGAGAAAGCCTATCCTGAAATTGATTGATAAAGATTACAACGATAATGGAATGAGTGACCTGCTGGCTCAGTACGGAGCAGGGTACGAAATCAATATCAATGTATTCAACCAACTCCAGCATACCATTACCGGCTGGCCGGGTGGTAAACCCAAAGCTGACGACACCAATCGTCCCGAGCGGGCTGAGCCAGCCCGCAAGCGGGTCATCATTTTCAGCCCGCACCCCGACGACGACATAATCTCCATGGGGGGTACCTTCCAGCGGCTGGTTGACCAGGGCCACGAGGTACACGTAGCCTACCAGACCTCCGGTAACATAGCGGTGGCCGACGACGAAGCACTACGCTTTATCGACTTTGTGGTAGACTTCAACGACCGCTTTGATATTGAAAGCAACGAAGTGACTGAGCTGTTCCAGGACGCCAAGGAGTTCCTTAAACATAAAAAAGACAGCCAGATTGATACCCCCGAGGTACGCCATGTAAAGGGACTTATCCGGCGGGGCGAAGCCAAAGCTACCTGCCGCTTTGTGGGGGTACCCATGGAGCAGGTTCACTTCCTGGATATGCCGTTCTACGAAACAGGTACCGCCCAGAAAAAATCACTCAGTGAGGAAGATATAAAAATTATCGAAAACCTGATTGACGAAGTACAACCGCATCAAATCTACGCGGCCGGTGACTTTGCTGACCCGCACGGTACGCATAAGGTTTGCTGGGATGCCATTGAGGCGGCTCTGCACCGCTCCAAAGACAAGAGCTTTATGAAAGACTGCTGGGTATGGCTGTACCGGGGCGCCTGGGCGGAGTGGGATATTGACGAAATAGAAATGGCCGTACCGATGAGTCCGGATCAGGTACTTCGTAAGCGGATGGGCATCTTTAAGCACCAGTCACAAAAAGACGGGGTTGTATTCCAGGGTGAAGACTCGCGGGAGTTCTGGCAGCGCGCCGAAGAGCGCAACCAGGGTACCGCCCAGCTGTACGATGACCTTGGACTGGCCGAATACGAAGCCATGGAAGCTTTTGTACGCTGCCATTTTTTATAACGGTACTACTTACTAAAGCGGCCAGGCCCGTGGAAACTTCCACGGGCCTGGCCGCTTTAGACATTTTATAGTTTATCCTACCGTATTGGTAAGGGTACCTATGGGTTCAATGATGATATGAATCTTATCGCCTTTTTCCAGCGTAAAGTCAGAGGGAGGAATAATACCCGTGCCAGTCATAAGATAAGCGCCCTGCGGGAAAGTAGTTTCGCGAAACAGAAACTCTAACAACTCCGTTGGCTTGCGCTTTAATTGATCCAGCGTAACCTCGCCGCTAAATACCTCTTCTCCGCCGCGAACAATAGAAAGTCCGATCAGCGTATCCTGTGACAGCGGCTCCTGGGCTACGTACAGACAGGGGCCTAAAGCAGCGCTACCGTCGTAGGTTTTGGCCTGGGGCAGGTACAGCGGGTTTTCGCCTTCGATACTCCGCGAGCTCATATCGTTTCCAATGGTATACCCTACCAAAGTACCCGACGAAGTAGCGTACAGGGTCAGTTCCGGCTCGGGTACGTTCCAGGTGGAGTCGCGCCGGATGCGGACGGTACCGTAGTCACCTACTACCCGGGCCGCCGAAGACTTAAAAAACAGCTCCGGACGCTCAGCATCGTATACCCGGTCGTAGAAACTTCCTCCACCGGCTTTCTCCGACTCCTCCATCCGTGCCTCGCGGCTGCGGTAGTAGGTCACGCCCGAGGCCCACACTTCCTGCGTACCAATGGGAGGCAACAGCTCAGGCATGGGCAAAGCATCCGTAAACGGCAACAGCAGCAGGTTTTCGGTTTGGGTAATGAGCCAGTCGTACAGGTTGTCCCGGTTTACGACTACGTCCCAGTTAGTTTCGTGGAGGCGATAAAACTGATCTTCTTTTTCTAATAGTATTCCGTGGTGAGTGCGGTACAGTTTCATGTATAGTAAGTAGGTGTTACATCTTTTCAAGACAAAGTACCTCCGGCTGGGTTTTTACTCCTAAAAACCCAGACAGAGGGTTTTCTTAGAGCTTTTCCTTTAAAAAAGTAGCCGTATAATTGTCATCCAGCTTCACCATGTCTTCGGGCGTACCCGCAAAGGTCACGTACCCACCCGTTTCGCCGCCCTCGGGCCCCAGGTCCACGATCCAGTCGGCGCACTTGATAACTTCCATATTATGCTCAATAATTAGTACGCTGTCTCCCTGGTCTACCAGGGCATTGATGGCTTTAAGTAGCTTTCTGATATCGTGAAAATGAAGCCCCGTGGTAGGTTCATCAAAAATAAACAGCGTTTTTCCTTTGTTGGCATTACCCTTACCCAGAAAAGATGCCAGCTTAACGCGCTGGGCTTCCCCTCCCGACAGCGTATTGGACGACTGCCCCAACCGTACATAACCCAGCCCTACGTCCTGCAGGGGCAGGAGTTTTTCTACCAGCTTCGGCTCTGACTTCCGGAAAAATTCAATGGAATCATCCACGGTCATATCCAGAATATCGGCAATATCCTTTTCATTGTACCTTACCTCGAGTATCTCCTGTTTGAATCGCTTTCCGCCGCAACCTTCGCAGGTAAGGTAGATGTCGGCCATAAACTGCATCTCGATCTTCACCTGGCCTTCGCCCTGACATACCTCACAGCGGCCACCTTCAATATTAAAGGAAAAGTGCGACGGCTTGTAGCCCCGCGCTTTGGCAATGGGCAGGTCGGCCATCATCTGCCGCATGTGGTCGTAGGCTTTGATGTAGGTAACCGGGTTAGAGCGGGACGATTTGCCAATGGGATTCTGGTCAATCATTTCAACCGCCTCAATCCGGTCCAGGCTACCCGCCAGCTCGTTGAACTTACCTACGTCCTCGCTGTATTCGCCCTTGGCGCGCATCAGGGCCGGGTAGAGAATCTTTCGGATGAGGGTTGATTTTCCCGAACCACTTACCCCGGTTACCACCGTAAGCAGCCCGAGCGGGAACCGGGCGTCCACATCTTTTAAGTTATTTTCCCGGGCACCTTTTATTTCCAGAAACTGGGTAGTCTTGCGCCGGACTTTCGGAACGGGTATCACATCGCGCCCCAGCAAAAATTCGATGGTATGCGATTTGTGCTCGTTGGTAGTGGATAAGCCCCTTTCTTTATGGCTGTTAATATCTTCCCAGGTACCTTCAAAAACAATATAACCTCCTCCCGAACCGGCTTCGGGGCCTATATCTATAATCTGATCAGCGGCGTGCATGACTTCTTCCTCGTGCTCTACCACAATAACCGTATTACCCATATTCCGCAGCGACTCCAGCACCCCCACCAACTGACGGGTATCGCGCGGGTGCAGGCCTATGCTGGGTTCGTCGAGTATATACATGGACCCTACCAGCGCACTACCCAGCGAGGTAGCCAGCTTGATCCGCTGAAACTCCCCACCCGACAGCGTGTTGGTGAGGCGGTTGAGCGTCAGGTACCCCAAGCCTACCCGCTCCATGTACTCGAGACGGTTCTTGATCTCCGTCAGGATTCGACGGGCTACCTGCTGCTCGTGCTCGGTCATTTCCAGGTTTTCAAAGAAAGGAAGTACCTTACTGATAGGCATAAGTACCAGGTCGGTGATAGAGGCTCCGCCTACCTTTACGTAGGCGGCATCCTTGCGCAGGCGCGAGCCGCGGCATTCGGGGCAGGTAGTCCGGCCGCGGTACCGCGAGAGCATCACACGGTACTGAATCTTGTGCGTCTGGGTTTCAATTTCATGAAAGAAATCATTAAGGCCCCGGAAGTACTGATTGCCGGTCCAGAGCAGTTCCTGCTGCTCGGCCGAAAGATCTTTATAGGCTCTGTGAATGGGAAAATCAAACCGGATACCATTGCGCAGTAACGGGCGCAGCCATTCGCTCATTTTTTCGGTACGCCAGGGGGCCAGGGCACCTTCAAATACCGACAGGCTCTTGTCAGGTATTACCAGGTCCGGGTCAATACCCAGTACCTTACCAAAACCTTCGCAGCGTTTACAGGCACCGAAGGGGTTATTGAAGCTGAACAAATTAACCGTTGGCTCTTCAAACCGGATACCATCCAGCTCAAACTTATCCGAAAACTCCCGGCGCTCTCCACCCCGTACTTCTACCAGGCAAACGCCTTCTCCTTCAAAGAAGGCAGTCTGTACCGAGTCTGAAAGGCGGTATTGGGTATCTTCGTCGTCAGCGTGAACGGTAGCGCGGTCAATGAGTATTTCCAACCGGCCCGAGTTGTCAAAGCTGGCAAAATTTTCAAGTACTTCTTCAATAAAATGGGTTTCGCCCTGCGCCACAATACGGTTATAGCCCTTGGAAAGAAGAATATTCAACTCGTTTTCCAGCGTGCGTCCGTCGCGTACCAGCAGGGGTGCCAGCACCATGACACGGGTACCTTCCTCGTGGTTTAGCATAAAATCCACTACATCGGTTACGGTATCTTTCCGCACCACCTGCCCCGACACGGGCGAGTAGGTAACACCGATACGGGCGAAGAGTAGTTTCAGGTAGTCGTAGATTTCGGTAGAAGTACCTACCGTAGAGCGGGGATTGCGGGTACTTACTTTCTGCTCAATGGCAATGGCCGGTGAAATACCTTTAATGTACTCTACCTCGGGTTTTTCCATCCGGCCCAGAAACTGCCGGGCGTAGCTGCTGAGGCTCTCGACGTACATGCGCTGCCCTTCGGCAAACAGGGTATCAAAAGCCAGAGAAGACTTGCCGGAGCCGGAAAGACCGGTAATTACAACGAGCCGGTTGCGGGGAATGGCTACATCAATGTTTTTAAGATTATTGACGCGGGCCCCTTTTATCAGGATATATTTTTTAGGATCAAGTTCTTCAAACGGAACACCTTCAAGGCGAAGTTCAGGTTGATTTATCATACACGGACCAAAGAATAACGGAGGGCCTGGTTAGGGGAGCCCTATCTAAATGTAAACCCAAAATTCGCCGCTTTAGTTTGTGAATCCTAATGCTGTGCAGAAAGTGTAAAAACCAGCTTATGGGTAGTATTTGTTGCCTTGGAAGCAACACTCCCGCTACGCAGCAATAAGGCCGTTGGCTTCTTGATTCGCGATTTGCAAATTGCAAATCATAAGGAAAGAGCAAAGCTGCATTTGCCTGGGGAGTGAGCCGTGCCACCGTTGCAACGGTGGCACGGCTGGTG